>JAFXUD010000046.1 GCA_017535315.1 Victivallales bacterium | reverse complement strand
GGTTTGCTTTTTTCCTGTTGGGATTTGGCAGGGAAACTAAGGGGACAGGTGGGAGGGGTGGGACGGGAGGGACGCAAGGGGCATAAAAAAACTAAAGGGACATGAGGGACGGGAGGGACGGGAGCGACGCAAGGGGCACAAAAAAAACTAAAGGGACATGAGCGACGGGAGGGACGGGAGCGACGCAAGGGGCACAAAAAAAACTAAAGGGACGTGAGGGACGTGAGGGACGGGAGGGACGCAAGTGGCACAAAAAAACTTGCCTTGGAAATGTGCCCCTTGCGTCGCTCTTGTCCCTCCCGTCCCTCCTGTCCCTTTAGGGGTTATTGTTGCTGCAAAAGCAGGCGGGTTTCCCAATGGGTTTTCTTGCCAAGTTGGACTCGCCTGACTACCATACCAGGTATCGGGCTGGGATACTCCGTGACCGATTTTGCGCGTCCGTAGGCGTCGGGCTCTAGATAACGTCTTGCCTTTTTATCGTTGATTTCCGCATTGAAACACGCTGCGGCTGGGGGGATTTTTCTGAATCCGCATAGAAGGAGGTTTCCCTGCTCAAGCGACATGACCGCCACCCATTGCAAATTGCCCGAAGTGCGACGGGCATCCAGTTCCGCATAGCCGCGCTTGGTGAACCCTCGCGCCATAATCTCGACATCGCCCGACAGCAGGCCTTCTGCTTCAAGCAGAGGCAGCACCGCCGCCTTTTCCAGCAACCCGCGCACTTCCTGTGGGGAAAATGGTTTTGGCTGGCAGGCCTCCAGTGCGCTCATGGGCATCACCGTGGGGTACATGTAGGCCACAGGACGCTGCGGCGGCTTTACTGTGGGGCAGCCGCAGAGCAGAAGGGTTGTGAGCAGAAGGACTAGGGACTTTTTCATTGTTTGTGGGGCTGTTCTATACAGGGCAAAGGACGGGGGACAAGCCCCCCGCGCCCCCTAAGCAAGGGTTTTACCGTCGATGGTGCCGATGGATACGTTGAATTCGCCCTTGTGTGCGACTCGGTCGGCGCGTCCGTCCTTGATCCAGACGACGGTGTCGGAGGCACTGAGCATCTTCATGTCGTGGGTGGCAGTGATGATGGTAATGCCGAAACGCTCCTTCATCTCGCCCAGAAGGGCGATGATCTCCTCGCCCGTCTTCAGGTCAAGGTTGCCTGTAGGCTCGTCGGCGAGGATGATGGAGGGCTTGTTGACAAGGGCGCGCGCGATGGCGATGCGCTGCTGCTGGCCGCCCGACACCTGGCTCGGCAGGTGAGTCATACGGTGCCCGAGTCCCACGACCTTCAGGATTTCAGCGGCCTGTTCACGGGCATCCTCGGGCTTCTCGCCTGCGAAGATGCGGGGCAGGGCGACATTCTCCAGGGCGGTCATCGTCTGTATCAGGTTGAACTGCTGGAAGATATAGCCCATCTTATGGCAGCGTATCCAGGCCAGTTGCTTCTGATTAAGTGTCTGGAGGTTGTAGCCATCGACCATCACATGGCCCTCGGTGGGCCTGTCCAGGGCGCCGACCATGTTGAAGAAGGTGGATTTGCCCGAGCCAGAAGGGCCGAGGATGGAGAGGTATTCGCCTCGCCTCACCTCGACGGAGATGCCGCGCAGGGCATAGACCTTTTCAACGGAGCCAAGCACATAGACCTTGGTGATGTTGTGTGTGCGGATGATGATGTCATCCTTCTGTGTAGTATTCTTTTCGCTCATTCTTCCACCCTCATCGCGTCAACAGGCTGTTTCTTCGCCGCCATGTAGGCGGGCAGGATGGCGGCGACAATGGAGAGCATCGTGCCGACCAGGAAGGAAAGCAGCAGGGCCAGGAAAACACCACCGTAGGCAAGGTTCGGGAAGACGTAGCGTCCGTAGTTAGAAAGGGCTGCGGAAAGCGCCACTACCAGCCCGATAACGCACCCCAGCGCCGTCCCCGCAACACCCTGCATGGAGGATTCGATGAAATAGGAGCGGATGATGAAGCCGTCCAGCGCGCCCAGACACTTCAGCGTGCCAATCTCCTTGATGCGCTCCGTGACGGACATCAGCATCGAGTTGACGATGCCAACCAGGCAGGCCAGTAAACTCAGGATGATCAGCAGAAGCATCATACGGTCGGAGGAATCCCCCGAATAGATATCGACGCCCGCCTTCTGGAGCAGCACGTTCAGCACCTGGTCGTCCGCCTTGATCAGCCCCTTCACAATGACATTCTGCAACTGCATATAGGTCAGGAACGCTATTGCCAGGACAACGCCTGACATCGTGATGAGCGAGCGGAAGAAGCGTCGCTTAATGCCCGCCCAACTGACCTGCACGGTCACCAGCCAACTGACCTGCTGCTGCTCTGGTATGATTGCCTTGTTTTCGTCCATGGATACTGCCGTTATCTGTTGAGGGTAATATTTCCGACGCTGCAGTCGAAGATGGTGGCCACGATGAGGGCCAGCATCACGATGAGGAATTCGCCGACGATGAGGCCGATGAAAAGTCCGCGCACCTTGGCGTAGGTCTCCTTGTTCGCGTACTTTGTCACCAGCGATTTGGCGAGCCAGCCCAGGAAGATGGAGAACCAGTAGCTGGCCATCAGCGGGTTGATGAGCATGATCAGCCCGATGGGGTGCGGCAGCCAGAAGTTGTTCTGGCGGAAATAGAGCAGAGCCCCCATGAGAAGCGCACCGAAGATCAGCCAGCCGCGCGCTGAGGAGGAGACCATCGGCGGAACCTTGGAGATGTTTCCGATGAGCGTGAAGGTGTTTTTCGGAAACGCCGTGTAGAACCACCCGCTCATGGCGTCGGCCCCCGCATCATAGCAGAAAATCAGCACCATCGAGAAGGCGACGAAGATCGAGACGGCGATTGCCAGCGCAATCCCCAGGTGGTAGCGTTTGCGCTCCATCTTCATGTCGTCCCGTATCTTCAGGCCGTTGGCCATGGCGGGGGCGATGAACGCCTTGATGTCCAGGAACATGATGGAATAATAGACGATGAGAGGCGCGAAGAGGCTGGGCGAGGTGAAGGCCTTGTCCATGCCGAAGAGGTCGCGGATGATGTGGAAGGGGCTGGCATGCGACTGGAAGCCCAGCACACCGCCTTCCGCGACGGCGCGAATCAGGCCGATGGTGAAGACCATGAGGATGCAGACGCCGAACACCGCATAGAAGAGATTGACGCCCAGCAGTTTCCACAGGCAGATGATAAGCGCCGCAAAACTGAAGAGAAACAGTCCCGACGCGATGCGCAGTTCGCGGTTTTCGGCGGGGCCCATCTTGCCCAGGGCGTTTGGACGCACCGCGCACAGCAGCATCTCCTTGCATTTCCACAGCACCAGGCTGGCGAAGACCAGAAGCGCGCCCGTGCCGAGCGCGGTCTTGAAGTTGTGGGTGTACCACCATTCCGTCGGGAAGGAACTTTCATTCTGCCCATAGCCGAACGCGACCATGCCCAGAAGCAGGATGAAATAGAAGATGTGGAAGAACCAGAGGGAGAAGGAGACCTTCTGCGGGATGAGGAAGGCGAGACCGACCAGCGTGAACATCACGGCGGAACGCGCGCCATAGCAGAGCCCCTGGAACATGCTGGTGCGGATGAAGGGGGTCCAGGAGTTGTTCAAGTCCAGGGGCTTCAGGCCAGGCACCGCCTCCGAGAAGCAGAGGAGGTTCCAGCCCATGACGCCTCCCGCAATGGCGACGCCAACCCAGAAAAGGCCGTTTTTGAAAAGGGCGGGGAGAATCCCAGTGGTGTCCTTTCCACCCTCGAAGCCCGCGATGGTCTCGGGCAGTTCCGCCAGCGGGAAGATGAGTTTCTCATGGTAGGCCCATTGGCGGAAGATGAGGATGTTGAAGGTGTAGAGCAGAAGATAGGTCAGGAGGATGATGGAGGACCAGTAAAGCAGCGGCTTCGCCCAGTGCGACCAGGGTACCTCGCCGATGAGATAGCGCGAAAGCGAGGCGTCGAAACAGGGGAAGGTTGCCAGCAGTTCCTCCACCTTGCCAACCGATTCGCTTCCGTCCCACGCGTCTTTAACCGCCGTTAGGCCGTCGCAGGTCTTCTTGACGCGTGCGCAGATCTCCTCCTCCAGGCTGATGCGCTCGCGCTTGACAGAGAGCCTTTCCAGATGCTTTGTCAGGCGTTCACGGCGGCGGTCCAGGGAGGCGATTTCATCCTCCAGGCGACGGAGTTCCTCCAGATGGGCGACTCGCTTGTCCTGGTTTGCCTTGAAAAGTTTCTCGTCAATGGATTGGATTTCAAGGTTGTCCGCCTCCTCGATGGCGTTGAGGGTGGCGGTGCGCGCCTGCGAATCGGAGTTGTCCGCGTAGGGTGTCAGCAGTTCGATGGCCTCGGCGAGGTCCTGCGTCGGGTTTGAAGATGCCTTGATGCCGCGCAGGATTTCAGCGGCCTTGCGTCCCGCACGGAGGCGTCCCAGGCGGCGGAAATAGGTGTGGGGCGTGTCATCGGGGGTGTACATGATGCCAGGGAATGAACGCTTCTCCTTCGGCAGTCCGCGCCGATAGATTTCCACCTTGTCGAAGGCGCGCTTCTCCAGCACGGCGAGGGCGGCGCGTTTCTCGGCGGCGGCTTCCTCAAGCCGTTTCGATTCCGCCGTCCACTGCGCGGCCTCCGCCTGCATCGGGAGATGGGACTTGTGCTGTGCAAGTTCCGAGGCGGCTTTGGCGTACTCCGTGGCCGCCTTTCGGATGCCTGGCTCCGAGATGAAGAAGCTCTCGTTGATGAAGGGCTCCACATAGCGGTTCCATTCCGTCTGGCTGTTGTTCCAGTGCTTGTTGTATAGGCCGCCGATGATGGGGATGAGCTGCCCCGTCAGACCGAAGGTGGAGACGCCCGACGAGACCATCCCCATGACGAAAATCACCATCAACTCCACTAGCGTGTAGGGTTTGATGAAGCGTATCAGGCGGATGATCGGGTTGATGACCAGCACCAGCAGCACCAGCATGATATACGGAAAGAGCGGCAGTTGGTTGGCAGTCGGGTTGTTTCCCTTGCGGTTCTCCACAAAGACCGTCAGGAACGCGAAGAGCGCCGCGAAAAGCGTGCCCGCTATGATGGAACGGAGGGTTACCCTGCTCTCCGATGTGCTGTTTTCTTTCTGTGTTGTCATGTGCAGAATATAAAATTGATTAGAAAATGAGTGGTGCCATCATTTTGTTGAGGATGGTGAAGGCGACGGAAACCATGCCCATCAGTCCCATGCCGCAGGAGAAGCCAGCCAGGATGATGGGGGTGTATCGCATCCACTGCGCACCGAAGCGCTTGCGGAAGTAGAAGCGTCCCACCAGCGCGCCGATGAGTTCCAGGACGATGCCCGATGGCGTCGATTGCCCCAGGCCGCGCACCCAGCCAAAGACCAGCAGCGTCGGCAGTCCGAGGCAGGTCAGCACCGCAAAGGAAGTGACGCCCGAGAAGAGCCCCACTAGGATGTACTTGAGGCGCAGCGCCTCCATGAACATGGAGCCGCCCTCCATCGTGGAACTGTAGGTGAGGCAGAGGTTCTTGGCGTTCAAGTCCCACATCTTCTGCGCGTAGGGATAGGCGGCAGAGGGCACCTCCGCCATCTTCCACAGCAACTGCGAGAAGACAATGGAGGCGATGATGACGATGGGAACCGTCACCAATTGCGTCTTGATCTGTGAAATGATCTTGGTGCCTGTCAGTTCCAGCACGCGGAAGTTGACCGTGGCGACACCATAGTTGGGGATCGGCACGGGCGCGAACCAGATTTTCACGCCCTTGTAGCCCGAAAGGATGTAGGTCGCCTCCTTGATGTAGGGGACGGTCAGCGCCTGCCCGCAGATGCCCTCCAGTTTCGCCGTCGCATAACTCAGGAGCGGCGTCAGCACCAGTGCGTAGAAGACGAAGAAGTGCCACGGAAACCCCTCGATCAGCCAACTGGCGACGCTTATCCAGAAGGCGTTGCTGAAGATGTAGATGCCCAGCGCGATGAAGATCGAGAAGTCGCCGCGCCTTGGGTCGTTGATGAAGAGCCGCTTCCAGGCGGATTCCTTCTTGTCGCCGAGCTGCTTCCCGTCCAGTTGCGTCGCGTTTCCCCGTTTGTTGCGCCATGCCTTGAAAAGCGGCGTGAATATCTTGGAGAGGGAGACGACCGTGATGGCCAGCGTCAGCCCCAGCGAGAAGGAGAGGTAGAAATCGACGTTGTTGCTGTAGAGCGTGTTCACCACATCCATCTGCGGGTTCCAGTGGGAGAGCACGCCCTGGTGGTAGAGAATGGGATTCATGATCATCACGGAGACGACGCCCAGCATGCCACCGATGACCGCCCAGAAGGGCAGCACCATCCCCTGGAAGAACCAGAGCAGGTTGAAACTGATGTTCATCGGTGCCGCTGGCAGGAACTTCGAGACGGCTGGCGTGAAGTCAACCCACGGGATGGGCAGCGGCTGGATGGGCTTGTCCAGCAGCGCCCCGCTGATGGCGGGTATCGCGATGTAGAAGACGCCGAAGGTCAGCCCCAGCACGGAGCCGATGGAGAAGCAGCGCCACTTCCACCCCTCGTTGTTCTCCTTGTTCTGCGCCAGGGCCGTGATGCCCGATGCGGCGACGGGCGCCATCGGGAAGGGCAACTCCTCCACATCGTTCGTCACCCTGTAGAGCACATAGCCGAAGCCGTATTGGTCCAGCCTGGAAACCAGCAGCCCAACGACTATCAGCAGTATCGGTCCTATCCACACCTTTGTGAAGAAGGTGTGCCCCTGTTCGCGGATGACCTCCGCCGACGGAGCCCACCAGGAGGGTATCTCCTGGGCGACGCCCATCGCATTGGCGTAGTCCGACTGCACAAGGTACTGGTGCCATAGCAGTCCCTGGAACGGCGAAGCCATCGCCAGGCCCGCCATGTAGTAGAAGATATAGATTTCCTGCATCTTCAGCTCCTTGAAGGAGCGGCGGGCGATCTCCGCGAAGAGGATGATGGTCACCCAGCGGGCGGCGGTGTCCATGTTCGCCTCGGGGCCGACCACCAGCGAGAGATACATGCTTCCAGGCATGATGAGCATGCCCAGGAAGACTGCGCCGACGATGGTCTTCCAGGTGAAGCCGTCCTCGAAATGCTCGGGGGGCTCCATCAACTTCCTGTATTGTTCCAGTTCCTTGTCTTGTGAGTATCGGGCCATTGTGGTTGTGTCGATGTTCTAGGGGGTGTTTTTTCTTCTCTGTACGCTTGTGGGCGCGTTGCGCGCACGAGGGGCGCTATGTGCGCGCTTCGTGCGCATCAGGGGCATGCCCTAGAAGGGCGTTTCCCTTGCGGGCATAGTCCTCGTGTTCTGCTGGGCTGAGGTTGCGCCAGTGCATGAGGTATGTGCGCAGTTTTTCAAGGAAGGGCATGTTGGTGGCACACCAGTTGCTGTCCTGCCCTGAAATGCGTGTGTTGAGCATGATCAGGCGGTAGGCCTGCACTTTGTCGTCATACGCGACGGAGAACTTGAGTTCCTGGGTTACACCCAGGTCGAAGGGGGCCAGGGCCACCTGGTAGGTGATGGACAGCGCATCCCGCTGCATGCTGTCTTTGCTTATGTTGGTCTCCTGGCACTGCGCGATGAGGTCGCCGAAGGAGGCTTCCGTGAAGCGGGCGAAATAGTCGTCCAGGTAGCCGATGATGCCGAAGATGAGGTTGTGCTGGTAGATGAAGGGGAAGACGACGTTCATCACCTTGCCGTCGTTTTCGGGCAGCGACCACTTGCGCTTGCCAGACGGCACCGCCGCGCGCGTGGCGACGATGGAGGGATAGATGGTGGAAAGAAGCACCACCGCCACCGTGAACATGATGACATAGACCACGCTCAACGACGAGAAGTTCAGGTTGATGTTGGTGATTAACTTCGTCCTTGTCAGGAAGATGCTGGTGCCCTGGCCGATGAGGTACCCGCCGACGGAGCCGATGACGCTATAGACGAACGCCTCCGCCAGGAAGAACATCCCGATGTGCGTGGGATTCAGGCCGACTGCGTTGTAGATGGCAATCTCAGCCTTGCGCTCGAAGACGGAGCCCAGCATCGTGTTCAGGATAATCGTGCTGGAAATCAGCAGCGGTATCAGCAGGAACGCCAGTCCGCCGATGGAGGTGCGGTATCCCTCGCCGATGTAATAGACGCCAGGCGACGTGCTGCGGGAGGCGGTTTCCCCTATCTGGAATGGCTCCGTGCTTGAGATGTAGAATTTGCTGGCGTTCGTGATGGTCAGCAGTTCATCCACAATCGACCAGAGTTCCACGCCAGGGGCGATTTTGGCGGAGATGCTGTAGGGCTGGCCGCCGATAGCCTTGCAGGCATTGACGGGCAGCACCACCAGTGCCGAAAGGTCTGCGTAGAAGACGCCGTCGTCCGATGCGTCTTCGTCCGCTGCGGCGGCCATCTGCGCCAGGTCGTCACCGCCTGTCTGCTGCACGAGGGATTTGATGGGGATGATTGGGCGCTGGTTGATGTCCTTGAAACTCTGGAAGGCAAGGTCGTTCAGGACACCGACGATTTTGTATTCCGTCCCGAAAAGGAGGATGCTCTGGCCTTTCCAACGGCCCTCGTCATACCCAAGCGCGGTCGCCAGCGCCTCGGGCAGGAGCACCTCGCGCGCCGTGTCGGAAGTGAACAAAGAGCCGTCCGAGAGGGGCAGGTCGCCGATGAAGCCGTGCTCCAGCACGGAGATGCCCAGGCAGGCGTCGATGTTGGCCTCCTTCCCGTTGGAGGCGTTCAGCCTGAACGGCACTTCGCCGTTGTTGTTCTTGACGGGCAGCAGCCATCTGCGTACCGCCGTCTGCGCGCGCCCCGCGAGAATCTCCTCGAAGGTGCGGAGGGTGGCCTCGTCCATTCGGTTGTTTCCAGGCCAGTGGTACATCAGGCCCGTGTAGGGGGCCTTGCTGGAGCGGGAGACGACGGTTGGAGACATCTTCTTCGAGATGCTGGTGAAGGCGAGCATCGTGAAGGTGACCAGCACCACGGTGGCTGTCGTCAAGGCTGTGCGGATGCGGCGGCGTTTCATGTTGTTTACGCCGATGAGCATGGCGGACTGTCCTGCCGTCGAGAAGCCCGCCTGTCCCGTCTCAAAGACGCTGGAGGTCTTGAAGAGCAACTGCATCTCGCCCTCGAAGCGGTCATGCAGAATCTTGATGACGAAGGCCCCCAGACCGCCCATCACGAAGGCGATGAAAATCGCCTCGGGGGCCTGTGCCACCTTGAAGGCGGGGTGGATGACCCTGAAGACGCAGAATGTCACGGCGAACATCACGCAGAACGCCAGCATCTCCTGCTCGATTTTCTTGAACTTGAAGAGCAGTTTTTCGGCGAAGAAGCAGAAGGGGAGCATCAGGGCCAGGTAGAAGACCACCGCCTTCAGCATGTCGTTGGTGACAGCCGTCATCCGCTTGTAGGCCTTCAGGTGGGCGCCAAGCGCCAGATGCAGTTTTTGCAGATAGGCGGTCCAGTTGCGCTTCTGGCGCGCTTCATTCGCCTCCTTGATGGCGGTGTCGCCGCGGTCGCGGAAGACCGCCGCAAGTTCATCGGAGGTTCCTGCCAGTTTGGCCATTCTGTCGGTGTTGAGTTCCGACATGTCGGCGGTCGCCGTCGCGAAGAAGTCGGCCCCGATTTCCTCGGGACGGGTGAAGCCGTAGCCCAACGGGTTTTTGCTGTCGGCGCGAATGGCCAGAACACGCTCGTTTGTCAGGAGTTTCAGTGGCTCGTTCTTCTCAAGATAGATGGCTGCGGGGCCAGGCATCCTGTTGAACAGTTTTGTGGTATAGGTGGAGGAGCAGCCCGTCAGCCCGAACTTCTTGGGTGCGCTGTTGAGCCGTCCGTTCAGGATGAGGAATGAATCCTCCGTGATGGCGATGACGCCGATCATGGCGGGGTTGTCCCGCGTGTAGATGGGGTACTCGACGCAGTTGAAGAGGGCCAGCGTCTTGGTGAGCATTCCCTTGTTCAATTGGGAGGAGATTTTCGTCTCCGCCTCGCCCGCGTCAATCACGGCCTGAACGTCGATAAAGTCGTCGTCGTACTTGAAGGCGTTGGTCTGGAGGCGGGAGCCAAAGAAACTGGGGAAGGTGATGGAGGCGCGCTCGTCGGTCATGGCGATGTAGCCTGTCGTCACGTCGCCTGAACGGAGCGGGAGGTTGTAGTCCATCGGGTCCTGGATGACGATGACGGAGCCTGGCACGGGAAGCTGCGGCATGACGGAGGCGGAGAAGTCGTCGAAGCGGAAGGCCTTCACCTGCGCGCCCCATGCATATGTCCAGAGTTTGCCAGGGAGGGAGGCGGGGCGGAGTTCAGAGGGGCGGGTGTTTTTGGGGTCGTCCACCAGGGCGCGGATGAAGTCGGAGGCAAATGCGCCGAGGCTGTTGATGCGTGCATCATCCAGATTGCGGAAGGTGTCCGCCGTGGTGAACTTCGTCCCATGTTTGGTGAAGGGGTTGCGGATGGCGAAGGCGGGCAGCCTGTAGGCGGCATGGAAAATGGTGGTTGTCTCAGAACTCTGCGGGAAGAAATGGCCTTCGGGCATCCCCCCCTGACGCGTCATTGTATCGACAAAGACCACCTTTCCGTGTGCATCGGCATGGGGCAGCTGCGCCGCCTGCGCCGCCGCGTTCAGGCCGAACTTGTGCTGCCAGCGCATGCTTCCCTGGGAATCTCCCGTGGCAAGCCCCACCATGTCATTGCTCCAATCCAGCTCCAGGGCCAGCGCGAAGCGTATCTGCTTGCCGCCGATGACATCCCGCACGGAATTGTTCGTGATTGCCTCCGCCATCTCCTGGCGGTTCAGCCTGGCCCAGGCGGAACGCGTGCTGACGATGCTATCGACGTAGCTCTTGAGAATCTGGAGTTCGAAATCCTTGGGATGAGAGCAGGGGGCAGGGGTGCCGTCCGCCTTCAGCAGGGGATGCTTGTCCAAATCCTCCAGGTTGGTGCGCACGCCGACCTTGTTGAAAAGGGTGAGCACGTTGACGTAGTGGTGCCGCAAATCCTCCAGTTCGCGCCGCCGCTCCTCCTGCTCCTGCTGCGACAGCCCCGAGCGGGAGAGATGCAGCAATTCCCCCTTCAGCAGGTTGACTTCGCGTCTAGCCAGATCCACGATTGGTTCCTTGACCGTGCAGTTCTTGCCAGTCGTCGAATCCACCAGGTCCCGCAAAGAGATGATGAAATCGCCGTCCTCCTTGGTGGGCGGGTTCAGTTTCAGGTTGCTGTAGTGTCCGAGCAGCATCTCCTCCATGCGGAGGTCGCCGTTGATGGTGTCCAGGCTCTTTTCCACGATGGAGCGCGGGATAATCATATTCCAGGTCAACTGCCGTTCACCCAGGTAGTATTGCGTGTGGGCGTTCACTGCGCAGAAGATCGTAGTTCTGGCAGGCGGCTTCGCATTGAAGGCCTCGAAGAGTTTGACGAGCAGCAGCAGATTCGCACCATTCTGCGCTCCCTGCGCCAGTTCAGGCACGATGGAATTGGCGTCCATCGGGGCTGTGATAAGGACGATTTCATCTCCCATCGCCTCGCTTCCAGCAGGAGGTGTGCCTGGCACCATCACCCACAAATCGTGCAGCTTCTTGTTCTGCCAGCGCGATGGTTCCGCCTCAACATCCGCCTCGACAGATTTGCCCGCGATAATGGAGCGCAGTTCAGCGCCCTCGGATGCGCCGATGAAGAAGCGGGGTACGCGTACTTCGGTTGCGACCAGTTTTTCCTCCGCCTCCTTGTTGAGTGCCTTGTCGTCTTCTATGAAGATAAAGCCTCTGACGCCGAAGCGCAGCAGCCGCATCCATTCGTTCGAGCAGGCGAAATCCATCAGGGCGATGGCTCCGTCCAGTTCAATGCCGTTCAACGCCTCTAGATCCTGTTCTGTCCCATGGCCTGCATCGACGATTTGCGCCTTGAATTGTTTCTGCGTGAAGTTGCCAGGCCTGAACAGCCCTGGATGCATCGGCTTGATTTCCAGACGTCTGCCATTGATGGTCACAGTGGTCTTGCCAGGCTGGAAGCAGGGGGCGTTGAAGGTTATCTCGCCAGTCTGATGGCCGCTTGACTTGAAAATCTCCGCCACCAGCTTCTCCGTTGCAAGGTTCGCCTCGGAGCCAGGTACACGTGATTCCGCGCGGCGCAACAGCGCCTCCAATTGTTGAAGAGGGGTATTATGGGGGGCAGGGCTTTTCTGCTGGGCAGAGAGTTCCAGTGCAGAGAACAGCAGCAGGGCCGCCAGTATGTTGCAAATCCGATTCACGTTCACCGTATTCCTATTGCTATGATGTTGCGTTGTGCCAATGATTTCAGGAATTCTGCCATGCAGAGTTCCGCCTCACGGCGGTTCACGCGGTATGTCGAGGCGAAGCCATCCACCAGCTCCTTGACCGTCCGCACGCCGTCAATCTGACGAATGACGAACGTGCCGATTTCATCGAGCCGCACCCGTTTCGTCATGGTTCTGGACATGAAGCGTGCCCAGAAGCCAGAGGGCCTACGGGAGGTGACCACCGCCGTCACGCGCCCGTCGTCTCCCTCCTCAAGCGTCACGCCAGGCACCAGCGCAGGGATGCTGGCAAGTGCCTCGCGCCTGTCTATCGTCGCCTGTTCCTGTTTCCCGAATAACGCCATGGTGTCGTTCAGACGTGCTGCCCGTCGATGTGCCCGATTTGGATGTTGAGGTCCTTTCGGTTTTCCAGGCGGTCGATTTTGCCGTCGCGTATCCAGAGGATTCTGTCGGAGGCGTCGAGCATCTTCATATCGTGCGTGGCGGCGATGACGGTGACGCCATCGTTGTCGCGCAACTGCCGCAGGAGGTCGATCATTTCCTGTCCAGTGGCCACGTCAAGGTTGGCGGTCGGCTCGTCTGCCAGGATAATGACGGGGTCGTTGGCGATGGCGCGTGCCACGGCGACGCGCTGCTGCTGGCCGCCAGACAGCTCAAATGGCCTGTGGAAGAGGCGCTGCCCAAGGCCCACCTTCGTGAGGATCTTGGCGGCCTTCTCGCGGGCGTCGTCCTGGCTCATGCCCGCGAAAATCATGGGCAGGGTGACATTCTCCAATGCCGTCAGTACGGGCAGGATGTTGTATGACTGGAAGATATAGCCGATTTTGTGGCAGCGCATCCAGGCCAGCTCGAAGGAGTCGAGCTGCGCCAGGTCGATCTCGTCCATAAAGACCATCCCCTCGGTCGGGGAGTCAATGCCGCCAATCATGTTGAAAAGCGTGCTTTTCCCCGAGCCAGACGGCCCCATGATGGAGAGGTATTCGCCCTTGTAGATGTCCAATGAAATGCCGTCCAGAGCCTTCGTCACGGCCTCGCCTTTGCCATAGTAGCGCTTTACATCCAGGACGCGCACTACAATTTCGTTGTATATTTGCGATTCTTCGGGCATTTTCGACACCTGAGTTTGGTTTCAAAACAATATTATATATTACTCAACGATTATTATGCCCCGATTATTGGCAATATGTGAATTATAGACCCATGGCACTCATTCCGCTTTTTTCTTTTATTGATTGGAAAATGGAGAGAAGCAGACTATTTTATCTCTATTGATACACTCCCATCAGACAAGCAGACATGAAAAACAACACACTCCACAAAGGTATGGGAATTGGTGGCTGGCTCACCAATTACAAGCGTCTCAAACTTTTACCGCCTGAACGGCGAATGATACTGACAATTGGTGACTTTGAGCACTTTGACACCTATATTTCGCGCGATGACATCCAGTACATCGCCTCCCTTGGGCTCGACCATATCCGCCTTGGCTTTGACCAGCTGGTGCTTGAAGAGGCACCAGGCATCTACCGTGAACGTATATTCGCCCTTCTCCATAACTTCGTTGACTGGTGCCATGAGGCAGGCGTCACGCCCGTCCTGAATCTCCACAAAGCCATTGGAAACTACTGTGACCTCCCTATTGAGGAAAACCTTTTGGACTCACTTGAACTGCAAGAGCGTTTCGTCGATTTGTGGTCAACGATAGAACGCGAATTCCATAACGACCCCAAACCGATGTTTGAGTTGCTCAACGAGCTTAAGGGCAATCCATCGCAGCAGTGGAATGCTCTGGCACGCCGCACCTACAACGCCATCAGGGCAACCAACCCCACACGCCCCATCATCATCGGCTCCACCAAAAGCAACGACTGCACCACACTCTGCCAGTTGGAGGAGTACGACGACCCCAATCTTATCTACACTTGGCATTTCTACTGGCCGTTTGAATTCACGCACCAGCAGGGTGTCCTCCAGCCAAGTCCGCTGTTCTACAACCGCAAGATGGCCTATCCGTCTGACATCGCCCCCTATCGGGACTACCAGAAAGTCGTGAGGAACGAGCTGAATGCCTACAGCGAATACGACCGCATGGACATACGCTGGATGCGTGACGCCACGCGCCCTGCGTTTGAGTTTCAGGAAAAGCATCCAAACAACACCGTCTGGTGCGGCGAGTTCGGAACCATCCGCCATTGCAAACTGGAGTACCGCGAAAACTGGCTGCGTGATTTAATCAGCCTGCTTCGCGAACACCATACGCCCTATTGTGTCTGGAACTACCTTTCCACGCCCAATGACGGCAATCGCTTCTCGCTCGTGGATGACGATTCACGAAAGATTCTCTCCCCGCGTCTGGCAGCCATCATCCAAGGCAAAGCTTAGGTTTTTTCCGTATTGCATGTTTGCATTTTCCATGTTGAAGATTACGTTAAAACGACTGTATATTAATGATGAATCAGGAGTGATAATCGAATGCCCATCTACGAATACGAGTGCCAGAAATGCGGCAAGGTGTTCAGCCACCTGCACAGGCGGCTGAACGAGGTTGCGCCAGTCTGCCCTGAATGCGGCGGTGAGGCGAAGAAGAAGTTTTCATCATTCTCCGCGAAGGTCGCCACCCCTGGCTGCGCCCATGCCGATTCATGCCCCGCTAGTGCAGGCCATACCTGCTGCCCTGGTTGCTGCCATCACCACCACTAAAGGAGTACTTTCATGTCCAATGTATCGCGCATTCTCCCTGAAGACGGCTGCTGGATGGACAGGCGGCTGACCAACATCTACCACAATGAGTTTGCCTACTCCGCAGAGCCGCCCAAGGACCTGGTTGAGTGGAGGGAACGGCGGGACTTCACGCGCTCGCAGGTCATCCTGGCCGCAGGACTGAACCCCATGCCCGAAAAAACGCCCCTCGACCCAAAAATCTGGGGGCATACGAAGCATGAGGGCACCGTCATCGCCAAGGTGCGCTTTGAAAGCATGCCAGGTTTGATTTGCACAGGAAACCTCTATATGCCTGAACGCGTTGGCGACCAGGCGCCAGGCATCCTTTGCCCCCACGGGCATTGGACGAAAGGCAGGGTTCACAACGAGGAAAGAGGCTCCATCCCAATGCGCTGCATGATGCTGGCGCGTCTCGGTTTCATCGTCTTCTCGTATGACATGCTGGGCTACAACGACAACGACGAAATCATGCACAGATGGCCTGTAGAGCTATTGCGCGAGGCGGCTCTGTCGGGCACCACGCCCTTTGGCCTTCAGACCTGGAACTCCCTTCGCGCCCTTGATTTCCTTTGCGCACTCCCCAACGTGGATGAGCGCCGAATCGGCTGCACGGGCGCCTCGGGTGGCGCCTCCCAGACCTGGACGGTTTCCCTGCTGGACGAGCGCATCAAGGTACTGGCTCCCGTCTGCATGCTCTCCTCCCATTATCAAGGTGGCTGCATGTGCGAGGAGGGGCCGCTGCTGCGTCTGAATGGTGTCACCAGTTTCGACGTGCTTTCCGCCTGCGCGCCACGCCCCCTGCTTCTGCCTGCCGTCACGCAGGACTGGACCAATCTTAATCCAAGCTACGAGGTGCAGGCCCTCCGCAAGGTCTATGCACTTTTCGGTGCGGAGGATGCCCTGCGCAGCTTCCAACTGGAGGCTCCGCACAACTACAACCACGACACGCGTGAGCGCGTCTATCCCTGGTTCACCCATTGGCTGCTGAACCAGTCCCTGCGCGAAACCGTGGTGGAGGATACTCTCCAAGTGCCGCCGCTCAATGTGCTTCTGCACAACAACCCGCCCACTCCCGCAACTCTTCTGAGCACCAAGGAACACATTCAGAAGATTTCCGCGCATCTCTGCAAGAACGCGTTGCCTGACATTGAGACGGTTCCCAACCCTGTGGCGTTCCGCTCGGAACGTGTCAACCTCGTTGGCGAAATCGTGAACAACGACCAGAACCTCAAGAACGTGGTGATGCGCGTGACCTGCCCGCAGTGGGAGATGGAAGATGCCTGCGTGAAGGGCTGCCTTATTTCCCGCCGCGACGTGGGAGACGTCATACCCGCTGTCACCGTCGTTCCCAATAAGCCAGAGGAGGACAAGCCTGCTTGTTTGTTGCTTTCAACCATCGGCAAGAATGAATATCTTTCAGGTGGCAACACCAGCACGGTACTGGATATGCTGGTCTCGAACGGTTGCTTCTGCCTTCTGCCTGATTTGATGGGGTCTGGCGAAACCGCTGATATGCCTTCAAAATCCTTCCGACAGGAGGATAAGCCACGCTTCTTTGCGTTCAATCCAAGTCTCTATTCTATGCGCGTGCAGGACATTCTCACCTGTATCAAGCTTCTTTCCGAATTGGGGCACAAGAAGATTTCACTGATTGCAACGGGTGATGCCGTGAAGCCCGCGCTGGCTGCCCTCGCCATCTGCAAAGAGGTTCATTCCGCCGTTCTGGACATGGATGGGCAGAACGACGAGGATGCCGCCTGGCTTCCGCTCCTCGACTACCAGCCGATGATCAAGAAAATCGGCGGGATGAAGGGACTGGCCGCCCTGGCAAACGTCAGCAGCCTCGGTCTCTTTAAGCCAGAAGCTGAGCTGGAGAAATATGTCTCTGCCTTCTCCGCAAAACTGAAAACTCCCGAGAAAATCTACACGGGCATTGATACATTCCTACGCATGATTGAATATATCATCTGCAAAAACAACTAACGAGGGTGAACATGACTATCGAAGAATTGAAAAGCAAGTTTGCTGGTAAATGCATTGTGAAGGAAGGGCCTGGCGGGCTGCCCGTGATCGGCGTCTGCAACGGAGCCGCCAGCGCGGAAATCTGCCTGATGGGCGCCCACCTGATGAGCTACGTCCCGAACGGGCGCGGCGAAGTGCTCTGGATGAGCTCGCAGTCCAGCTTCGAGGTAGGGAAGGCGATTCGCGGCGGCATCCCCGTCTGCTGGCCCTGGTTCAGCAAGAACCCGATGTTCGAGGATGCCCCGATGCACGGTCTGGCCCGCATCTCAATGTGGGAACTGGTCGATGTGTTCAGTACCGAAAAGCAGACCATCGTGAAACTCGCTTTGAACACAGTTCCAGGCTATGAGCAGTTCTGGAACTACAGGTTCAGCCTCGAATACACCATCACCGTCGGAGCAACCCTTACGCTCAGCCTCAAGACCACCAACAAGGACGACAGGCCCATGCACATCACGCAGGCTCTCCACACCTATTTCAACGTCGGCGACATTACCAAAGTCCAGGTTGAAGGGCTGGATGGATGCCCATACCTCAACAAGGTCGGCGATGGCGGTACAGGTGTCCGTGAGGGCAACCGCATCATCGACTGCGAGGTGGATGAGGTCTATCAGGAGGTCAAACGCACCCTGGTCGTGCGCGACGGCTCCATCCCGCGCACCATCCTCGTCAACAACTTCAACAGCAGTTCCGCCGTGGTCTGGAACCCCTGGATTGCCAAGTCGCAGCGTATGGCCGACTTCCCCGATGACGGCTATAAGACCATGGTCTGCGTGGAATCGGGCAACGTCATCGACGACGCACGCGACCTGCAACCTGGCGAATCACACGAGTTGCTCGCCGTCATTACTGTTAAGAAATAATAAGGAGTCACCATGAAAATTGCAGTCAGCCAACTAGTCGCCCCTGGAGATATGGGTATGGAGGCCTTTGCGGACAAGGCAAAGGTGACAGGTTACGACGGCGTGGAGCTCAGCCTCCGCCCCACTAACTCCCCCTTCACATATGATACCACCGATGCACAGTTGCAGGAGTTCAAACAGCTCTTCGCACAACGCAACCTGGAGATTTTCTCCACCACATTCTCCGCCAAGTCAGGCAACCTCCTCGATAGCGGCACCGCCGCCCAGGAGGACATTGAGCAAACCATCTTCGGCCTGGAAGCCACCGCCAAACTCGGCTCCCATATCATGTTGCACACCCTGGGCCGCTTCAGCGCCGACCTCTACTATGAGGATGCCTACAACAATGGCATCGCCAACCTCAAGAAACTGGCGAAGACCGCAGAGAAGCTTAACGTCAGTATTGCCATTGAATTCGTCTGGAGCGGCTTCCTCTTCAGCCCGCTCGAAATGCGCAACTTCATCGAGGCAATCGGCAGCAACTACGTCGGCTTCTACTTCGACCCAGGCAATATGGCCGTCTTCCAGTTTCCGCAACACTGGGTGCGCGCACTTGGCAAACACACTAAACACGTCCACCTGAAGGACTGGAAAGGCAGAGCCCTCAAAGGCGAGTGGACACCACTCACCCAGGGCGAATGCAACTTCCCCGTCATCATGCGCGAACTCCGCGCCGCTGGCTACGCTGGCCCACTCGTCAGCGAAGTCCCCGAATCCCTCGCCCCTTGGGACCAAACCGCACAAACCATGCGCAAAATTGCTGAGATGTAAGATGTTTTTCTGGGGGGAGGGGGAAGGGCCGAATGGCCCTTCCCCCTCCCCCAGGCCCCCCGCCTCTATCCCGATCCTTGCGTGGTGCATTTTGCTTGCGCAAAATGCACTACGCGGAGTTTTTCTTTTTTGGGGAAAAACGTAAGTGGAGTTGCAGAAATCCCTAGAAGACCTACCCTAGAAGACCTACCCCCTAGCAGACTTAGAAGACTTAGCAGACCTACCCTAGTAGCCCTAGCAGACCTACCCTAGTAGCCCTAGAGGACCTACCCTAGATGACCTAGAAGACCTACCCTAGTAGCCCTAGCAGACCTACCCTAGAAAACCTACCCTAGAAAACCTACCCTAGAAGACTTACCCTAGCAGACCTACCCTAGAAGACCTACCCTAGAAACCCCAAATGAGTTTTCTAGCTTCCCATAAAAAACTTTCCCCTGACAGACCCCATAAACAACACAAGGAGTACTCACAATGGCAATCAGAGTTGGTGTAGTAGGGTGCCGTGGCATCGGCACAACTCACGCGACAAGTCACAAGAACGATGCACTGGCCGAACTGGTGGCCGTCTGCGACGTTATCAAGGAACGCGCGGATGAACTGGCGGCGAAGCTGGGCGTCAAGGCATACTACAGCCTGACCGACATGCTGGCAAATGAAGATCTGGACATGATCGATGTCTGCACAGGCGGACCCGAAAACGGCGGCTGGCACTTCGAACCCGTCATGGAGGCCCTGGAGGCCAACAAGCACGTCCTCTGCGAAAAGCCCATCAGCAACGACATCCACGAGGCGCGCCAGATGGTCAAGCTGGCCACGGAGAAGAACCTCTACTTCGGCGTCAACCTGAACCACTACTTCACAGAACCTGCTGCCAAGGCGAAGCAGTTGATGGACGAAGGCAAGATCGGCGAGGTCATCTACTGCCACCAGCGCACAGGATTCCTCGGCAGCGAATGGGCCTACTCGAAGACCGCCCCTGGCTACAGGATGGAAGGACTGCCTTACTTCCATGTCAAGGCATTCCTGGCGCACCCCTTCAGCATCATGCGCTACTTCTGCGGCGACATCGTGCAGTTGCAGGCCTTCATGGGCAAGCCGAGCTACAGAATCGCCACCAATGACCCGATGGTCTCCGTCAATAGCATTCATATGCGTTTCGCCAGTGGTGCGACTGGCTTCCTCTTCAGCTCGCGTGGCGACACGACGATGAACCTCGGCGGCTGGTGGTGCGTCGAAGTCGGCGGCACCAGGGGCACCTTCACCATCGAAAACTGCACCGAGAAGCTCACCTATCAGCCTGCCAAGGGCAACCCAGACTCACCTGCCGCCACCATGACGGGCCTTAACGACAAGCCAGAGCCAATCGTCACGAACACGGGCGTCACCGACTTCGGCACCACCTTCCCGAACCGCATCCACGCCTTCCTCGAGGATGTCACCAATGGCGTACCGAAGCACAAACTGCGCGCCTCTGGACGCGATGCCCTTGCCACTCTCGAATACACTTTCGCGGCCATCAAGTCCTATGAGAACGGCGGTATCATGGTCACGCCCGATCCGCTTCCCACCATCAAAATCGACCCGTCCCACAACTAAGGAGTAGCATAGAATGAAAATTGGTGTAAACAGCGTGCTTTTTGGCGGCTACGACATGGAAACCGCCTTCAAGTGGATCAAGACCTGCGGCTATGACGCCATGGAAATCTCCGCCATCGCTGGCATGAGCAACCACCTGGTCATTGACAACTGGCGCGAGCTGGCCCCGAAGATTAAAGAACTTTCCGCCAAGTATGAACTGCCTATCCAGGCGATGGAGCAGCCCAGCCAGGACCCCGCCATCATGGAAGCCGCCTTCCAGGCTGCCGTTGAAATCGGCATCCCAATCATCAACTGTGGTCCTGGCGGCAAGATGCTGGAGCCCGAGACCTTCCAGCAGTCCGTTGACAGCCTTGGCAAACTCGCCGACATAGCGGGCAAGTACGGTGTCACCCTCTGCGCCAAGGCGCACGTGAACGCCGCCATCTGGAACACCCCCACCACCCTGAAGTTGCTAGAGGCCGTCACCAGCCCCAACTTCGGCCTGGACATGGACCCCTCCCACATCTACCGCGCCAACGAAAACCCCGTCGATGCCATCTCCGCCGTCATCTCCCGCATCAAGCATGTCCATATCCGCGACTGCAAGGGCCGCCAGACCAGCCCTGGCAAACCTGAAATGCAGGCAAACGGACGCGGCGACATCGACCTGCTCGGCTACATCCGCGTGCTCCGCAAGTACAACTACGACGGTCCCATCGACCTCGAAGTCATCGGTGCCAAGGAGTACGAACTCCCCGCATGCGTTGCCATTGCCGCCGAATCCCGCGGTCATCTCCAGGCCTGCCTACAGGCTGTTGGAGAAAGGTAGTATTACGTGCGCGTGAGCACACAAGCCGAATTAAAACCTCCCGTAAGGGGCTGTTGCAAAACTTCTGAGGCGCGCGTCAACGCGCGCCCTTACGCATCATCCGCTGGGGTTCTTTGCCCCGCCTGAAAGGGGATGAACCTTTCCCACAGGCTCTATGGATGATATGAAGTTTTGCAGCAGCCCATTTTTTGCTGTCTTCCAGATTATAGTCATGAGACAAATCATTTTTCCCTTGCTGATCCTAGCCCTTGCCATGAATGCGCAAATCGTCATTCCAGTTCGAGGTTCCGTCATCGTCAATGCCGCCACGACAGAGCTGACGGCTGGGCGTGTGGAGGTTTTGAATCCAGAAGCTGAGCCAAAGGCACGCCGCGTGGCATTGAAGGCGGGCGAGAAGTCCAATGTCAAGGATGCGGCAGTGGATGCGGATTTGGTGTTCAACATAACCGCCACCGAACCAGGGAAATATGTTATCAACGCCGTATCAGGTGTTGGTGAGGAGATGATACCCGTATTTAAAGTGGCGAAAAGCAAGTGGGATTCGCTGTTTGTGAAGCTCCAGATAGACAACGGCTGGGAGATGCAGCGTGTCATTTTCGCTCCGTGGAACTCACCCAAAGGAGTCAACGTGAAGCTGGGCATTTTCCAGCTTAGCGGGAAACCGCAGCGGCTGAAGGTATGGTTGCCGAAAGGGCTTCATCTGGAATCCTTTGCCTTTTCGAAGCACAACCCGCCCAAGGTGCCTGAACCCGCCGAAGCGTATGCGATGCCGATTGTGCCGCCTAAAGTCCACCCGCGTCTTTGGATGACGCCAGATTCTGTCAAGACCATCCGCGAAAACCTCACCAAGGGCGAAAACGCCGAAATATGGAATTATTGCAAAACTGAGGCTCTTAGGCAATATACCTACAATCCAGACCCGAAGAAGGAAGCCCCCTATAACTATGCCCTTGAAATGCTTCGCAGACGCAAGGCCTTCTACTACCAAATGACGGGTGACAAGAAAGTTGGGCGCGAGGCAATTGCCTTGACGTGCAAGTATATGCGTCAAGTTTCCTTCGGCAATTATCTGGATGTCACGCGCGAGATCGGGCGCACCATCTACTACAGTGCCTTTGTCTATGACTGGTGCTATGAACTGATGACACCAGAGGAGCGCGACCTCATACGCACCAACATGATGCGACTGGCCGACGATATGGAATGCGGCTGGCCTCCCTTCCGCCAGACCATCATCAACGGCCATGGCAACGAGGCGCAGGTCAACCGCGACCTCCTCGGCATGTCCATAGCCATATTCGACGAAGACCCCATCCCCTACAAGTACTGCGCCTACCAGATTCTAGAACAACTGGTGCCCATGCGCGCATACGAATACGACAGCAAGCGCCACAACCAGGGGAGCAACTATGGTACAGCGCGCCACGTCTGGGACCTGCATTCCGCCTGGATGTTCCGCAGGATGCTCGGTCGGCCTGTCTATAACGACAACATCGGCGGCGTACATGCCTATTGGCTCTTTGCGCGGCGTCCCGATTCCACCCTTGTGACCTGCGGTGACTGCTGGTTGCCGTACAACAAGCAGTGGTATAACGTCACGCAGCCCCTGCTGGCCTACAGTTATGCTCACAACCCATACTACAAATACGACTGCATGCGCAAGTTCCCCAAACGTGGCGAATACGATGTGGATTTCCTGCTGGTGAACGACCCCGATTTGTCTGCTACGCCACCTGACGACCTGCCACTCACGTTGGACTACGGTCCGCGCTTTGGCGGAATGGTGACACGCACAGGTTGGAACTTCTCCGAAAATTCCCCTGATGTCCATGCGGAAATCGTCGGTGGCGGCTACAATGCGGGCGGCCATCAGCACGCTGACGCGGGTGCCTTCCAGATATTCTGCCATGGAGAACTGGTCAGCAATCTCGCGCAATACCGCTTTTATGGCACGCCGTATGACTGGAATTATGCCAAGGCTTCCATCTCCAAGTCGATGCTCTTGGTTGACCAGCCTGGCGAAAAGTTCGAGCGCACCATCACCAACAATGGAGGCAGCCGATTCACTTGTCATACCGCCTTGACCCCCCAGGAACTCCGCGAAAAACCGCTTTTCCAGAACGGCACCGTGCTCTATTGTGGCTTCGGACCTTCGCCGCAAACGCCCGAATTCAGCTGCTGGGCCGCCGATTTAAGCAGCGCATACTCTGACAAAATCAAGTCCTATGTGCGGCATTTCTCCTTCATCAACCTGAAGGACAAGGTTCATCCTGCCGTGGCGGTCGTACTTGATGAACTACAAACTTCCAACCCGACCTACAAGCGCCACTGGCAGCTCTGCACGCGCGCAAAGCCCGCCATCAAGGGCAATGGCCTCCACCTGGAGACGGCAGAGCAGAAAAGCTGCCTGGATATGCAGATGCTTTTGCCACAGGATTGCGACATTACGTTGCTTTCAGGCAAAGATACCCTGAAGGTCGATGGAAAGCAATTCGAGGCCCCCTATAGTGACGATGCCTCTCTCGGCCACCGCATCGGCTTCACGCCAAAGGGCGACAACGACCACACCACCTTCCTCGCTGTCATGCAAATCGGCGAGGGCATCCCGCAAGCGCTTGATTATGCATACTGGGAGACCGATAATGGCTTTGTACTGCTCATCGCCTCTCATTTGCTTTTTCTCCCCAAGGGGAGCAAACTGCTGGATAGCCCCGTCACGCTCGAAATCCCCCAAACAGCAGGCAACGTTAACGTCTGCCTGGCGGGACTCGCCCCAGGCAAGTGGAATCTCCATTCCCCCGATGGAAAAACCTCCGTATTGACCGTTCCCGAAGATAAGGGTACTGCCTTCTTCAGGGCCGCTTCGGGTACTTGGAAAATCACAAGGTAATCAGAAACTCTGCCCTAGATAAAAAAATATATACTTGAGTTTCCTGATGAAATATCCCTCACTGGTCGATAGCCAGGATGCGCCTTGCCGCTTCGCTACGCTACGCGGCAAGGCGCACGGGGCCTGGGGGGGTATCTGACCGTGAGTTTCGTTTCGCCGCTGTCGCGGCTTCGCTCCACCCACGGCTATGCTCTTGCCGCCGCTTACGCGGCTCTTCTCTGTTGGTAAAGTCCAATCGGCAACTAACTCAAGTATATAATTCCCCCCAAAAAAAAGGGAATTATATACTTGAGTTTCCTGATGAAATATCCCTCACTGGTCGATAGCCAGGATGCGCCTTGCC
>JAFXUD010000045.1 GCA_017535315.1 Victivallales bacterium | reverse complement strand
TGACCACTAAACACTGACCACTAAACACTGACCACTAAACACTGACCACTAAACACTGACCACTAAACACTGACCACTAAACACTGACCACTAAACACTGACCACTAAACACTGACCACTAACCACTGACCACTAATAACTAGATGACAAAAACAGACATACTGATATTGGGCGCGACCTTCTACGGCTGCGGGATAGCTGCCCGTGCCAAAGGAAAAGCGCTGGTTCTGGACAACAATATTCTGGCAGGCTGGGAGTTTGTGCATACGTTGAATCCTGGCAAGGAGTATGACGAGAAGACGTTGTGCACGGAGGATGCACACAAGATTTATTCGCGGCTCCGTGAGGTGAATGCCCTCTCTGTTGATGGGCATGTGTCGCTGGCAGGCCTTAGCGAGGTTTTTGCGGAATGGTGCCTGGCACGGCGTCTTCCGATTGAGTTTGGCGTCGATCTCATTCGTCAGGATGCAAATAAAGTTGTTGCCGTGACACCCTCTGGTGTGAAGGAATTTGAGGCGGAACGCATCGTGGATGCGCGCCCGAAGGCGCAGAGCGGCAAGTGGCTCAACGCAATGATAACCGCCCCGTCCGTGCTGCCCGATGGTGGCAAAGGACCATTTGTGATGCGACATTCCCTGGTGGACGGTGAAGCCTTCCTTTCCTTCCAGGTTCCCGATGATTCGACGTGGTCGGAGGCGCGTGCAATGTTCCATCGGGCCTGGGACTTAAGGCCTGTGGCGCTGAAATATTCGACGATTATGCTGACGGCAACCCGTTTTGACTATCGTCCGTTCGCGAATCCCTTGGCTGCGTTTGATGCAGGACTTTGCGAGGAGGTGGCACGATAATGAAACACTACGATGTGATAGTTGTCGGCTTCGGAACGGCGGGGGCCGTTGCGGCAATTGCGGCGGCGCGTCTGGGCGCGAAGGTGCTGGTGCTGGAACGCACCACCTACCCTGGTGGCACGATGACGGGGGGCGGCGTGCCTGGCTTCTACGGCAGGCATCCCTACGGGCTGACGAAGAAGCTTTTTGATGCGGCGAAGTTATACGCCAAGTGCCACGGATGTTCCATCGTGGAAGCATTGAAGGCATTGATGGAGTCAGAGGCACTCCAGGCTGGCTGCGAGCTGGTTTATGAAGCCGCCGTTTACGAAGTTATCCTAGAGGGAAAATGCGTGAAGGGCGTGCGCTGGGCGGTAGATGGTGAGTTGTTTGAGGCGGAGTCAGCCATCGTCATCGACTGCACGGCGGAGGCGGTTGTCTGCCGTATGGCAGGTTGTGAGTACACGGTGGGGCGTGCGTCGGACGGTCTTTGCAACCCCTACACTTTCAGTGTGCTTTGCGCAAGAACGGATGACCCCATGTCTGTCTTTGTTGCCAACTTCGACGCAGGGCGCATCGACCAGTATGACACTGCACGCGCTTCGGCAGAGCTTCTGCGTGGTCTTGCCGTACATATCCAGACGGATTATGCAGTCGATTCGAAGACCCGCCATGAGCTGATGCCAGCAGACCTTTGCGGCGTGCGCGAAGGCGCGCACGTCATCACCGAGGACTACATCACGCTTCAGGATTTCTTTGACGGCAAGCGCGACGGCTGCACTGACATCATTACCTACGCCCACAGCAACATCGACACCCATGCCAACGACATGCCGCTCGAAAGCACGCTCTTCCAGGACTGGATGATTGCCTCCTCCATGTGGGGCACAGAAATCTGGGTGGCGTTGACTCGGGGCTGCCTGGTGCCCCGCGGTTGGAAAGGGCTGCTGGTGGCAGGACGCCACCTGGGTGTTGACCACGACCTAGGGCATGCTGTACGCATGAACGACCACGTTGGGCGCACGGGCGAGGCGGCTGGCGTGATGGCGGCTCTCGCCGTAAAATCCCCTTCTCCGCAGGACGTGATGGCATTGCCCTTTGACGAGGTGACTGCCAATATGGAGCAGATGGAGAACCCGCTGGCCGAAAACGACCGTTTCATGTGCCTTTCCGACCAGGAGATTCTGGATGGGCTTTCAGGCGACACCCCTGGCTTTGCAATGTGGTCTGCTCGATGCCGCTTGAAAGAGCCACGTAGTGGCGACAAGAACATAACCGTGGGTGGAGAGAAGCCGCGAAGCGGCGAGCGAAACCCACGGGATGGGCAAAACCAGTTCATTTACGCCGTGCAGCGGAGCGAGGCGGAGCGGCACGGCGCATCAAGTGGGTTTGACCAATCATTACTGGTGAAATGGTATCAGAGCGCACCTGAAGGCTCAAACCTGAAGGCGAACACCGCCTTCACTTTGGCCCTGCTGGATGACTCTACTGGCTTGCCGACACTCCTTCATCTGGCTCGCACACGGGATGAATACGCACCGAAAACCAGCCGCAAATATAATCACAAGCGCGGCTATGTTGCCGTCTATCTTTTAGGGCGTCTGGCTGCAGTCGAGGCGCTTCCCGTGCTCAAGAGCATCCTCTCTGATTTGCAGATGGCCGACAAATACGAATACCACAGCCATGCCATTGCTGCCTTGATGCGCATCGCAAACGCACATCCAGAGCAGCACACTGAAATAGCCGATTTCCTCCTCAACTTGGTTCACAACCCCGAGTGGTCCATTTGGGCACGTTTGAAGGGTAGCCAGCAGTATGTGCCTGTGCAAGATACATTCCGAACATTTGTTGAAAGGCGTTTTAAAACGTTGTAGGGCGTGGCGACTGCGAATGGAGTTGAAGCGAAATGAAAAAACACGGTATCCTACAAGGACGTGGAGTTTGCCTGCTATGAACAACCTGACGACTTCACGCATCTTCTATCTGCTGAACATCCGCTCGTGGGACCGCAAGCCCTCCAGTGTTGTATATTGCAGCGGCAAGCGCAGAAATAACGTCTCCGTGTCTTTTGGACAAGATTATTGAATATAGGGAGGCGAGTTGTCATATGGCATATACTACCAGAAAAACCTTGCTGCAAGGCGTCTTAAAAGGCGACGAGAGTTCTTGGGAGCAGTTTCTAGAGTTCTACAAGCCGCTCATACGCCTCTGCGGGCATGACTTCGATCTAACCGAGGAGGAAATCCAGGATTTGCAACAAGAGGTCCTGATCGAAGTCAACAACACAAATGTAATCGGCAAATACACCCAAAGCAGAGGACGCTTCAGGGACTACTTCCGCACCATCATTCGCAGAAAAGCCTTCCGCATACGTAAACAGAGACTGCGCCTAATCGAACAAATGCCAGGTGGTAACCATAAAACGGAGCTGGAGACTACCTGGGAAAAGGAGTGGCAAGATATCCTCCTTAGAAGTGCCACCAACGAGCTCAAGGAAAAGGTCAACTCAACCAACTTCATGGCATACGACCTCAACGTCAATCAGGGCATTCCTGCGTCACAAGTCGCCACAATGCTCAAGATTACCTTGAACCAGGTCTATCTCGCAAAGGGGCGTTGTACCAGGCTCCTCGCTGAAATCATCGAGAAACTCAAAAACGATGATTCCTTGTGAGACTCCCTACCTCTAGTGCGCGCTCGCGCGCACATCAACCACAGGCCTGTTCCGCGCCACACCAGATAGAGGACGGTACCATCTCTGGTGCGCGCAGCGCCCTCCTGAGACGGGGCTTGGTTCGAGCTCTAACAGGTGTGGCGCAGCACGGTCCTGGAATTCAAAGGACGCACGTTGCGCCCCCCAGAGGCGGGGCGTGATTTTGGGCTCTAGCAGGTGTGGCGCACTGAGTACGTGCCGCGATCAGAGAACCTCCACCCAAAGGTAGTTTACGGAAGCCGCGAAGCGGCAGTGCACGGAGTGCGCCATTTGCATAACCGCCTGCAAGCGCACGAAGTGCGCACCGCAGGCGGAGGTACCCCCCAAAAAAGTTTCCGCGCACGGAGTGCGCCACTATACCCCATCACTATTTGTGCCATCACGTGTCTATGTGCAGGCTTTTACCTGCAGTGTGGCGCACTCCGTGCGCTGGGACTTTTGGGGAGCTTCCGTCCGCAGCGCACCCTTGCGGGTGCGCTGCGGACGG
>JAFXUD010000044.1 GCA_017535315.1 Victivallales bacterium | reverse complement strand
TGCCGCCGCTGTCGCGGCTTCGCTCCACCCACGGCTATGCTCTTGCCGCCGCTGTCGCGGCTTCGCTCCACCCACGGCTATGCTCTTGCCGCCGCTGTCGCGGCTTCGCTCCACCCACGGCTATGCTCTTGCCGCCACTGTCACGGCTCTTCTCTGTGGGTAAAGTCCAAACAGGACAGGTTTCGGGATGCTCACGCGTCTTGACAGTACCCTTTTTCAAAGGGCGTTGGTACGCAGTCCTTGAAGGGTCTGTGTAACGGCGAGGTCACCCGCTTCGGGTGTGGTGACGTATGGGCGGGAACGCTTGCGGCATTCCACTTCGTAGCCGCCACAGGCGATGGCTCCTCGGTCGGGCAGGTAGGCATAGCAGCCGTTGGCATTGCTGCAAAGCAGGGTGTGCTGGAAGGGGGAGTATTTGCGGAGGCGCAGAGAGAAGACGGAGAATACCTCGAAGGGGATGGGTACAAAGGCCAACGGTCCGCAGGAGATGAGAATCTGCTCAAAGCGGAGCTCTGGCTGTGGTGGCTGCTGATACGCCTCCAGAGCCGCTTTGGCAACCTGATATTTCGCGGGTGGTTCGCTGTTCTTTTCAGCCGAACCCTCATACTGGCGCACGATGTCGGCGGCCTCCGCCTCGGAAAGCGGGATGGCCTGCGGGAGGGAGAGCGTCTGTACGTTGATGCGCAGCGGCAACTCTGCGTTGAAATCGCGAATGCCGTATAAAAGGCGCAGGGCGTCAGTGGCGGCACGCAGGCCCACTTCCGTGACGGAGGACGGGCCGTCGCCTGCGCCAGCTCCGAAGCCATGGATGCCTGTGTTTTCAATCCAGCGGTTTGTGCGTGGCCCCATGTCGCCGAAGGAGCCGTTCAGGAACATGATGGGAACATTGTAGCGCTGCGCAACACGGGCGCGCATGGCTCCACACCAGTCGCTGGAGATGTTGCGGTCAAGTCCCATGCAGGTGTTATGGCTGCTGCAGTGGATGAGGATGCCGATGGGCTCGTGTGTTTCACGGTCGCGGAACATCACGGTGGTCATGTTCTTGTCGGCGACGGCGTCTGGGTCTCCGATGAAGAAGGTGGTGATTCTGCCGTTTTCATCTGTTCCACGGCGGGAGATGCCAGTCTCCGTGAGACCTCTTGAAAAGCCAGCCTCTGCCTCGCGTGCAGAAGCTTTTGCGCGGCAGACGGCATCCGCGATGGCGGGGATGACTTTTCGGACGTAGGCAAGCCCCTTGTTTTCGGGATCGACGGAGGTTCTGCCGCGTGTGCGCCTGGAGCAGGTGTGCGGTGCGGAATGGGTGTGCGTGCAGCAGACGACGATGTGCTCAACAGGCAGGCCCGAGGCCTCGCTGACCCCCTGGCGGATATCCAGTGCAACTTTGTCATCCATGTAGCACCAGTCCAGGCTAATGATGGTCGCTTCCTGGGTCTCGTCTTTCAACACCAATGCCGTGGCGGTCAGCGGTGAATGAACGCCTGTCGCCAGACGTTCGGGGCATCCGTACCCCGTGAGGTAGATTCCAAGTTCAGGTGTGATATCGCTGACGGCTATTCCGAGTTTCATGGTTTTAGGCTCCTTTTTTGGGGGGAAAATAAGGGAATTATTTGCCTGAGTTTCCTGATGACATTATCTCTCACTGGTCGATGGCCAGGATGCGCCGTGCCGCTTCGCTGCGCTACGCGGCAAGGCGCAAGAGGACTGGGGTGGGCATCTGACCGTGGGTTTCGCTTCGTCGCTATTGCGGCTTCGCTCCACCCACGGCTATGCTCTTGCCGCCGCTGTCGCGGCTTCGCTCCTACGCGGCTTCGCTTCTGCCACGGCTATGTTCCCGCTGCCGTTGTCGCGGCTCTTCTCTGTTGGTGAAGTCTAATCGGCAACTAAAGTACATAATTCCCAAAAATAAACCCCGCACGCTTGTGCGGGGCACCGAACAGGTACGCAATCGCGTCGGCGTTATCCGTTCTGATTCCGCAAGTCGATTACGCGCTTGGCCTTGCCTGTGCTGCGCTCTAATTGGCCTGGCTCCACGAGGGTGATCTTTGCGGAGAGGCCGATCATCTTCTTGACATTGGCCGCGATAAGTGCGCGCAGCTTTTCAAGGCGTCCCACCTCGTCGGTGAACATCTCGGGGGCGACTTCCACCTTGATTTCCAGTTCGTCCAGGGCCTTGGTGCGGGTGACCACCAGCTGGTAGTTCGGAGAGACACCCTCAATGTCCAAGAGCACGCTCTCCACCTGACCTGGGAAGAGGTTGACGCCGCGGATGATGAGCATGTCGTCGGAGCGGCGGCTCACTCTTGCCATGCGGACTAGTGTGCGCCCGCATTTGCACTTCTCGTAGGTGAGGCTGGAGATGTCGCGCGTCCTGTAGCGGATGAGCGGCATGCCTGTCTTCGTCAGGTTTGTGAAGACCAGTTCGCCTTCATGGCCAGGAGGCAGCACTTCGCCCGTGTCGGGGTCGATGATTTCAGGATAGTAATGGTCCTCGAAGACGTGGAGGCCGTTGTGGCACTCGCAGTCGTTGGCGACGCCAGGCCCCATGATTTCGGAGAGGCCGAAGATATCGTGCGCTTTAATGCCCGTCTTCTCCTCGATGATGCGGCGCATCTCGGCTGTCCAAGGTTCTGCACCGAAGAAGCCATGACGCAGTTTGGTATCCTTGAAGTTCACGCCCATCTTCTCGGCCACCTCGATCATGTGGATGAAGAAGGAGGGGGTGCAGCAGATTGCCGTCACGTCGAAGTCGCGTATCAGCATAATCTGCTTCTCTGTTGAGGTGGCTCCGCCGCTGGCGGGCACGACGGCCGCGCCGAGGCGCTCCGCGCCGTAGTGGGCGCCGAGTCCACCAGTGAAGAGGCCGTAGCCGTAACCGACCTGCACGGTGTCGTTTTCGGTTAGGCCGCCCATCTGCATGGCGCGGCAGACCGTCTCCGCCCAGATGTCAATGTCATTCTGCGTGTAGCAGACGACGGTCGGCTTGCCAGTCGTGCCGCTGGATGCATGGATGCGGACGATGTCGCGCTTGGGGCTGGCGAGCAGGCCGAAGGGGTAGTTGTCGCGCAGATCCTTCTTCATTGTGAAGGGGAACTTTGCCAAGTCGGCGAGGCAGGTGAGGTCGGAGGGCTTCACGCCCTTTGCGTCAAAGGATTGTTTGTAGAAGGGGACGTTCGCATAGACCCGCTCCAGAACAGAGCGCAGGCGCTGAAGTTGCAAACGTTCCAAGGCTTCGCGTTCCACAAAGTCTTTAAGCCATAAATCAACCATAGTAGTCTCCAGGTTTCAGGGCACTTGTCGCCCATGATGAAAAAGGGGGGAAACACAACACGCTCTGCACCAAGTCACAATCAGTAAAAACAAAGAAAAGCAGAGCACTTGAACGAGGCCGTCAGACAGCCTCAAAAAACAACGCGCAAGATGTTGGCGTCGCAGATGGCTTAACTAATTCCATCCACGACGCCATATAAACGTGAACCGTTCTGTTCCGTTGTTTTTCATTCTTATAAGTTGATGATGACTGCTTATTAAAAGTGTATGAGATATAATTTAAACCGTTTCAGGGATTTGTCCAATGTGATTTTGAAAAAAACTGTTTTTGTGTGCGGAGTGTGCGCACTCGTGCGCACCAGGGGCTACACCTTCCATCTGGTGTAGAGGAGGGAGGTGTTTTCGCCAGGGGCGCACTGCTGGTAGTAGATGGTGAAGATGTCGCCGTCGGGCAGCTCGATGGAGCAGGGATAGCCCAGGTCGAGCGTGGGGCCGTCGTCCCGCAGGATAATCTCCTTGCTCCAGCTCTTCCCGAAATCGGATGAGACAACGGCGCGTTCACCGAATGGTTCCAGGCGGTAGCCGTAGGTGCAGATGAGCTTGCCAGACGAGTGCAGCAGGAGGTGCGGCGGGGAACCCGCGATATGCGGGTCTGTCGCCTTCTCCCAGGTGCGCCCGCCGTCGGTCGATTTTGTGAAGAGGATGCTGAAGGGCTTCTGGTAACGGATGGCACCGAAGATGGTGCCGTCGGGCAATTCCACGGCGTGCGGCTCGTGCGCATTGTCGTTGTCATAGCCGTCTGGCAGCGGGACAGGCGCGGAGCACTCCCAGGTCTTTCCCTCGTCGTTGGAGCGTGCGCAGACGATGGGCGGATTGTGCTGATGCATCGTGCCATTGCCGTTGAAGTCCCATTTCTTGCCGAGGTAGAGCCAGGTGCCGTCCTTGAGGACAATGAAGCCGTGCGGGGTGTTGACAGGCGCACGCAGGAGTTCGCCCCACTGCTCTCCGTCGCAGCTGATGCGAATCCAGGAGCCTATCCACTTGCGTCGTGTATCGTCCGAGATGTTGGCCAGGGCACGGTCCAGTTTGGCCTTGTATTCAGGCGTATATTTTTTCTTGAGGCCTTCGTAATAGAACACCGTGTTGGAGGTGAACCAGGTCACGGCAAGGCGATTGCCAGAAAGGGGAATGATGCCCGCGTCGCGGTCGTCCAGCGGAGTGTTGTTGATGACCTGCGGAGCCGACCAGGTTTCCCCGTTGTCGGTGCTTTTGCAGAGGACGGTTCTGCCCCATGGACAGATGTGCTTGTGGCGGAAGCCAGAGGCGACGACATACAGGGTGCCGTCCTCGGCACGGCAGATGCTAGGCCAGCCGAAGTAGCCGAACGGGTCGTGCGGCATCGTGCAGATGACGCCATGTTTTGCTTCAATGTTGCTCATGTTGTTTTCCTTTGTCTGGCAAGGGTTGCAAGAGAATACCCTAATGTTGGGTGGATGAAATCGGGTGCCAGTTTGACAGCGGGCAGTAGGCAGAAAGAGCGTTCGACCAGGTCAGGGGAGGGGAGTTTGAACGAGGCATCGACCAGGTTACCATAGAGCAGCAAATCCAGGTCGATGGCGACGACGTCAGGCGTGGAGCGGTCGCGTCCAAGAGATGACTCGATGTGTCGCAGGTACTGCTTTACCTCCAGGGGTGAAAGGATTGTATGCGCCATGGCGACGCAGTTGAAGTAGTTGGGGCCCGTTCCGTCGAGAGGAGGGGTCTCTTCTGGCGGTGTGGCGGTTACCTCGCCGAAGAGCTTGCGCAGGGCGTCGATGGCCTCGGCTAATCTGCCAGGTCCTCCGCTGTTGGTTCCAAGCGAGATAAGCAGAAGAGTGCCGCTGTCCATTCTACGCCTCAGCCTGGTATCACGTTGAATGCCATGGGCTGGAGGCCCGTGATGAGGTAGTAGAGCAGGCCGACAATGGTCGGCACCAGTGCCCCCAGCACCTCGCCTGCGATGAGCCCCAGCATGGCGGGTTTCAGTATATTGTAGGCACGGCTGCCGCCGAAACGGGTTACCAGTGCCTTGATGCCCCAGCCAATCAGGTAGGAGCAGCACATGTACCGCAAGGGCGTCGCCGACCACGTCACAAAGAGCAGCGGATGCAATGGCCACCAGGTGAAGCGCAGACGCGCGACTGTGAACAGTACCACCAGCGCAATGCCGATGGCGGCCATCAGCGTGCAGAGCGGCTGCGGGGAGTATTTGTCGATGCGTGAGAGGAAGGAGCCTGTTTCCTGGGTGGGGAGTCCTTGGGACTGCAGTTTGCGCTGCATGGCGACCACGTTGTCATACGGGCCGCGCGGGACGGAGATGGTGGACCAGTTGTCGCCCGTGTTGGAGCCCATGTCGTATTTGATGTAGAGGGTGACGGGGATGGCGACCAGGATGCCCAGCGCCAGCGTCGCAATCCAGATGGCGGTGATCTTTCCCAGTTTGACCTTGCTGTCTTCCAGCACCTTGAGGGCATTTGCAAGGAAGGGGGTGAGGGATTCGCGCGGGTCGATGAAAAGGACAGTGGTCATGATCATCATCAGAAGAAGCTGGTGGGAGCCAACCGCTTGCACGCCGACCAGTCCCCACAGGGCCGAGCAGGGCCAGAAATAGGACTTCAGGTAGATTTGCCCCGTTTCTGCAATCACCTTGGCCAGCACGATGAAGCCGATGGTCATGAACGCGAAGTAGGGGACGGCCAGCACGGGGTCTATGCCCGCCATCAGCAGCAGGATGTAGAAAGCCAGACCGAAAATGAGGAAGAGGCGGAACCCCCAGACGGGGGCCTGGTCGCCATCGGGCGCGGGGCCGCAGGCAACCGCTGCCTTGCAGACCTGCATATAGTAGTGCCGCCCCGTATAGGCGAGAACCGCAAACACGCCGATGTTCGCACCCAGCAGGAAGAAACTCTGCGGATTCAGGGAGAAGTAGCTGCTTCCCTCAATGGGGCTCGCAAGCCGTATGCCATAGCCAGCGAAGGCACCGACAAGCAGGCACCACAGGAAGGGACCGATACCCAGGGAGAAGACGATGTCACTGGGCACAAAATAGACCATCCCGATGACAATGAGGTAGATGTGCGGACGGAGCAGGCTGGTGCCACCACCCTTTGCCAAGGTGGTTACCACCTTCGTGAAGGGACGGAAATCCAGTTCCGTTACCACGCGGATGAGATGGTTCGGGAACCAGACGCACCCAAAGTTGTTGAGGTGGATGAGCAGCACAATCAAAGTGGTGACCCAGAACATCCGCTGGCGGCAGATGTCGGGCACGGCGCTGCCAGGCGATGGGAAAAGGGCTGTCGTGAAGCGTGCCACTGGATAGGGCAGGTGCTCATGCATCGACCACTGGCGATGCATCATCAGCATCAGGCCTGTCAGGGCGACCCAGAGCGTCATCGCGACGCCGCACCAGTATAGCAGGGGGCGCATCCACGCCTTCCAGGGAACATCAGAGACGGGAACGTGCTCGGTACCGTGTCCCATCCCCTGGATGTAGCCGTTGACGATGGTGTCGTCATCCACGTCTTCCCCATGGTCCACCAGCATATACGGAGGGACTTGCGAAAGGATTTTGCTGGTTTTCCAGGCGGGAGAGGTTTTTTCGATGTGGAAGGGGGTTACAAGGGTTGGAATCAGGGTTCGGACGAGGCCGCCGCCTGGGACGGAAGCCCCTGCCACGGTCAGCGCCATGATGACCGCCAGCTCTTTTCCTGTCAGGTGGAGTTTCTTGAACAGTGGATTCAAGAGCAGGGCGACGATGATGAGGGTGCCGTAGATGGCTGCGGGCATGTTGTTACCAACCAGGTAGGTCTGACGCAGCACCCAGTCGTTAAAAAAACAGAATCCGCATACTACGCATGCGGACAACAAACCCAATAATATGCTTCGCCAGCTCATTCTTTTCGCAAGTTGTATTATATTAATGCTCGCTGGAGATGACAATAACTCCAAAAATAGATTCTCTGCAAACATAACCCATATGGACGCATTTTGCAAATGAATATCAACGAAAAAATCGAGGCTGCCAGTGAAAAACTGGGGGCGTTGCTGAAGGCGCGGGGGCTGGTGCTTTCCACGGCTGAATCCTGTACGGGCGGCGGCATTGCGGCTGCCGTCACGGATGTGGCTGGTTCCTCCGAATGGTTTTCGGGGGCGTTTGTCACCTACTCCAACCAGTGGAAGATGCGTCAACTGGGGGTCGCTTCGGAGACACTTGACCGATTCGGTGCCGTCAGCGCGCAGACGGTGAGCCAAATGCTGGAGGGACTGCTGAAGAATGGCGGCGCCGACCTGGGCATAGCCGTCAGCGGCATCGCGGGGCCAGGTGGCGGCACTTTGGAGAAGCCCGTCGGTACCGTGTTCATCGGCATCGCGGGAAACGGCTGGCAGGTTGTCAGGCGGATGCTTTTCGCGGGCGACCGTGCCTCCGTCCGTGCGCAGACCATAGAGACTGCACTGACCATGATGACAGAGGCCGTTGCACAACTGACGGCGAGGAGGTAAAACGATGAGCATTCAATGTCCCAAATGTGGCAGCTTTCTGGATAGCGCCCCCGAGCCGATTAACGTTTTGACGCCAGATTCACCCTTTCTTCCAAAGCTGTTTGATGGCACGTTGAACAAGGTGGTCTGCCCGAAATGCAAGCTGATCTTGACCCTGGATGGCGGGCATCTCGTTTTCCGCGATGTCGAAAAGCAGTTCATCCTCTATCTGATGCCTGAACCAGAAGACGGGAACACGGAGGCCCTGGAGAATGAAATCGATGCCATGATGACCGAGGAGGCCGTCAGCCAGGGCATCTCCAGGCCGACCGTTCGGCTGACCTATTCGCGTCCAGACTTCATTGAAAAAATCTCCATTCACAAGCTGGGGTTTGACGACAGGTTGATCGAGTACGCCAAATTGCAGCTTTTCAGGAACATGGACGAACTCCAGCTTTCCAGGCACACTCACAGGCTTCTCTTGGATTACAGTCGCACGGACGAGGAACACATCCTTTTTCTGGTTTACGACCGTGAGAGGCAGAAGCCCATCAATGCCATCCAGGTTGAGATGAAGGATTTCATGTCGTTGGAGGAGGAGCTGATGCAGAGCGAGGATTTGCAGAGGGAACTTGACGCCGCCTTCCCTGGCTGCTATGTTAGCGCAGACCGTCTGATTTGATTTCTACAGCGATTGATAGCACCGTAGGTGCAAAAGAGGATAGCCGTTGGTGAAGCGAAGCGAAACCCATGGTTAGATGACATATCATGTTTTTTGGGCGCCTTGCCGTGAAGCGAAGCGGAATGGCAGGGCGCATAAATCCAAGTAAACTGAATAATCAATGAAGGCATAGCGTCTGATTTGATTCCACGATGCCTCCATTAATTCACCTGTTCTTAATGGCAAAAACAAGAATATAGTATATCTTATTATGTCCAAGTAACCCCCACACATACCACGAGAGAAACATTGATGAAGATGCTAATGACATTGTTGTTCGCCTTGTTGCCACTTTTAGCCATGGCGGAAGCCAGCAACTTGGAGATTCTTCCTGAGATTCAGATTCTGCAAAGGGAAGCAGCTGAAAAATGGGCGAAGGAAGACTACAAGGGGGCGGCAAAACTGTACAAGAAAGCCGCCAAAAAGCTGGAGAAGCCCATCTTCAAGGCTGATATGCTTCTCAAAGAGGCAGAATGCTACTTTGAGGCCAACAAGAGCCAGAAGGCATACGATGCCTTTCGTGCCCTTATGAAAGACTATGCGTTGTACGTCCCATATGATGTAGTTGTTGAGAGATTACGCGTTCTGGCACAGCGATTTACTGAGGGCAAAGGAATCATCTTTGGCATTCGAGACCCCGAAACGGCCATTGAAATCTATTTCCTTATTCTGACAGATGCGCCTTCCATCCATGTCTCCTTGGATGACCGCCTTCGTTTGGCGGGGCTGCTGAAGAAGGTGGGGCGGAATGAAGAGGCAATCGTGGTTTATCAGGATATTCTTAAAATGGATTCCACGCTTGACGACGTGCGCCTTGACTTGGCTCAGCTTCTCATGGAACTCTGCAAGCAGGGCGATGGAGACGGCTCGATTCGCCGCACTGCCAGCCGTCAGGCAAAGATGATCCTGGACCGCAACCCCGATTATTCGCGCAAGGCGGAGGTGGAGCTGATTCTCGCGACAACGAACGAGGTGGAAGCCTCACGTATGTTGGAGTTGGGGAAGTTCTATTTGCGCTCCAGCCACTTGAAACCTGCCGCAGCAAAAGTCTATCTGCAGGAGCTGATGCAGAAATACCCAGGCACAAAGTCTGCATGGGAAGCAAAGGATATAATGGACAACCATCCTGCCTTCAAGAAAGAAGCCGAAAAGGCAGAAAACGAAAAGGCAGAGGAAAAATAGGAGGGAGGCTCGATGAAACGCACCCTGACATTAGCTCTCACGCTGGCCTTTTTGATGTGCTCCTGCTACCATCTGGGTACTGTCGGTCCTGCAAAAAAAGTGTGTGTTGCGGAAATAGAAAACCGCACGGAAGAGGCAACTCTTGCCGCGACGTTGCGTCAATGCCTCAACGAACAGCTTGGTACTGGAGTTGGGACGACGCCATCTTCCAAGCCTTGCTCCTATGACCTTCATACGAAAATCACCAAGATCACAAACCGCAGCATGGCACGCGCAGAAATACGTGAGAAAAAATCCAGGGACGATGACAGCGACGTCTATCAGACCGTCCTTTATGCCTTGGAAATCACCGTGCAATATGAACTGGAGCCAAAACTTCAAGGACTTAAGCAGCTTGCGGGAACCGTTGTTGGCAGGGCATCTCTGCCACGTATGCACGACCGCAACGTCGCCTTGCAGGATGCCTTGAAGCAGGCCTCGCTGGATATCTCGCGGCAACTTGCCGCCATCGTAAGGGATGCACCATAGGGAATGGACGATGTTCAGGATTGGACAGGGATTTGACTTGCACAGGACAAAGCAGGGGCGGCGCCTGGTCATCGGCGGCGTGGAGATCCCTTCCGCATTTGGGCTGGACGGACACTCCGACGCGGATGTGCTGCTACATGCCGTCACCGATGCTTTCCTGGGCGCACTGGCTCTTGGCGACATCGGCCAGTGGTTTCCTGACAAAGACCCCAAATACCTGGATGCGGACAGCGCTGAGCTTTTGAGAACCGTTCTGCGCGACAAGGCCTTTCAGGGGTGGCGTCTGGTGAATCTGGACTGCACGCTTTTTGCGGAGGCGCCGAAGTTCAGCCCTTGGAGCCTGAAGGTACGGACCTCCCTTGCAAGCATCATTGGCTGCGATCTGTCACAAGTTTCTGTAAAGGCAAAGACAAACGAGAAACTGGATGCCATTGGAAGCGGCGAGGCCATTGCCGCCTCTGCCATACTGCTGCTGACAGGAGAGTGACGCCACATGTGGAATATCTTGCGTTCCATATCCGACTTTGTGACACCGCCTCTTTGTCCGCTTTGCGGCAAGGAATTGACCACTGCCAAGGAAAGGCTTTGCGTTGATTGCGAGAAGGAGCTGCCCCTGTGGCCAGAACGCCGCTGCAAAGGGTGCGGAGGGGCCAATGACAGCTATCTGGACCTGTGCCGAAACTGCCAGCAGATTCCAGGCGGGCGTCCTTGGAGGATTGCTGTTTCCGCAATGCCCTACTATGGAAGCGTTCGCGAGGCTGTCCATCGCTTCAAGTACCGCGAGAAAGCCTATTTTCTGCCATTTCTGGCAGGCCGAATGGCCGATGAATGGCTGAAAATGGCCTCTGAAGTGGAGGTGGATGCCGTGACATACATTCCCCTGCACTGGAGACGCTATCTACAACGCGGCTACAACCAGTCGGAGATGCTTGCAAAATATCTGGCGAGCCGTCTGGGAAGACCATGCATCAGAACGCTGCGACGAGTGCGGAAAACCAGCCAGCAGGCAACCCTTGACCAAACCGCGCGAATGGCGAACATTCGCAAGGCCTTTGCACCTGTCGGCAGCGAAAAGCTTTCGGGGCTGCGTCTGCTTCTTGTCGATGACGTGTTTACCACAGGCGCCACGCTTGGAGAGGCGACGAAAACCCTCCTCAAGGCAGGTGCTTCCGAGGTCTCTGTCATTACCGCGGCAAGAGACTGATTCACAACCATTATTTCACCCATAACATAGAGAGGAATTATGCCATTTGACCAAGGAAATCTGACGTTTCGCATATGCCGCATGCCCGAGGCGATGCCTGAGGATGCGGTGAAGAAGTTTGCCAGTTATGCGGCGCAACCACTGGAGATGGTGCATGACGAGCCGATGTGGGGGTGGGTTTCCCCCAGGCATCTGCTGGACACCAACATCACGGAGGAGACCATCAAGACCGCAGGCTATTACCACCTCTGCCTCCGCCAGGCAGAGCGCAAGATACCAACCTCCTTGTTGACGGCGGAATGCCGCCTGGAGGAGCTGGGGCGCATGGCTGCCGATGGCACCGACCACATCAACAAGAAGGAGCGCAAGACCATCAAGGAAGAGGTGCAGCAGCGCCTGCTTCCCGACATGCCGCCGCAGTTGTCGGGCATCTACTTTGTCATCGACGAGGCGGAGAAGCTGCTTTTCACCACTGCCACCTCGCAACGTTCTCTGGACATCTTCCTGAGTATGTTCAACAAGACCTTCGGCTTCGAACCCATTCCCCTGAATCCCGATTTAGTCGCCACCGACATGTATGGCATTGCGCCAGAGGATGTGCCTGGGATTTGCATCTCCCCGAACATGAAGCAGCCCCAAGGCGAGGGAAACGGCACGCTCGGAGAAAACTTCCTCACCTGGCTTTGGTTCTATCAGGAGCAGCGCGGGGGTGTCCTGCCCCCCAGCAAACTTGGCGACTTTGCGTTCATGATTGACGGCCCGCTGACCTTTGTCTCCGAAGGCTCGGGTGCGTTGGAGAGCGTTGTGCGCAAGGGGACACCCACTATCAGCGCAGAGGCTAAGGCCGCTCTGATGGTCGGGAAGAAACTCAAGTCCGCGAAGTTCATTCTTGCGCGCGACCAGAACCAGGAGTGGTCCTGCACGTTGGATGCGGAGGAGTTCACCTTCCGTGGGCTTAAGCTGCCTGAAGGCGAGGCGATGGACCATGACAGCATCTTTGAGGAGCGCATGACCAACCTCTTCATCTTCCACAGTGCCTTCTTCGGTCTTTTCGAGAAGTTCCTCCGCGAAATGACCGACTCTGACAAGGCGACGGAATATCAGAACAAGGCACGGGAGTGGGTCGCAAACAAGCTGGAGAAGTAGCCATGATTATCGGAAACGGTATTGACATCATTGAAATCATACGGCTTCAGCACTCCATTGAGAAGTACCAGGGCCATTTTCTCGACCACATCTTCACCAAACAGGAGCAGGCGCTCGCCGAAAACAAGGGCGAGATGCGCTTTGCTTTCTTTGCAGGGCGGTGGGCTGCCAAGGAGGCCGTAGCGAAGGCCCTTGGCACAGGCTTCGGTCCCAAATGCTCCTGGACGGACATCGACATCTCCAACGACAAGTCGGGGCGACCAATCGTCACCCTCTCTGGCGTTACCGCAGAAACTGCACGGGAACTTGGCATCGACGCCTGGCATATCAGCATCTCCCACGACAGAGCATATGCCTGCGCCAATGCCATCGCGGAAAAAGTGGTTAGTGATTAGTGATTAGTTAACTATCCCTAACCCCTAACCCCTAACTACTAAACACTAATCCCTAACCATGGCACGCAAAATCATATCAATAGTCCTAGCCGTTCTGGTTCTGGTCTTTTTTGCCCTTTTCTTCTTCCTGCCTGTTTGGAAGGTGCTAAAAGGCGGTGTACTGGACAACAACGGGCATTTCACGATGTTCTACCTGCTGGAGGTTTTCAGAAACCCCATCTACTTGGAAGGACTGTTGAACTCCCTGCTTATCGCCATCTGCTCGACCGCTTTGTCCCTGCTAATTGCCATGCCGCTTGCCTGGTTGAGCGATCGCTTTGAGTTTGCTGGTAAACGGTTGCTTACGGGCGCGCTTCTGCTGCCGATGATTCTGGCGCCGTTCGTGGGCGCATTGGGGATGCAGTGCATCTTCGGGCGTTATGGCGTTGTCAACACCCTCCTGGAGCATTTGGGACTTTTCGAACCAGGCATGGGACCCGACTGGTTTGGCGGGGGCTTCTTTGGCGTGGTCGTGTTGGAGGCACTGCACCTCTATCCGATTCTCTACCTGAATGTCGTGGCTGCGTTCGCAAATGTTGACCCGATGTTGCTGGAGGCGGCAGCGGATTTTGGCTGCACTGGCTTCCAGCGCTTCCGCAGAATCGTGCTTCCGCTCGTAATGCCTGGCGTGTTTGCAGGGGCGTCGCTGGTCTTCATCTGGTCGTTCACGGAGTTGGGTACTCCTCTGATGTTCAACTATGGACGCTGTACCGCCGTGCAGATATACTCTGGACTAAACGATCTGGGCAGCAATCCAATGCCCTACGCGCTCGTCGCATTTGTCATGCTCTTTTCCGCCTTTATGTATATCATGGCAAAAGCGGTCTTCGGGAGAGGCGGCAACGCCATGCTCAGCAAGGCGGGGCGTGCGACGGCACAGAAGAAACTGACAGGCGTTCCGCAGGTATTGGCCATCGCCGCATTTGCCGCCATCGGCCTCTTCAGCTTGTTGCCGCATTTGGGCGTTCTGGGACTGGCGGTGGGGCGCAGCTGGTACCATAGCGTCCTGCCTTCTGGTTTGACATTTGAGCACTTCGATGCCGCCCTGGGCCACAGCCTGACTGTCCCAAGCATTATCAACAGTTTGCGCTATGCGTTGATTGCCGTTGTCATCGCCATCCTATTGGGCATCTTCTCCGCCATCACCATCGTGCGTGGAAAGGGGCGCTTGGGGTGGCTGCTGGACTGCCTCGTGATGCTGCCGCTGGCCGTGCCAGGCCTCGTGCTGGCCTTCGGCTATCTCGCGCTCGGCCAGAAGGGCGAGCTGTTCCACTGCTTTGACCCCATCCAGAACCCGACTGTTCTGCTGGTCATCTCGTATGCGGTTCGGCGCCTGCCCTACGTAGTGCGCTCCGCCGTCGCAGGGCTCCAGCAGACCTCCGTCAGCTACGAAGAGGCTGCCGCCAGCCTGGGCGCTGGCCCGCTGACCGTCTTCAAGCGCATCACCGTCCCGCTCATCATGGCAAACCTTATTGCGGGCGGCATTTTGGCGTTCAGCTTCTCCATGCTGGAGGTCTCCGATTCTCTCATCTTGGCGCACAAGGCAGCCTACTTCCCCATCACGAAGGCCATTTTCGAACTCTCGTCATTGTTGGGACAAGGGCAGGCGCTTGCCTCTGCGCTGGGGCTCTGGACCATGGTCTTCCTGGGAGCCTCCCTGCTCACCGCCTCTGGCATCCTCGGCAAGAAACTCGGTGCGCTTTTCAGAGTGTAAATGAAGGAGAACGACACAATCTGCGCTCTAGCGACGGCTCCAGGCGGGGCCGTCGCCGTTATTCGCATCTCTGGCGCGGAGGCCGTGGCACGCTGCAACAACCTTTGGCGCAGCCTCAAGGGGCAGCGGCTCGACAAGTTGCCTCCCCGCTATCTGGCGCTGGGGAGCTTTGGCAACGTGGATGCACTGCTGGATCCCTCCTGCCTGGCGGTCGTCATGCCTGGTCCCCACAGCTATACTGGCGAGGATGTCGTCGAGTTCCACTGCCATGGCGGTGCGCTTTGCGCAAGAGCCATCCTGCAGGCCCTTATGAAGAGTGGCATCCGTCTGGCTGAGCCAGGCGAGTTCTCCAAGCGTGCTTTCCTGAATGGTAAGATGGATTTGACGCAGGCCGAGGCGGTCTCAGACATGATAAGCGCAGGTTCCATGGCTGCCTTGAAGCTGGCAGGGCGACAGCTGCAAGGTGCCATCGGCAATCGAGTCGCTGAACTTGAGACGCAGTTGGCCGATATTCGCGCCGAGGTGGAATCGCGCCTGGACTTCCCCGAAGAAGAGCTCGATTGGCGAACGCCCGAGGAGTTGCGAGACCAGCTGCTCCAGACGGCTGAAGCCTTGGATAAACTGGCCGCAACCCGCACGGAAGGCGAAGTGTTGCGTGGCGGGGTTGCGCTGGTTATCGCAGGACCACCCAACGTGGGCAAGTCCAGCCTCCTGAACCAAATGCTTGGGCGCGACCGCGCCATCGTCTCCGAACGGCCTGGAACGACACGCGATACCATTGAGGCCTCTGCGCAAATCTGCGGCGTCCCCTTCCGTCTAGTCGATACGGCGGGCATTCGTGCCTCACATGAGGACGCCATCGAGGTGGCGGGCATGGAGCGTTCACGCGCCTCCGCTGAATCCGCCGATCTCGTGCTCTGGGTGATGGACGGCACGCGCCCCGCAGCCGAGCAACAGCTTCCCGACTGGTGTCTTGCCTCAAAACAGCTGCTCGTGATTAACAAATCGGATTTACTGACGGAGGAACAGAAAAACGATTTGCATAACAGCCTACCTGGATGTATGTTAATCAGTGCACGGACGGGGGATGGACTGGAGACGCTCTACAAGGCAATGGCGGAAGCGGTGTTGGGCCACGCGCACAACGAGGGGGAGATTGCCGTTGCCGCCAGGCACGCGGAGTTGCTTTCGCATGCGTCAGCGGAACTACGCAACGCTCTTCCCCTGCTGCAAGAGGAGCTTTGGGAACTTGCCGCCGTGCATATCCGCGAGGCTCTCTCCGCCCTGGGGCAGATCACAGGCAAGGTCGTTCTCCCTGACCTTCTTGACGCCATCTTCTCCAAGTTCTGCCTGGGGAAGTAGCAGGAGGTAACGACGACCTTAGCGAAGCGTACATCGTCGTCAAACATGCACACCCCCAGCGTAGTTGCAATGCCTCCATGCACCACGCTTTCATACGGTATATATCTTTTCCCCAAAGGAGACCAAGATGAAAACCACCCTCATCCCCCTGCTTTTAAGCGCGATTTCCCTTGTGGCCGCCGAGGTGGCGGAGCATCGCATCCAATTCACGAAATTGAAGGTAAATCCCCAGGTGAAGGTGGTGGACGACAACACGATTGTCTGGGAGTTTGCCAAGTCCAAGGAACTTAATCTTTTCACGAAAGACCTGGATGTCTCTGCCTATAATTACATTTCCTTTGACGTGGAGAGCAACAAGGAGTTCTCCAGAAACCCGAGTGTCATCCTCAGTTCGGAAGACAACACGAAGCCAGGCATGGACTACTACTCCTTCGGCTTTAGACCGCGCCCCGCAACCCGCCTAACCGTCACATTTCCCCTGAAATCCTGCACGCAAACTAGGTCGCCAATCGGCTGGAATAAAATCGACGCCATCATCTTCCACAACGACTGGAGCGCCCAACACCCCGCCCCCAAAGACATCGTTCTCCGTATCAGCAACATTAGATTTTTCAAGGATGAGAAAATGGAAGCCGCAGAAAACGCAAAAGGACCGAGAATCACCGATGAAGAGCTCTTCGACAACCTGCTTGACCTGAACTTGCCCGAGATGGCTGCCGTCAAGGTCGCCTGGGAGAAGAAAGACCTCAAGGGAGCCAAGCACGCCCTGGCAGAGCACATCCGCACACGCAGCTACCCTGTCTGGAACACCGACCCGAAACGCCGCATGTCCCGTGGATTGCCGCCACAGACCCTCCGCCGCTCTAACGAACAGCCTGGCGGACGTTTCCAGGCAGCCATCCCTCTTGACTGGGCAGGCTGGAAGAAGGTCGTCGTCAAACGTGATACTTTCCAGACAGCGGGCAAGCCATACAGTTGGAGCTGGATCAACAACGTTTCATTCTGCTGGGAAGCCCCGCACGAGATGAAGGCGGGCACCGCCATCCATTTCGACCAGGTTCAGTTGGAGGGTGCGGACGGCACCTACCTTATGGGCGACTTCGAGAATCCCAACAATGGATGGGTCAATATCTTCAACGATAGTGAATTGTCGCATGACGGAAAAGCTTCGGGCAAATACTGGTTTCCCGATATGTACACCTCCATCACCTGCAAGCAGTTCCCCGCAGACTGGTCCAAATACGACGCTATCTCCTTCTGGCTCCATGTCCCAGCGGAAAAATGTGGGCGGCTTGTGATGAAATTCCAGTCCCTTTTGCCCGACACCACTTACGCGGACAGGATTCTCACCCACAAGTTCCCCATCGGCAGTTTTCGAAATGTTGTCTATGACTTCGGCGACCGTTTCGACTGGTCGTGCAACCCGATGAACTCGGGCGAAACCAAGACTGTCGAGTGGAATGCGCAGCTCAACCGCCACTTCCATTTCAAATATCTGATGGACGCCTACTGGGAGACGGGCGAGGAGAAGTATGCACAGGAGCTTGCATGGGAGATGAACTGTTGGATTGAGGACAATCCCGTCCTCCTCGACAGAAACGGAAACAGTCCCTACCACCACGCCTGGGAGACTCTCAACACGGGCATCCGCCTCCACTCCTCCTGGCCAGACGCCCTCTACAAATGCATCGAATCACCCGCCTTCACCGACGATATCATCTGCAACATCGTGAAGTCCAGCATCGAACAGGCGAGGCACCTCATTCGCTGGCCTTCCACGGGCAACTGGCGCACCGCCGAAGCGTGGGGCATCTATGTCACGGGCCTCATCTACCCCTTCTGCAAGGACGCGGCGGAGTGGCGGCAGCACGGCATCAAGGCACTCTACTATCAACTCCAGGACGAGGTTTACCCTGATGGCATCCAGTACGAGCAGGCCCTCGGCTACTCCTCCTGGGTCTTCTCTGAATTCCTCTCACTCCATAAAGCCGCAGAGATGAACGGACGCACCAACGAATTGCCCGACGACTACATGAAGCGCGTCGAGAAGATGTTCAGTTACCTGTTGGCCGATTCCATCCAAGGCTCTCTTGCCGCGTTTGGTCTGAACGATTCAGGCAATGCAAGCATCCGCGCCAGGCTACTGGACGGCTATCGCCTCTATCCGCAACGCAGCGACTTCCTCTATGCAGCGACGCACGGCGTGTGCGGCGAGCCACCTGCACAGGACTCCTACGGCATGAAGTGGGTTGGACACTACCTGATGCGCTCTGGCTGGACTCCGCGCTCCAATGTCCTTCACATGGATTCAGGACGCCTCGGGCGCGCGCACATCCACGAGGACAAACTCGCCATCTGCATGGCGGCCTTCGGACGGCTGCTTCTCCCCGACGGCGGCGTCACCATGTACGACAAATCCCGCTGGCGCGCCTATACGCTGACGACGCGCTCCCACAACACCGTCCTTGTCGATGGCATGGATCATTTCTCCAAACGCAGTCTTGATGACATCATCTGGCCGCGCCCCTGGCAGGGCGATGGTCCTGCGGGTGATGACACTCTCTGGCACAGCACGCCAGGCATGGACTACTGTCAGGGCTGGTTCCGCGAACAGTGGATCGACTACTATGACGCACTCAACATGCCCAGGGGAGCCAACACCAAAATGCTCTCAGGCGTGACGCACCGCCGTGCCGTCCAGTTCGTCAAGCCCGACCTCTGGATCGTGCTTGATACCCTGAACGCGGAGGATGATGCACCCCATTATGCAGAAGTTCTCTACCACATCAACGCCGATTCCACCACCGCTGACAAGTTGACCGCCACCACGCCGACCGCAAACGAGGCGGGCCTGTTCCTGGCAGCACGCCCCGACGATGGCTGCACGCTGGAGATTGTCACGGCGAAGCAGGAGTGCCCGCCGCAAGGCTGGTCGGCATCTGTGATCCGCAACCGCATGGAGGGCATTCCCGTCTCTCCCGCGCCTACCGCCATCTTCCGCAAGGAGTGGAAAAAACGCGGCGATGTGGTCACCGCCATCTTTCCGTCTCCCTCTGGCACGCCGCGCAAGATGACCGTCACCCCACTGGAAGTTCCACAGGAGTTCGGGGCAACCGTGCAGACTGCCTCGTTCCAGACGGATGAGATGGCGAAGTCCTACGCTTGGCTGCATAGTGACGAGCCTGGCAAAAAAGTCGCCATCAAAGGGCTTGCCACCGATGGACAGGCTGCCGTGGCAGGCGGAGACAACAAGTTCTTCCGCATTCAACTGGTCGATGGGACATTCGTCGAGGCAGAAGGATGCCACTTGACCCTCGCAAACCGTGGCAGCGCCTCGGTCGCCAGTCTGGATGCTCTTTCCGCGAAAAACGCTCTGTTGGCAGTCTCCACGGATGTAGAGACAACTCTCTCCCTTGCCATTGGCGACCTTGTTGCGAAATGCAGCGTCTATGAGTTGAACCGTCGCAACGAACGCATTGCGCAGGTTGCCGTCCAGTTGGAGGGGAACACTCTCAGTTGGCAGGCCAAGAAGGGTGTCGAATACGAACTGGTGCTTGGTGCGAAGAGCATCCGCGATGTACGCAAGGCCGCTGCGGAAAATGACTTTGGGGCAAGCACGGATTTCAAGGTCAAGGAACTGAAGCCACTGCCTCCCGCCCCCGCATCGGAAGTGATAGTCGTCCAGGCAGAAGACTTCACCAACCAGGGCGGCGGCAGAGTAAATGTTGTTGACAACAAGGTCGGTGCGGAAGACAAGTCCTTCAAGAACTGGGACAATGCAGGCCACTGGATTGAATACACCTTCGACGTTAAAACCGCAGGTGCCTACTCCCTCACTCTCAAATACTGCATCGATGGACGCTCTGCCGAGCGCGCCATCCTCGTGGATGGCTTCTGCCCCGCACAGGAACTGGCTTTCGTGAACTTCCTCGAAACAGGCGGCTGGAGCGGCATCACGGATAATTGGGAAGAGGTCGTCATCTGCGGTGCTGACGGTAACCCCTTCCCCTTCTATCTCACCAAGGGCAAGCACACCTTGCGCCTCGTCAATATCCGCTACAGCATGAATCTGGACAAACTGACCCTCAAGGGACTGAAATAAGTGGTTAGTGGCTAAGTTGAGCGCCTTTAGGCGCTTAAGAATATAGCCGTGGGTGAAGCGAAGCCGCGTTAGCGGCAAGCGAAACCCACGGATATGACAATGCATCTGATTCTTTTGCGCTGTGCCGCGTAGCGTAGCGGAGCGGCAAGGCGCAGATGTTTTTATGAGGAGGCTTTTATGGCAAATTTCGATGGAATGACGGCATTGGTGACGGGCGGCAGTCGCGGCATTGGCTTTGCAGTCGCGAAGCGCCTGATTGCGGACGGCGCGAAGGTCGCTTTGGTCAGCACGAAACTGGAGGGGGTTGTGGCTGCCGCGAGCCAGTTGGGCGAAAACGCCAAGGGGTATGCGTGCGATGTTTCCAGCTATGACGACGTGCAGGCCCTGGTGGCCGCCGTGCTGGCCGACTTCGGCAAAATAGACATTCTTGTGAACAACGCGGGCATCACGCGGGACGATCTGCTGATGCGGATGTCCGAGGAAGAGTGGGACAGAGTGCTGGCGGTTAATCTCAAGGGTTCCTTCAACACTTGCAAGGCGGTCATGCGTCCCATGATGAAGGCGCGCTTTGGGCGCATCATCAACATCTCCTCCGTCGTCGGCCTTTGCGGCAATCCAGGACAGACCAACTACGCAGCTGCCAAGGCGGGCCTCATCGGCTTTACCAAATCGCTGGCACGTGAAATCGCCTCCCGAAACATCACGGTGAATGCCGTTGCCCCAGGCCTGGTGGAGACCGATATGAGCGGCGCCCTGCCTGAAGAGGCGCGAAACGCCTTCATCCAGCAAGTGCCCCTCGCACGCGCAGGCAAGCCCGAGGACATCGCGGGGGCTGTCGCGTTTTTGGCTGGCCCCGACGCCTCCTACATCACAGGTCATGTCATCTGCGTCGATGGCGGGATGTGCATGGTGTGACTAGGTGTTCGCACCTGAAGAACGTTCGCCGTTTTTTGGGGGGATTATGTACTTTAGTTGCCGATTAGACTTCATCAACAGAGAAGAGCCGCGTAAGCGGCGGCAAGAGCATAGCCGTGGGTGGAGCGAAGCCGCAATAGCGGCGAAGCGAAACCCACGGTCAGATGACCACCCCAGTCCCAGTGCGCCGTGCCGCGTAGCGCAGCGAAGCGGCAAGGCGCATCTTGGTCATCGATCAGTGAGGGACAATGTCATCAGGAAACTCAAGCAAATAATTCCCTTTTTTTTAATCACCTCACAGGAATTACTGCATATTGAGATTGTTCGTCAAGGAGGAACTCTGATAAAATGACCTGGGAAGAGAGTTTGAGACTGTTCAAAAGCTACATTTTCAGTGAATGTGGTTTGGCCAAGTTGACTGTGGAGGCGTATCTCCATGATTTGACAGTCTTTCGTGATTATATACGAAAGACAGGTGTCGAGGATCCCGTGGAGTGTTCCGAAGCCGATATCATGGATTTCCTGGACGACGGCGCACTGGATGGTCTTCAGGCCACGACCACCGCGCGGCGTATGGTTTCGTTGAAAGTGTTTTTTCGCTTTCTGATGATGCGCCACTATATGACTCAGGATATTACCGAAAATATCCTGAGTCGCAAGCCCAATGAGCATCTGCCTGACTTTTTGGGCTTGAAGGAGGTGGATGCTCTGCTTGCGGCTTTTTCAAGAGGGAAGGAACCGCTGGTCATGAGGAATCGTGCCATATTGGATTTGCTGTATGCCTCTGGTCTTCGTGTTTCGGAACTCTGCGGATTGCGCATGGATGGCGTTGATTTCAAGGAGGGGACTGTGCGGGTCATGGGCAAGCGCAGTAGAGAACGGTTGGTGCCTTTTGGCAAAAGCGCATGGAAATCCATGGGCGAATATGCGGACAAGGCACGTGCCAGCCTGGACAAGACTGGCAAGGCCGTCCAGTTTTTCCTCTCTCATACGGGGAATCCCCTGACGCGCAAGCGGATTTGGGATATCATCAAGCTGGCAGCTAAGAAGGCGAAAATAGACAAGAACATCTACCCCCATATCCTGCGACACTCCTTTGCAACGCATCTTTTGCACAATGGAGCCGACCTGCGCGTGATCCAGGAGATGCTTGGACATTCCAGCGTCGCGACCACCCAGATCTATACTCATACAGACCTCTCGCGCGAGGAGAGCATTTTCAAGAAGTTCTTCCCCAGGGCGACGGCAGAGCAATGAATCGGATAATGGTATTATAGTTCAACGTTTTTCTTCAATAACCAGACTTGTGATAAAAAAGGAGCAATGATGAAAAAAAGACTGTTTACAGCCGTGTTGGCAATTATGAGCATGGCGATTGTCGAGGCGAAAGTCACCCCAGCGGCAATTTTCACTGACCATATGGTGTTGCAACGGGAGATGCCAGTGCCAGTGTGGGGGATGGCAGACGCTGGTGAAAAGGTTACAGTCTCCTTTGCAGGACAGACACTGGAGACAACGGCGGACGAAAAGGGCAACTGGATGGTCAAGCTGACACCGCTGGCAACAAACGCCACCCCCCAGGTGTTGACCATCAATGATATTTCCCTCCAGGATGTGCTGGTCGGCGAAGTCTGGCTCTGCAGCGGACAGTCCAATATGGAGATGCCGATGTGGACTGACCGCGCGCGCTGGCGCAATATCGACGGTGACAAGCACTGTGCCAATGGCGCCAATCCCCTGATACGCATGGCACGCATGAGCCCGCGCCGCTGGGAGAAGTTCCCGCGCAAGGACTTCCCGATTAGCTGGGCGGCTCTGGATGCTGACAATGCCCAATCCTTCTCCGCAGTCTCCTTCTTCTTCGGACATGAGCTGCAGGCAAAGCTGGACATCCCCATCGGCCTGATCACCTCCCATTGGGGTGGTACCCGCATTGAGCCATGGACGCCTCCCTGCGGTTTTGACAGCATTCCTGAACTCAAGGACATTGCCTATCGCGTCAACGCCAAACTTCCCTCGCGCCCCGAATACAAGGAGGCTGCCCAGAAGACCATTGAGGCCTATCGCCAGTGGCTTGATGCTTTCACGATGGCATCGGCAAATGGTGCGGAGTTGCTGCCACCTCCTGAATACCCCGAGGCGCTGAAGCCTGCAATCAACCACCAGCAGCCGACGGTTCTGTACAATGCTATGATTGTCCCCTTTGTGCCTTTTGCCTTCCGTGGGGCAATCTGGTATCAGGGGTGCTCCAACCGTGGGGATGACATGCTCTACTGCCACAAGATGCAGGCTCTTTTCAACGGATGGAAGGAGGTTTTCCAGAATCCCTCTATGTCATTCTACTTCGTGCAGCTGGCTCCCTACCGCTATGGTGGCGACCCTGAGGCGTTGCCACGCATGTGGGAGGCGCAGTCTGCCTTTGAGAAGGCAAATGAGCCGAAAGTCGGAATGGCGGTCATCAATGACATCGGCGACTATGGCGACATTCACCCCCACAACAAGGGGCCAGTCGGCAAACGCCTTGCCGACTTTGCATTGGCACGCGATTACGGCTTCAAGGATATCCAGCCCGATTTCCCGCGTCATACCACCTTTAAAAATGACGGAAACAAGTTGGTCGTCTCCTTCGAACATGTCAAACGATGGAAGATAGAGGGTGACGCTCCCATCGCCGATTTCCAGGTGGCAGGCATAGACGGTTCCTTCAAGCCTGCGCAGGTTACCATCCAGGGGACCGATCTAGTGCTTTCTTCCCCCGACGTCAAACGTCCGCGTGCCGCACGTTATCTGTGGAACCAGACCGTGACAGGCAGGCTCTTCAATGAGAACGGCCTGCCGCTGACCGCCTTCCGTGTCGCGGAATCCTTCAATCCAGAGGAGGTTGTGTCGGAGCTGGTCGAAGGCGAATGGAAGCTCGCGTATGACTTCGACCTCTTCAAGGGTGTCATTGACAACAAGACTGCGCAGTACGATGTCGATAACACCAAGTCATTGACGGGCAAGGTGAAGAAGGTCGCCTATTTCGTGAATGGCATCAAGCGAGGTGACGGAACAGTCTGGCTTTTCACCTCCATGGATGCCTTCACCGCAGATGCCGCCAAATGTGGCGTGCCCACCGTCAGTTCGGGGGCGGTCTTCCAGCAGAAAGTGACCAATGTTTTTGTGGCGTCCAATGCCCAGGGTATTCCAACTGGCAACTTCCCCGAAGGCAACATCGAGTTCTGGTCCAGCAACTACGGCAACCAGCCCTTCTTGAAGTTGCCTGGCAATAATGCGCAGGCTTATGACTTCGATGACTCTAAGGGAAATGCAAGCCCTGAAAAGGGATACGGCTGCATGCAGGTTCATTTGTTTACAGAGAAAACCACCCTTTTTGCATACAATCGTTTCGCGGGGCGTGAAAACGCCGACTTTGGCATCGGTAATAACAAGGGGAACAATAACCCCGACTGGACCTTCATGTCGAACCTCAGCAAGGATTGGTCGAGTGCCAACATCAAGGTTTTTGTCATTCTGGAGTGATGGAACAAACGGGGAATACGCGGAGAGAGGGCGCACTTTTTCACGAAAACCCTACTTTTTTTCAACGATTGATTTGCATATTTCCGAAAAAGATGTATTGTATAATTCATTGACAAAAAAGCCATGTGAAAACTGTACCTGTAGCTCAGCTGGATAGAGCGTCTGGCTACGGACCAGAAGGTCGGGGGTTCGAATCCCTCCAGGTACGCCAATATTTCGGTGGCGGGGTAGCTCAGCTGGTAGAGCAGAGGAC
>JAFXUD010000003.1 GCA_017535315.1 Victivallales bacterium | reverse complement strand
GGGAGCGACGCAAGGGGCACAATTACAAGCGACTTTTCAAGGGACTTGAGCGACGGGAGAGACGGGAGCGACGCAAGGGGCACAATTACAAGCGACTTTTCAAGGGACTTGAGCGACGGGAGAGACGGGAGCGACGCAAGGGGCACAATTACAAGCGACTTTTCAAGGGACTTGAGCGACGGGAGAGACGGGAGTGACGCAAGGGGCACGAGAAAGAACTTGCATGGGGCGGAGGTAATGTGGCACACGCCCTCCTCGTCGCTCAAGTCCCTCCCGTCCCTCAAGTCCCTTCAGAATTCTGCAAAATCCCACCAGCCACTCACATCACCCGATTGGCGATGACGCAGCCGCTCATAAGGGAACCGACGATACCCAGAAACCCCTGGTCTGTTCCGCAAATGCGGAGATTGTCGCAGTTCGTCATGCCAGTCGGATTCTTGTATGGGGAGCCATAAATGGCTCCATTGCAATGCCCCGTAAAACGGTAGATGGTCTTTGGGGTGAACATATCCCATGCCTTGATTGCCCCCTTGATGCCTGGCGCGACCTCGTCAAGCAGATTCATGAGGGATTCAGCCGCCTTACGCTTCGCCTCCTTGTATTTATCAGGTGAAAGAGCCATCCACCAACGGGGCGAGGCCGTTACTGTCATGCGGACGGAATTGGCGGCAGGAATATCATCGCATCCTTGAAAATTCCCAGGCATGCAAATAATTTGGCTATCGAAGTCAATGCCCTCCTGTGGAAGACGGAAGCGGAACTGTGGTATTCGGGAACGGTAAATGATGCACGCATCCAGGCCAAATACCTTTGGTGACCTGTCAAGGTTGAACATCGTCTCGACGAACCCCATCTGCCCAACACCACACTGTTGCAGTGTCGGCTGTTCTTCCGTGCAGAGCGCAGCCGTCTCCGATGCTCCGCAGGAGGAGATCACCATATCAGCGGTATGCCTTCCCCCCTGGTCATCGATGATTTCAGCGACATGTCCATTTTCGCACCTCAACTTTGAAATGCCGTTTTCGAGGTAAAGCTCGCCGCCCAGTTCCCGATAACGCTGCAGTAGCATGGTTATCAAGGACTCCATGCCGTCATGGGGACGTGCCATCCCCTCCATTATAAGACTCTGGAACATAATGCAGAACTGGTTGAAATCCATATCATCCATCTGGGGATTCCCGTAGAACATGACTGGGCAAAGCAGCATCTCGCGCAGAAGCGGCGTTGATATATATTGTTCCAATACAGCGCGTGCCGACTCCCGCACGGGGGAAAGGGACATGGAATCCGTCTCTGCAATCCGTCTGCAAAGAGCATCAAAGCCCGCCGTCTCCTTTGGGAAGCGTGCAGAAACCTCTGCCCTAAACACATCCAGGCCATTTCCCATGCGAAGTGTTGCGCCTGGGAAAAGAATCTTTGAAAAAGTCTGCGGGCAAAGATCCAGGGTAGAGCGCTTCAGGCGCAACTGGCGCAACAACTTGTTCAACGGGGCGGAGCGGTCGTCTTCGGGGGCATAATTGGTCAGCGCATGAAGGCCGACATCGATGCTCAGGCTATTTCGATGATAATAACTGTTCAATCCGCCAGGCAGTCGATGACGTTCAAAAATGGCAACCTTTTTGCCGAAGTACGCCAGACGTATGCCAGCACCAATTCCAGAAAGCCCAGCGCCGATTATAAGGACATCAAGATGCATTCTTTTCCCGAATGATATGGAGGCAATTTCAAAACCAGCATCGATGAGTGTGAGCCTCAGCCGTTGGAAGGCGGCTTCTCTTCTGTCGATTGCTTGTCGGGCTGATCGTCTGAAGTGCTATCTGTCGCAGAGGAATCCTCCTTGTCGCTCTTCCGTTTTTCGACTTCGGCGGTCAGCAGATCGACCATTTCCCTGATAACCTCCTTCTGGGAAGCATCTTCCTTATCCTCTTCCTCTTTGTTGTCCTCCTCGAAGCCCTCGTTGGAGAGAACCCGCGGCGGCAGTTCAAGCAGAGCATAGACCTCTGCAGCCGTCATCGTCTCATTCACAAGCAGCGCCTCCGCCAGCTTGACCAGCATATCCTTGTGGTCGGTGAGAATCTTGGTGGCGCGCGCCTCCGCCTCGTCAACCAGGCGTCGAACTTCGACGTCAATCTCGCGGGCAGTCGTCTGGCTGACACCATCGGTACGAGTGATATCGCGCCCCAGGAACACATGTTCATGGGGAGCCGCGTAGTTCAGCGGACCCAGGGCCTTGCTCATGCCCCATTCGCAGACCATGCGCTTCGCCATGGAGGTTGCCTGTCGGATGTCCATGGAGCCGCCAGAGGTCAGTTCATTGAAAATCAGCTGTTCTGCGCAACGGCCACCCATTCCCATGGTCATCATATCGATGGCCTCATTTTCCGTGATGTCATAACGGTCGTTTTCGGGGATGAACATGGTGGCCCCCATCGCCATCCCGCGCGGGATAATGGTCACCTTATGGAGGGGCTCTGAATGCTCGCAGAAGAGATTAACCAATGTATGTCCCGCCTCGTGATAGGCGGTCAGCCTGCGCTGGCGTTCGGTCATCTTGCGGCTACGGCGCTCCTTGCCCCACTGCACCTTGTCCCGTGCCTCTTCCAGTTCAGGCATCCCCACGCTCGACTTGTTGGCGCGTGTCGCGATGATGGCGCCTTCATTCAGCAGATTAGCCAGGTCCGCGCCGCTGAAGCCAGGCGTACCGCGGGCAATCTGCCGCAAATCAACGGCTTTGTCCAGTTTGATTTTCTTCGCATGGATCTTCAGGATTTCATAGCGTCCCTTATGGTCGGGGAGGTCAATGACCACCTGCCTGTCAAAGCGCCCTGGGCGCAACAAGGCGGGATCCAGCACATCGGGCCTGTTAGTGGCGGCCAGCACGATGACGCCAGAATTCGGCTCGAATCCGTCCATCTCCACCAGCATGGCGTTCAGGGTCTGTTCGCGCTCGTCGTGTCCGCCGCCGATTCCCGTGAAGCGGGAGCGTCCGACGGCGTCAATCTCATCAATGAAAATCAGGCATGGGGCGTTTTTCTTGCCTTCGTCGAACATATCGCGTACGCGCGACGCTCCCACGCCCACAAACATTTCCACAAAATCGGAGCCTGAGATGGAGAAGAAAGGCACGCCAGCCTCGCCTGCAATGGCCTTGGCCAGCAGTGTCTTGCCTGTTCCAGGCGGCCCAACCATCAGCACGCCGCGTGGGACGCGTCCGCCCAGCCGCTGAAAGCGTTCAGGAGCCTTCAGGTAGTCCACAATCTCCTGCATCTCCTCCTTGGCCTCGGTTATCCCTGCGACATCCTTCAGCGTAATGCCTGTATCCGACTGGTTCAACAGCTTTGCCCTGCTCTTGCCAAATTGGAAAGCGGCGCTGTTGGCAGAACGCATCTGTCGAACGAAAAAGAAATAGAAAAGCAACGCCAGCACCACTATCGGCAGGAGGGAAAGCAACAGATTGCTCCAGATGCCACTGGATTGCTTCACATCGCGCAAAGGACAGTTGGAGCGGATGAGCGCCTCCAGGGAATCCGTGTAGATTACCTTCGTCACATATTTGCGCAACCCCTCTGTCGCGCCTGGCTGAACCGCCATCGGCCAATATTCGCCAGTGATCTTCTGGATATTGCTGGAAGACTGCTCCTCCACGACTGCACGCCTGATCCGCTTTGCATTGAGCAACAATTCAAAGTCGGAGACGGAAAGCGTATCCGTCCTGTCAATATCGCTTTTCTTGAATGAGAAAAAGAACAGAACGGGCAGCAGCCCCAGCAGAATGATCCACATCATCATCGGGCGGACAATGGATGGACCGCCCTGCGGATTTTTGTCTTCCTGGCCTGGTATTTTAGGTTTTTGATTGTCGGACATCGTTTCGTCAGTATTGTGCTACCTGAGGTAATTTCAAAACCTTCATCGAAATTAACTCACTTGAAAATCTGCAATCCGACATAGACGCCAGCCACCAGAATGGCCAGGATCAACAGTATGATAATGACCTTGAAAAGAGCATTGTGCATTCTGTTGTCACGCAGGGTCTGGGAGCGTTTTGGGGAATTCTTGATCCCAAGGGATTTCAGATTAGAGGTATGGCTGACATCGCCCGTATCATCCAGATTGATGACCGTCATGGTGCGGCTTTCGGACTTGTGCGCCTCCGTGTTCTCGAAGAGCACCTCTATATTACCGAATTGAAGCAGGTCGCCATTATTGAGCTTCACAGGATCATCCGTCTCCTCCAGCTTTTCGCCATTGATGCGGGTGCCGTTGGTACTGCCCTCATCCTTCAGGAAGTAGTTGCCGTCCTCATCCTTGATGAAAGTGCAGTGATGACCGCTGATGGTCGGTTCTGGGATGCAGATATCAGCCGTATCCGAGCGACCTACCGTATAGCTGTCATTGGTCAGCACGTACGAGGTGCCATGCATCTTGTCCGACAAAATAGTGATTTTGATGTTTGACATTTTAGCCTGCCATTTTAGGTTTATTGTTATATTTTTGTGTTAGTATCTATATAAAAAGCCACTTTAACATAATATAATAGCAAAAAAAGTCAATCCCTTTGGGCAAATGTTTTGCGAAATCCGCTGTTTTTGGCGTAATTGGCATGGGGTCGTGGGACTTGGGACGTGGGACTTGGGAAATTTTTCCGTCCTAGCCCCTACTTGGCTTCTGGATGCTGGGCAAGCCATTTAGGATACTTGCTACCCAGCTCATAAAGTACCTGGCGTGCCCTGTCGTCCTGGCCAAGCCCCTTGAACGCCTTTGCGGAGATGGACATGGCCATGGGGCTATACACCTCATCGTCCATCAGGATGAAGCACTGGGTCGCATAGCGGTTTGCGGCCTCAAAATCCTTTGCAACGAGCTTCACTTGTGCCAGGACATAGAGGGAACGCGCGTGAATATGGTCGTCATCGGCCTTGTACAAGGCGCGTTCCGCATGGATTGCTGCAAAATCGTATTTTTTCAGTTCCAGCTCCACCTCCGCGAGCATGGAAAGCACCTCAGAAAAGGAGATGCTCTCCTGGAGCTTGACATTGCCATCGAGATTCTGAAGCACCTCATTGAAGAGTTTTTCCGCCTCGGGGAGCCTGCCCGCTATATTTCGGATGCAGCGGGCAATCTTGCTCTTGACCCGCATGCGTTCCTCTGGCGTGGCCTCCGTGCTTTCCAAAATCCGCTTGAAGGCCCCCTCGGCAGCCTCCCAGTTGCGTACGGAGATGTATGCCTCCCCCGCAAGATTGAGGAACCCCATGCTGAGCAAATCATCAAGATGCTCATGCTGGAATATCGAATCCAGCAGCGGGATGGCTTTGGCATACTCCTGCCTGAAGAAATAAATGGAGGTCAGAAGCACCTTCGCGTTCAACTGCTCCTTTTCTGAAATGCCTTGCATCCCCAAAATGTCCTGCAGTTGCTTTTCCGCCATCTCCATCTCGTTCATATTGTACAGCGTGCTCGCCCGCAAATAGAGCAGGCTTCCCCTCTCCGCATCGGGCGCCCCCTGGAGCAGCTTCTCGACCCATATCAAAACCGACGGAAAATCCTTCTCGTTTAGGGCGAATTGCAGAAGGCTTCTCATCGCCTCCCTCGCAATGGAAGGAAACTCCTTGCTCTCGGCTATCACGATGAAATCCGCCTTTGATTCAGCCGTCCGTCCTGCTTTCAGCTCAAATCCTGCCGCACGCATCAGCGAATACCATTTCTCCTCGCCAGGCAAACGTTTCGACATGCCCCGCAGCAATGCCGCCGCAGACACATTATCCCCGAGCTTGGCATAGACATTCACCAGGCGATAGCCCGTGTTGCGCCAATGTTCCTGGTCTTCATTGAAAAAGGCCATCTCCTTTTTCAGCGCCTCCACCGCCTCCTGGTTCTTCCCCTGCTCTATGAGCACCTGGGAATAGATGTTCAGGACATCGCCAACATTGGAGGTATTTGGGTACTCCGCCAAGTAGGAGGCCGCCTTTGCCTCCGCATCCGCATAATGCCCTGCGTTCATCAGACAGCAAACCAGATTGAAGGAGGCATATCGACGCCTGTCGGCAGGGACGGCGGGATTCACATGGAGGCGCTCGAAATAGGGAATCGCCTCGTCATAGTTGCCAGTCAACATCAGGGAACATGCCAGAATCTCATCCATGTCCCAATCCGCCGCATCGGGGTAGCGCTGGCGCCAGTCCTTAGCCAGTTCAAGCGTCTTCTCCGCCGTGCTGCTTTTGCCGTCCCAAATCACGGCGATTCGGCATTTGCGCACGGTCTTCGCATTGGGGCCGTCGGGGAATCGGAGGATATATGCCTCGAAGGCCTGCAACGCCTCTTTGCTCTTGCCGAGCTGATAGTAGATGACGCCTCTCCTGTAGAGCACCTGCTCCAGCATGGCGGCATCCAATCCCGCCACATTCGCCAGACGCCCATAGTAGGCAAGGGATTCCTCCGCATGGCCGCTATGGTAAAGCGCCTCTGCGTACTCGTATGCGGCAAACACCCTGTCGGTATGCTCCTTTGCCAGCTCCTTGTCCGCAAGTGCCTTCAACTGTGCAAGCGACTTCTCCTTCTCGCCCAATTCATAGAGGCATTTTGCCAGGAAATAGGCTGCGCTTTCCCTTATGGAGAGATCCTTGGCACCATCAAGTTTCGAGAGAAATTCCGCCGCCTCCGAATACTTCTTGCCGTTAAAAAGGACGGTGCCCGCCGTATAGTACATGCCTTCGAGGTGCTTGCTATTGGGATTGGTCTTGCTGTACTCCCGAATCATGGCAACCATCTCGTCAACCTTTCCGAGAAAACGCAGCGTGTTGATTCTCATGACCATGATTTCCTTGACCCGTTTGTCATCGGGGTAGAGGTTGAGGAACTTGTTCTGTTCCACAAGGGCCATGTCATAGAACTTCCTGGAGTAAAGCCCCGCCGCATATTCGTAGAGCTCGTCGGGATTCTTCATAGTCGTCTCCATCGCCTTCTGGGCAAAAAGTCCTCCAAGGCACACGGAGACAAACAACAGAATCAGGATTGCACGAGCCATTTTCATTGTTTGGCTCCTGTCCGTATGATGGCAAATGCCACATTGTGGATGTCATGTCTGGCGCAGATGGCCAGCACATTCACCACATGCTTATGCTGCGTCTCCTCATCGGCGCGGATAATCACGGGCTGCTCCGCGCTTGAAGAATGGACTCTGGTCAAAATCTCCTCAAGGCGTTCAGGGGACATCTCGATGCTGTTGATGAAAATCGCCCCCTCCTTGTCGATGTTGATGATAATCTCCGAACGCGAACGTTGCTTGAATGCCTGCGCATCGGCGGTCGGGACATTGATGTCCAGCTTGTTCTCCCACTTGGCATAGAGGGTGGCCGCCATGAAATGCACCAGCAGGATAAAGACGATGTCCAACATCGGGGCCATCTGGAAGCCAGGAGAGGTCTCCTGGATGTTCTTTCTGAAATTCATTGCACAACCTCCTCGCCGTCCAAACTAGGCCTTCTTTGTGGACGCCAGACGCTTCAAAACAGAGCCGCAAGCGCTTTCCATCTCGCCAATGAGCTTGTTCAGGCGACCACGGAGAATGTCGTACAATGCCATGGCAAAGATGCCGACAATCAGACCGCCAAAGGTGGTGTACATCGCCTGCGATATACCGCTTGCCAGCGTCTCCGCCTTCTTGGCGAACTCCGCGCTGTTCTCGATGCCGCCGAAGGAAATCATCATGCCCCAGACGGTTCCCAGCAGTCCCACCATCGGGGAGATGACCGCGATGTCCATCAAGTACTGAAGCCGCTGCCAGAGGGCGCTGGCCTGACGCCCGCCCTCGTCCTCCATGGCATCCCGCAGGCGGTTGTAGTCAATCGCCTGCCCAGGGACGATTTGGTCCAGGGAGGCGGCGACGATTCGCGCCGCAGGTGCAGGGCAGTCCATGCAGATGTCCTTCAGGGCTTCAATGTCGTTGTTCTCGGCGGCGTCCCGTGCATCCATCAGGAAACTGTCGGGGAAAAGAAGTCCTCTGCGGATGGTCAGCAGGTAGAAGATTGTCAGGGCGATCGCCAGGAACGAGAGTCCTGCGATGACGACCATGATCCAGCCGCCCTTGATGAAAATGTCCCTCAAGGTGATGGAAGCCTCCTCGGTTTTCGGAGAAGCCTCCGTTGCAGCGGGAGCCTCCTGCTTTTTCGCATCAGGAGCAGCAATCGCAGGGGCGGTCGGCGGCGCGGAGACCACCATCGTGGGCGTTGTCTTGGGAGCGGCCTCCTGTGCGCAGAGTTTGTTGGGCAACAGGCAGAACAGCATAAACAACGCAAGGCTCGCGGCCATCACTCTCTTTCTCATCATCACTTTTTCTCCCATGCAAAACAGTGTTGTTCTCGCTAGAGGCGATTGAAATCACCTCGCAATATTCGGCTATCTCCTCGCAATACGCTGCGCAACCGCCTTTTCGTAGGCATCCAGGTCGGTGATCACCGTCCCCGCCACTCCCGAGGCCATGGCGGCCTCCGCCACATAGCGTGCCACATGCGGCACCACACGCGGGTCAAACGGCTTGGGAATGACGTAGCTGGCGGAAAGCGGGTTCTCACCCTCGAACATTCCCTTTGCCGCATCGCCTGGATAGGCCGCCGTCAGCACGGCTTTGACCTCTGGCGGAATGGCGGTCTGCGCCAGTTCCGCCAGCGCATGCGCGGCACCCAGTTTCATCTCTTCGTTGATGTCCCTGGCGCGAACGTCCAGAGCCCCGCGGAAGATGCCAGGGAAACCAAGGACGTTGTTGATCTGGTTCGGGTAGTCCGTCCGTCCAGTCCCGACCAGCAGCGCGCCTGCCGCAAGGGCTTCGCCTGGATCGATTTCTGGCACAGGATTCGCCATCGCGAATATGATTGGCTGCGGCGCCATCGTGCGCACCATCTCTGGGGTGACGCAATTGCCGATGGAGCAGCCGAGAAAGACATCTGCCCCGACCAGTGCCTCTGCCAGCGTGCGGCAGTTGCGTTCGGTGGCCAGTGGCTCGTTGAACTCCGTCATGCCCACGGGGCGCCCCTTGTAGATGACCCCCTTGCTGTCGCAGATGACCAGGTTCTCCTTGCGGATGCCTGCGGAAATGTAGAAGAGAGCGCAGGCAAGGCCAGCGGCCCCCGCGCCATTGACGACCACCTTCATATCCTCCAGGCGGCATCCCTTGATTTTGGCGGCGTTCAGAAGGGCGGCCAGCGAAATGATGGCCGTGCCGTGCTGGTCGTCATGGAAGACGGGGATGCCCATCTTCTTCTTCAGGGCGCGTTCCACCTTGAAGCAGGCAGGACCGCCGATGTCCTCCAGGTTGATGCCGCCAAAGGTCGGTTCGATGGTCGCAACAACATCGATAAGTCTGTCCGCATCGGTCTTTCCATTGGGACCAAGCATCCCACCCAGGCAAAGCGGCACGGCGTCGATATCAGCGAAACGCTTGAAGAGGACAGCCTTGCCTTCCATAACGGGCAACCCAGCCGCAGGGCCGATGTTTCCAAGGCCGAGAACCGCCGTGCCGTCGCTGACGACCGCCACCATGTTTCCCTTGCCCGTGTATGCATAGACATCCTCGGGGTGCGCCTTGATCTCCAGGCAAGGCTCCGCCACGCCTGGCGTATAGGCCAATGAAAGCTCATCCTGCGTTTCGCAGGGCTTGCTGGAGACAACATGTATTTTCCCTGCCACAGGTCCCTTGTGGTAAGCCAGGCTCTTCTCTTTCAAAATCGCTTTTTTGTCTGTCATCGTTTGTGGTAATCCTTAACTGCTGGGTAACTATTCAGAAGGGAAGCAAATAGACACCGATTGCCAGATTTTCTGCGCCTTGCCGCTCCGCTGCGCTACGCGGCACGGCGCAAAGGAATGAGAGGTATCGCCTACCCGTGGGTTTTGCTCGCGCCGTTAGGCGCTCGCTTCACCCACGGCTATGTTCTTGCCGCCGCTACGCGGCTTGCCCTTCTGAATAGTTCAACTATGGAACAATTTCTTTTGCTATAGTAAATATAACGCATATTGTAAGTTTTTCTTTGGCGTGCGATATTTTTTCCTTTCATTCCATATTATGCAAGGGATTTGCCATTCAGGGAAAAGCACACTATATTATTTAACGTATTTTACGGACTGACATCACAAGGTAATTTCAAAAAGGAGAACATACCATGCCATTAGCCGACGACTGCGTTTTCTGTCGCATCCTGAAAGGCGAAATACCCTGCACGAAAATCTACGAAGACGATATGGTGCTGGCCTTCCTGGACATCGCGCCCTTCAATCCAGGCCACACGGTCATCGTCCCGAAGGAGCACCAGCACAGCTCCACCGCCATCGACCCTGAATACCTCAAGGCCATCATCACCGTCGCCCCGAAAATCGGCGCGGCCCTGATGCGCGCCACTGGAGCGGAGGGATTCAACATCTTCCAGAACAATGGGCGCGTCGCTGGGCAGACCGTCCCCCATGTCCATTTCCACGTCCTGCCACGCTTTGCCGACGACGATGTCCAAATCACCGCCTCCACCAAAAAGTACGGTGATTTCGCGGAAATGAACGCCCTAGCTGACAAGGTCAAGGCTGTCCTGAATAAATGAGCAATCCCGACAAAGAGATTAAACAACGCATCGAGCAACTTGCCTCCACGACAGGTTCATTCCCCGTGGCCGCCTATTTGCTGGTGTTCGACGCCTTGAACAAATGCCTCCTCGCGCACAAGAAAACACGCCTGGAGCCCATCGGGGCCCTTGAACTGTCGCAAACAATGGCGGAAATAGTGCGGGACGGCTTCGGCCCGTTCGCCTCCCATCTTCTGCTCAAATGGGACATCCACTCCACGGACGACTTCGGCAAAATCGTCTATGAACTGGTCGATGCAAACCTGCTGGCCTTGAACGAAGGTGACACCATCGAAGACTTCAACAATCTCTTCCCGCTCCATGATTTCTTGAACAAACCATTCACCGCCGAACCGCCCTACCCTGACATCCAACCCGTAGCACGATAATTGCCCTATGCCACTTGAAATTGAAGACACAAACAAACTCTGGAAGGCCATCCATTCAAAGGGACGCTGCGGCGGACCGCGGAAAATCGCCTCCGACCTCGATATCCTCTCGGACTTCTGCTGCTCCATTGACAGCGTGCCCGACAACCTGCTCCACTCGAAAAACGGCCGTGTTTACCACAAGGCAGGCCAGTCCATCTTCGAGAGCGAGGGGAGCTATCCCACTGGGCAAAGCATCCGCCAGATAAGCCGCTACGCTGCCAATGCCATGCGCGTCACCTGGGACCTCGGCTGGCCCAAAGCTACCGCCCCCAAAGACCCAGTCCAGATTGGAAACGCCACGCTGAACGGCAAATGGCTTCGCCTCCTGACGCTGAAGCGAGATGGCAAGGCGACCTGGCAGGAACTTGCGCCTGGCCAAAATCTCACCTGGCAGGAGAATCCGCCCCTCGCCCTGGTTTTCGAGCGTGAAGACGGTGTGCGCGCCGAGTACTCGTATGGCTTCGACCTCTGGCGCTGGGATTTCGGTCTGGGGCTTACAAACTCCATCCCGTTGAGCATCAAGGTCGCGGAAGACAACATCCAGATACTCCGCCAGGTCTCAGACCTCTCGGTCGCCCCCAGTGAAAAGGAAGAGGCCCCGACCCCACAGGCAAGAGAATACAGGTTTATGGCAACCCTTGCATGGTCCACCCCTGACATGGACAAATACACCCTCCGTGCAAAGATGCAAGGCGAAGCCATCCCCCTTTCGTTTGACGACAATGGCCTGCAGCTTAGCGGGCTGTCAAGCGGTACCAACAGCTATGCAATAGACCTTTCACCCATTCCCTACACCTGCATGGAAAGCGACACTCTTCTGAGCAGGTTGAAGCGCTTTACCCGCCAGCTTGCCTCCCTCTCATCGGAGGGCAGCGTGGTGTTCAGCGGATTCTCGCCCTCCTGCTGCAAGGAGGCATCTCACTGCGCGAAACACAATCCCACTCTCCACTGGGACCATCAGGCGCTGCTGACCTTCGCGGCCTGGGCGAAGAACTGCCTTGGCGAAGGCTGGTCCCTTGACTTCCAGTTCCCCGCCCCCCTCGTTGAACTGCCGTCGCTCAAATACATCTCCCTTCCCAATGGCTTCATCTACGACAAGTAATGCAAGACGATTTTGAAAAATACCAGCTTTCAGGATGGTTTCCTGGCCACATGTTCAAGGCAGGGAAACAGATGTCCGATGCCTTGAAACTGGTTGACATGGCCATTGAGCTGGTCGATGCAAGGGCCCCCATGGCCACGCGAAATCCAGATCTTCGCAACATTTTGGACGGCAAACCTTTCCAGATTGTCGCGAACAAGGCCGACCTCGCCTCCCCCGCCGCCAATCACGCCTGGGAACAATACTGCGCAGACAACGGTCTCCAGATTCACTTTCTGGATTCCAGGCGTACGCAGAATGTAAAACATCTTCCGCAACTCTGGAGACAAATCGTGATGAATGCCCGCGCCTCACGCGGAGCGACCCGCCCTCTTCTGCGCCCTGTCCGCGTCATCATTGCAGGTGTGCCCAATGTCGGCAAATCGACCTTGGTCAACCACCTCTTCGAGAAGAACCGCGCACAGGTCGGCCCCAAGCCTGGCGTCACCCGTACCAACCAGTGGATTCCGCTGGAAGACAACATCGAGCTTCTGGATACGCCTGGCATCCTCTGGCCCAAAATCAAAAGCAAAAAGCATGAACTGCTTCTTGCCCTCCTCGGCATCTTCAACGAAGAGGTCATTTCGCGTGAACTCATTGCCGATTACCTTGCGTGGTCCTTGGAGACCAAGGGGATTCCAATCAACTGGAGCGACTACGGCCTCAAAAATGCCCCCGAAACAGGCGACGAGCTCCTCAGTGCCATCGCCACAAAACGCGGCTTCAAACGCTCAGGCAACCTACTTGACACAGAACGCGCCGCCATCTCCTTCATAAAAGATTTCCGCGACAAGAAAATGGGCAGAATCACCCTTGAACTGCCCCCCGCCTCTTCCACCACTAAAATGCCACAACAAGCCATGAATAATTAGCAATTAGCAATTAGCAATTTACAATCGAGCTAGGGAATAGATATCGCAAAGTTTCAATTGCCAATTGCTGAGGTAATTGCAATTTAAATTGCAATTGCTAATTGCTAAATGCTAATTGCTAATTTAACAGGACCAAAACCATGAACGAGAAAATCAAGGCGCGTGCCGCCCAGTTCATCGAGCAGGAAACCCAGTTCCACCTAGGCTTCCTCCCCACGGAACAGTCCAACCCGAAATCCAGAACCCTTGAAGCGGACTTCAAGGTCTCCGCTGAAAAGGGTGTTGCCTGCCTCCAGCGCATCGACCGCGATGTGCTTGAAATGCTACGCAAGGTCATGGCCTCCCCTGAGTACGCACGCCTCGTCGAGAAGACATACGAGACCATCGCCAACGGCGGACGCGTCATCTTCTCAGGCTGCGGCGCGACGGGCCGCCTGAGCATCCTGCTGGAGTCGATGTGGCGCAAGGCCATCACCGAGAATCCCTCCCTTTCACAATATGCCGACAGCGTCGAAAGCATCATGACGGGCGGCGACTACGCCCTCGTCCGCTCCGTCGAGTTCTTTGAGGACTACGCCTCCTTCGGGCGCAGGCAGGTGAAGGAGGCAAAAATGACCTCCAAAGACACGCTGGTCGCCATTACGGAGGGTGGCGAGACCTCCTCCGTCCTTGGCACCGTCGCGGAGGCGCTGGACAGAGGCTGCGCCGTCTTCCTGCTCTTCAACAATCCCGCCAAACTGCTGGCGGAACATCTCGAACGCTCCAGGCAGGCCATTGAGGACAAGCGTGTCTGCGTGCTTGACCTCTACTGTGGCCCCATGGCCCTGGCTGGCTCCACTCGGATGCAGGCCACCACCTCCGAGCAGATGGTCGCGGGAGCCGCGCTGGAAACCGTCTTCCAGAAGCTCCTCGGCAAAGCCCCCATCGACTATGTCGCCGCCTTTGAAAAACTACTGGATTCACTCGAATCCCCCGCCAGTGTCAAGGCCATCGCAGACTATATGCGCTTCGAGGCCGACATCTACGCCAACCACGGCAAGGTAACCTACTTCGCCGACGATTTTCTGCTCGACATCTTCACGGATACCACCGAGCGCTCCCCGACCTTCATGCTGCCCCCATTCAGGCGTTGCGACGACAAGAGCTCCCCTGCCCCATGGACCTTCGTCAAAAATCCCCTCCTCGATACACCTGATGCCTGGCGCAAGGGCCAGAACCGCAGCCATCGCTGCCTAAACTGGACACGTCAGGACTATGAGCAGATGGGCGCCGCCGACAAAATCATCCGCAACATGCCGCGCCTCTCCTCCAACGACCTGATGGCCTTCCGCATCGGACGCGAGGACATCGACGAACGCTGCGACAGCGGTAAGGACGCAGCCGTCCTTGTCACCATCGGCGCACCCTCTGCCCCTCTCACAGAGGCCTTCAACGCCATCGCCCCCAAGTTCGCCTTCACACGCCACCTGGCCATCACCACCTGTCCTGTGCCAGCCGCTAAAGCGGCTGGTGAAGGAATCTGTTCTGTGCCCGTCGCTTCAGCGGCGGGTAAATCGGCGGGAAGCTCCCCCCTGGAGCTCATGGCGCACATGGCCATCAAGCTGGTCCTGAACACCGTCTCCACGGGCACGATGGCCCTTCTCGGGCGCATCTCAGGCAATTGGATGAGCTGGGTCGATTGCACAAACAAGAAGCTCATGGACAGGGGCACGCGCCTCCTCGTCGAACTGGCGGAGGTCGATTACCGCACCGCCTGCGAAACCCTCTTCGAGGCGATGGACGCCGTGGAGGAGGCAAAGGGCGAGAAGCCCTCGCCCGTCCAGCTGGCCCTCTCCTGGCTGCGCCGCAAGAACACCCAGGTCACCGACCTCAAGAGCCTACTGGCCCGCAGCCACGGATGGGAGATGGAACTTGGGCAGGGAAAGGGCGACCTCCGCACCCTCCGCCCAACCGAGATGCAGGACTATACCCTCACCCCCACATCCACTGGTGCCGTGGAGACTTGGAAAGGGCATCCCACACTTGGCATTGATTTCACCGTCACGGTAACCTGGACGCGCCTCGACGATGACAACCACATTGAAGGACGCCTCCAATTCAGCGGCTATAAGGGAAAGGATTTCATTGAAAAAATCTATTTCCCCATCGTTACCGCCGACTGCGACATCACCTCATATGCACTGAAAAACAGTTATTTCAAAATCGCCGCATCCGACCTGCTCCCACAACAGAAGAGTTATTTTCCAACACGTTCCACAAAGTTCCTGCCGCTCGTCAACACGCACGGGCAGAGTTGCTACATGGACTTCCGCGATTCGAATGGCTTCTATAAGGACGCCTTCATCGTCTGGAAGCCAGCGGAAATGGCCGCCGACCTGATGGGATGCTTCTATCTCCCGCTTGATGAAAAACCTGCTCTTGAAGGCAGCATCCCATACCCCTGCTCTGTCAAGTTCTATAACGGCGGCTGGTACGAAGCAGCGCAAATCTACCGCCCGTGGGCCCTCCAGCAGCACTGGTGGCAGGACCAGACCGAGCCGAATCCGCTTGAAAACATCGGCATCTGGGTCTGGAACCGCGGCCTCGTAAAAGACGCCCTCGTGCCTGTCGAGCGGCTGCTGAAGGCACTGGGCCCATCCGTCCGTGTCGCGCTTGATTGGTACTGGTGGCACAACAACCCATACGACACCGAGTATCCCAACTTCTGGCCGCCCCGCGAAGGCGAGGAAACCTTCAAGGCCGCCGTCAAAAATCTGACCGACCAGGGCATGTACGTGCAGGTCTATGTGAATGGCGTCTGCTGGGACCACGACGGACACAACTGGAACGAAGGCGGTGCCCAGGGCGCCGTCGTCCGCCGCAATGGCTCCTATCATGAATACGCCTTCAACAAGTACAACCACCACCGCCTTGCCTGGATGTGCGGCGAGGCAGAACAGCACCATGACAAACTCTCCGAGGTCGTCGGTCACCTCCACGACTCAGGGTTGACAGGACAATACCTCGACATGATCGGCAACGCCTCTTACGACCTCTGCTACAACCCGCTCCACAAGCACGCAAAGGGCGGCGGCACCTACAGCGTCGATGGCTTCCGCGAACTGGTCACGCGCCTCATCGCCGAAAACCCAAATTATGCTTTCACGACGGAGACGGCCAGCGAGGAGTACCAGGACCTCTTCAAAGGCGGCATCATCTGCACCGAGGCATCTCCTGAGCGCATGCACATCTCGCAAGACCCCGTGCCTGGCTTCACCGCCATCTACCACGGACGCTTTGCCACCTTCGGCAACTACGCCCTACCAGACGGCATACCGCCGTGGGATCCGCTCTGGCCCGACGAAGACCGCTGGAAAAACGAGAAGCCCTGGCACAAACTCTACCCCGACCAGTTCTTCATCGAGATGGCACGCCCAGTCATCTGGGGATCCCAGCCGATGGTCTGCAGCCTCCGCAACGAGCACTTCGACAACCCCGAGTTCGCTGACCAACTCCAGTTCATCCTGGATACGGCCCGCTTCTACAGCGCCAACAGGGACTTCCTCTTCCACGGCAGAATGATGTCCCCAAATGGCTTCACCTGCGCCACGAAGGAGGTCTCCTTCTTCAACCGCATGATTTTCACCACCGAAGCGGAATCCATCATTATCACCAAGAAGCAGCCCTGCATCCTGCACAGCTACTGGCAGAACCCCGACGGCGAATACGCCCTCTTCCTCGCCAACTACACCAACGAGGAGCAGCCTTGGGAATTCCGCGGACGCAAAGGCACCCTCCCCAAACACTCCTACGCTAAAATCGCTTTCTAGAGACGAGGCTTGCATCATGAAGATACTAATCATCGGAGCTGGCGAACTGGGCCAGATGCTCGCGGAAAGGCTTCGCTCCATGGAGGCCAACGACCTCACCATTGTCGATTCCTCCGAAGAGGAACTGAAGCAAATTCAGGACAACCTCGATGTCATGACCACTCAAGGGGACGCTACCAATGTCGCCATCATGAAACAGGCAGGCATCCAGCACACCGACATCCTCCTCGCCGTCAGCGGCGACCAGGCCTCCAACATGCTCGCCTGCCAGATGGCAAAGAAGTTCCATGTCAAGGAGTGCATCTGCCGCACCTACTCCAACGACGCCTTCTCCGAGGAGGACGGCATCACCCCTGAACTATACGGCATTGACAAGTCCTTTTCATCGCCTGCCGAAACCCTGCGCCACATGCTCTACGTCCTCCGCCACCAGCTTGTCATCGAACATGTGGAGTTCTCCAATCCCGATGCCACGATGGTCACGATCGTCATCGACGAGGATTCACCGCTCAAGGGGCTCAAGCCACAGGACATCCCCGACAAGGAACTGCTCTCCCACATCCGCTTCGCCGCCCTGGTGCATTACCGCAAAATCGTCTTCCCGCACGGCGACACGACCCTCCGCGAAGGCGACATGGTCTATATCGCGGGACGACAGGACTACGTGGAACGCTTTCTGCAGTATGCTTCTGGCGAAAAAGACATCAGGCGCAAGCTGATCATCATCGGAGGCTCCAACCGCATGGCCGACGTGCTCGCCCATGCACTAATCAACGAAGGCATGGAAGTCCGCATCATCGCCCCTACCAAGGAAGGCGGCGAGAAGATGCTCGACCAGCTACCTGAAGGCACCCGCGTCCTTATCGGAAGCACAACGGACAAGGCCACCCTGCTGGAGGCAGGAGTCAAGGAGTGCGATGTCTATGTCAACACCGAGCAGAACGATGAAAACACCATTCTTAGCTGCATCCTCGCCAAGCGCCTTGGATGCAAGAAAGTGGTCGCCGTCACGCACAAACCTGAATACATCAGCATCGTGCCGACGATGAGCGTCATCGACTGTGGCTTCAACTCCACTATCATCTCCGTCAACACTGTGTTCAGGCTGCTCCAACTGGGCAACTTCAACATCGACACCCGCCTGCGCTCCGTCAACGCCAACTATACCGAGTTTACAATCGGCCCCAAATCTCCCCTGGTCAACCGTCTGCTGAAGGACTGCGGTCTCCCCAAGAACGCTGTTCTCGCCATGGTTTTCAGGGGCAAAGAGGTCATTGCCCCCTCGGGCACGACCAAGTTCCAGGAAGGCGACATCATCGCCGCCATCGTCACACCTGAGGCCGAAAAAGACCTCAAGCCATTCTTCCCGTAAACATTCCATATCACCATTCAACCAACAAAGAGAGATAGACAATGGGTTTTGCCTGTGGTTTTGTAGGATTGCCGAATGTCGGCAAATCAACTTTGTTCAACGCACTTTGCAAGGGTGGGGCGCAAGCCGCCAACTTCCCCTTCTGCACAATTGAGCCCAACACGGGCATCGTCCCCGTGCCTGACCCGCGCATCCAGAAGCTCGTCGATATCGAGCACTCCGCCAAGGTCGTTCCTGCCACGATGAAGTTCATTGACATCGCTGGACTTGTGGAGGGTGCCAGCAAGGGCGAGGGTCTTGGCAACCAGTTCCTCGGTCACATCCGCAGCGTCGATGCCGTCGCACACGTCGTGCGCCTCTTCGATGACCCCGACATCATCCATGTCAAGGAGGGCGTGGACCCGTCGCGCGACCTGGAACTCATCCTTACGGAACTGATGCTCGCCGACCTGGAAATCCTGCAGAAACGACTTGAGAAGAACAAGCGCCTCACGCGCGTCGGCGGTGATGCCGAACTCAAGATGGACGTCGCCCTCTCAGAACAGTTCGTCGCCAGCCTTGAAAAAGGCGAAATGCCGACATACGACAAGAGCGACGAGGTCGCCTGCAAGATTGTCCGCGAAATGCAGCTTCTCACCCTGACGCCCGCCTTCGTCTGTGCCAACACCGACGAAGAGCATTTCAAGTCCTTCGGAAAGGATGACCTCTCCCAAAAGCTCATCGCCACCGCAGCACGCCACAACATGGAGGTCATCCCCGTCTGCGCCAAATTGGAGGAGGAACTGCAGGAACTCAGTCCAGAAGACGCAGAGGCCTTCCTGGAGGACCTCGGCGTTAAGGAGACAGGTCTTCAGCGCGTCATCCACACGGGCTACAAGATGCTCGACTACATCACCTTCTTCACCACAGGTCCCGATGAAACCCGCGCCTGGACCGTCACACGCGGCTCCACCGCTCCCCAGGCCGCAGGCAAAATCCACACTGACATGCAGCGTGGATTCATCCGCATGGAGGTGGAATCCTACGATGAACTGGTGGGTCATGGCAGCTGGAACGCCGCCAAGGAGGCGGGAAAACTTCGCATCGAAGGCAAGGAGTACATCGTACAGGACGGCGACTGCGTCTTCGTTCGCTTCAACGTCTGATTTTCGGGGTAATTTTAAAACTTTCATCGAAATTACCTCTTTTCAAAAAACATTCACAACATATGAACTTCAGCGCCATCACCTACGTTCTCTCCCTGCTTTGGATGCTGCTCGGGCTGTGCATGCTCCTGGTTGCAGCCACTGTCGGCTGGTATTTCGACACCCCTGCACAGGCCTGGACGATGGGGCTGACCGCCCTCGTCCCCCTGGCCATCGGCATCACTGTCTTCCTTTTCTTCAGGCGCAAACAGGATTCAACGGCCATGAACGACGACCGACGAATGGGCTATGCGACGGTCGCCCTCGCCTGGCTCTCCGCATCGGTTCTGGGTTCCCTCCCCTTCATCACCGTCTCGCAATTCACCGTCGTCGATGCCATCTTTGAAACGGCCTCGGGCCTCACCACCACGGGTGCCAGCATCATCGACGACACGCAAAAACTCATGGGTGGCAAGATACTCGAAGGCGGCCTCGAATCCCTCCCAAAGTGTATTCTCTTCTGGCGAAGCACGCTGAACTGGCTGGGTGGTGTCGGCATCGTCTATTTCGTGCTCCTCGTCCTCCCGCTGCTCCACCTGTCGCAGGGCAAGCAGCTCTATAACGCAGAGGTGCCTGGCATCAAAACCTCAGGCGACCAGTTGACCCCCCGTCTCAACAGCTCCGTCTTCTACATCCTGATGCTCTATATTGCCATAACAACCATGGCTGGATTAGTTTACTGGATCTGCGGCATGTCCCCCTTCGACGCCATCAACCACGCATTTACGACCATCTCCACGGGAGGCTTCTCCACGAGGGCAGGCAGCCTAGGCGACTTTGGCCCCGCTGTCCAATGGAGCGCCACCTTCTTCATGCTGGTCTCCGCCTGCAACTTCTCCCTCTATCTGCGATTCATCATCACGAGACGCTTCAGTTGCTTCCGTGACGAGGAGTTCCGCTTCTTCTGCGCCATGGTTCTGGCCGCGACCGCCATCATCACCAGTCTGTTGCTCATCAAAGACCCACCCTACCCCCTGCCTGGCATGGAAAACCTCTCTTATCTGAGAAAATTCGAACTCTGTCTGCGTAAGGCCGCATTCCATGTTGCAACGGTGGGCTCCACGACAGGCTTCACCACATCCGACTACGAGACCTGGGGCCTGCCCACCGCACTGATAATCCTCGGCGTGATGATGCTCCCCTGCGGCTGCGGCGGCAGCACGGCTGGTGGCATGAAATGCTCGCGCCTCATCGTCCTTGCCAAGCAGCTTGTCTATGAAATCAAGCACTGCATCTTCCCACGCTCCCTGCCAGACATCCGCCTCAACGGCGAGCGCCTGGATTCCGACATCATCGCCAAGACCTTTGCCTTCACCGCCCTCTACATGTGCATCTTCATCATCGTGGCGGTGCTCCTGACCATCGTCGAACAGTGCGATCTGAAGACGGCCCTAGGCACCTCCCTGAGCGCCATCAGCAACGTCGGTCCTGGCTTCGGCCACACATGCCCAGCCTATACCTTCAGCTGGATGAAGGACTTCTCCAAGTGCCTGACCGCGTTCACAATGATTACAGGACGCCTGGAGCTCTATACCATCCTCACCCTCTTCATCCCATCCTTCTGGAGACGCTAAAAAGCTATGAAATACCGCTTCAACGACAAACGAGACTGGTTCTTCCAAGAGCGCTTCGGCCTCTTCGTCCACTGGGGCATCTACGCCGTGGAAGGGTGGCACGAACAGTTGCAGTGGCGGCAGAGTATTCCCAAGGCGGAATACGTCAAGCTCAAGGACCGCTTCAATCCCACCCTCTTCAACCCCGATGAATGGCTTGACCTTTGCGAGGAGGCGGGGATCACCTATCTCTGCATCACCGCCAAGCATCACGATGGTTTCTGCATGTGGGACACGAAGGCAACCGACTACAACATCATGAACACCCCTTATCGGCAGGATGTGCTCAAGATGTTGTCGGATGCCTGCCACCGACGCGGTTTTCGCATCGGCTTCTACTATTCCTGCCCCGACTGGCACCAGCCAAACTCCCTCAACTTCGGTCGCCACCATTCCCTCCCTCAACCCAATCCAGGCGACCAGCCTGATTTGCTCAAGTACATTGATTTCGTTCAGCAGCAGGTCACGGAACTCTGCACCAACTACGGCACCATCTCCGAATTCTTCTGGGACATCCCCCAGGAGATGAACTTCCCGCAGCTGAACGAGACCATCCGCCGCCTCCAGCCCGAATGTCTCATCAACGACAGGGGCTACGGGCCTGGTGACTACTCCACGCCCGAACGGCACATCCCTGAAGGCGGCTCCTTCACCAAGCCCACCGAAGCCTGCGATTCCGTCGGCAGATGCTCCTGGGGCTACCGCCGCAACGAAGACTACTATCTTCCCGTCGCCATCATGCGCAAGATGGACGCCATCCTCTCGCGCGGCGGCAACTACCTGCTGAATGTGGGTCCCAAGCCAGACGGTGCCATCCCAGCCGAGGCCGCCGCCATCCTGCGCTCCATCGGCAAGTGGTACAAGACCGTCCGTGAAGCCTATACGGCGGAACCATTTGCCTTCGAACAGCCTGTCTGGAACGCCACCTTCACACGGGCAGCGGACGGCACACTCTACGTCCACTTCCCCAGCGGACTTCTCGCCACGGGCTTTGAGCTACCCCTTGACACGCCTCCCAAATCCGTCACGCTCCTGAACAACGGCCAAATCCTCCAGGCAAACGTGGAACTCATGCCCTCCCACGCCCTCCAGAACAAACAGGACCTGCACATCACAGGCATCGCCCCCGAAAAACTCCTCGACACCGTCCCAATCATCAAAATCTCCTGGTAGCAGCTTATGGCAACACCCCACGTCATCCTTAATGACATCAAAAAAATCTACAAGGGCACTGCCTCTGCCGATGTCGTAGCCGTCAACGGTATCAGCCTGGAGATACCCCATGGGCAGTTCCTTTCCATCATGGGCCCCAGTGGCTCGGGGAAGAGCACCCTGCTCCACATCATCGGAGGGTTGACGAATGCCACAGAAGGCACCGTTACCATCGACGGAACACTGCTGAACGGGATGTCCGACCGCAAGCTGACGCTCTTCAGGCGCAAGAACATCGGCGTTGTCTTCCAGGCGTTCAATCTGATTTCCACCCTCACCGCCGAGGAGAACATCATGCTGCCAATCCTCGCGGGCTACCAGGACAAGGAGATCGACAACACCAAACTCCATAAGGGGCTGGATGAACTATTGGGACGCCTGCAATTGACAAGCCGCAGGCGCCACTATCCCGATGCATTGTCAGGCGGCGAACAGCAGCGCGTCGCCATCGCCCGCGCCCTGCTTCTCGACTTCGCCACCAACACCCATGGTTCGCTCCTCCTCGCCGACGAACCCACAGGCAATCTCGATTCCGCCAACGGCGACATCATCTGCAAGCTGCTGCGCCAGCTCTGCGACGAACGCCACCACACCATGGTCGTCGTCACCCACGAACCCTCCGTAGCCGCCTGGACAGACCGCATCGTCACCCTTAAGGACGGTGCCATCCTAAGCGATCTTCCAAACGCCAAGCCAGGCAAGTGAGGTAACCATGGGATTCCTGCTGAAACTGGTCTGGCGGGATTTCATCCGCCATCGCTCCATGCTTGCTTTCGCGCTTGCCGCCATCGCCGCAACCTGCTGCCTCATCGTCTGGTTCATCGCAAGCATCGACGTCGCCTCCCTTGCCGACGACAATGGCAGCAAGGACTACCTTGGTGTCTATTCACTCGCCCTCTGCACCGACGGCAACCTCAGTGAAGAGATCACCGACGCCATCGAGGATATGGACGAGGCTACCCGCATCTGCTATGGATGGCAAGGCCCCCAGACGATGATTCTCGAAGAGTTCGACCCCGCCCTCGTCCCCAACGGCATGGGCGACCGCCGCAGCCCCATGCTGCTCGGCATCGGCGATAAGGAAACCCCGCTTGAACTCGCAGAGGGGCGCTGGTTTGCCAATTCCATGGAGTGCGTCCTAGGCGCCCCCGCAGAAGCCATCCTCACTGCCTCGCCAGACGGCTCGCCATCTTCACGCAAGATCAAAATCAGCGACAAAATCCGCATCAAGAACTCAAACGGCGAATTTGAGTTGACCGTCGTCGGCAAGCTCAAGCAAAAGCCGCTCATCAAGCAGGAAACACACAACCGAGGCGGCAACACCTTCTCATTCGGATTCGGCCTCGGCATCGGCGGCAAGCAGATGGGTGCTCCACAAGCTCCCGCTCCAGCCAGACAGCCTGCTCCCCCCACGCCAGCGGGTCCAGCAGCCGCGCAATCCAATGCCCCCTCGCAGCCAGGGACACAACCCCAGCGTGGCCCTTTCCCTGGGCCTGGTGGACCTGGCGGAATGAGAGGACCTCGTAGTGGCCGTTTCGGACGGCAGCCTATCGACCCGACCGCCCCCTCCGTCTATGTCTCCCTTACCGACGCTGGTGCAATCAGCGGCGACGACGAAACTGTCAACCTAGCCTTTGTCCAGTTGAAGGAGGGCTTCAAAGAGGAGGCTTTCTACAAAAAACTGGAGGTTGAATGCGGCGCACCGCTCGAATCCCTCCGCATCCGCAAAAAGGACACCCTCCCTGTCAAGGCGGAAAACGAGGAGCTTGGCGGTGCCAACGCGGACAAGGCCATCATCGGTCAGGCCTGGTCAACCATCGGCATCGTCATCCTCGCCTCCGTCTTCATCATCTTCACCACCCTGAGCATGGGGGTCTCCGCAAAGATACGCCAGCTCGCCATGCTGCGGACTGTCGGCTTCACCAAAGGACAGATTGCCGCCTTCATCCTGCTGGAAGGGCTCGTCCTCGGCCTTCTGGGATGGCTCGGCGGCCTCGTTTCTGGCTGGTTGCTACTAACGCTTCTCATCGGTCTCCGCACAGGCGTCGTCCCCATTGTTTCGCTCACCTGGCAGTGCATGGTCTTCGCGCTGTGCTGCTCGCTGGCGGGCGCCCTGTTGGCCTCCATCGTGCCCGCCATCCGTGCCACCCGCGTCTCGCCGACAGAATCCATGGTGCGCAAGGGCTGGCGGCTCAGCGGAAAGCAACTGCTGATTGGCGGCCTCCTCGGGCTTCTCCTGCTGGCCCTCATCCCCGTGCTTATCTTCTGGCTTCCGCTGGATGTGAAAACACGCATCAAGCTCTTTACCACGCTGGGCACCTTCTGCCTCGGTGCTGGTTTCCTGCTTTTCTTCCCCTGGACCATCGTCTTCACGGAGAAGATTCTAGGACCGATTCTGGCGAAGCTGTTCGGCTTCCACCCGCACTTCCTCACCAACATCCTCACCAGCAACCAATGGCGCACCTTCGGCACGACCATCGCCCTCTCCATCGGGCTCGGTCTCTTCACCTCCATCCATATATGGTCATCCTCCATGCTCAACATGTTCAGGGTCCCCACCACCGTGCCTGACGTACTGGTACGCTTCCAGGAGGGCGCCATTTCAGAGGAAACCACCGCCACCGCACGCTCCTTCCCAAGCATCCTTCCCGACACCTTCATGCGCGTCAGTGTCGCGCAGCCTAATATGGATGCATCCCTGCGCCAAAAGATGGCTGAAGCCCACGCCATGGGCTCCAACATCGTCATGATGGGTATCGATGCGGAGATGGCCTGGCGCGATAAATCTCCCAGAATCCGCCTCAAGTTCATCGAAGGAAGCCGTCAGAAGGCCTTCGAGGCCTTCTCGCAGCCAAACGCACGGGTCTGCGTCATTCCAGAGACGCTCTCCGTCCACGGCAAGCTCCATATTGGCGACACAATCCGCCTAGCCAAATCCGCCACTCGCCCACGGGACATGCGTGGTCCTATGGTACCGCAACCACAGCAGGATGAATCCACAATCGACTACGCAGAGTACACCGTTGTCGGCGTGGTCGATTTCGCGTGGGTGTGGATGTCCAAATGCGCGGGCGTGCGCGTCAGTTCTGGCCGCACAGCGGGCCTCGTCTTCACCCCCTATCAGCCGTTGATAGAGGACTTCGGTGCCCTCGACCAGGAGTTCTTTTGGTTCGACACCGTCAAAGGCACGCGCTATACCGACATCGTCGATTATATGCGTGTCGTGGCCCTGGATGCTGCGCAGGCGAATCCCGATGCCAGACGCGCCAACAGCTTTGCGGGAGGCACCCGCTGGGACAGCGGCATCAACCGCAACTTCGTAATAGTAAGCTCCAACGAGAGCCTGAACAACTCCCTTATGTTCCGCGCGACAGGCGTCATCAAAACCATGACGCAGATGCCGCTCATCATCCTGCTGCTCTCCACCATCGCCGTCATCAACACGATGGTTGTCTCCGTGCGGTCACGCCGCTGGGAGATGGGCATTCTCCGTGCGTGCGGCGTCACCCGCTGGGGACTCGTGCGGATGATACTTGCGGAAGCGCTGCTCATCGGCCTTTGTGCCTGCGTGCTCAGCTTCTGCTTCGGCCTCTTCTACGCCTGGGTTGCCACCTCCATGGTCACCCTGGCGCCGATGTTCGGCGTCATCGCCCCGCCGCTCACAATCCCGTGGGGTCCCCTTGCGCATGGCTTTGCGCTTGCCATCGGCGTCTGCGCCCTGGCAGGCATCTGGCCCGCCCTCGCCGCTGGCCTCACTGAAACCGCCAAATTACTTCAAAACAAAGAATAATTTTTGAAATTAGCAATTAGCAATTAGCAATTAGCATTTTTCTAATTTCCAATTTCCAATTTCCAATTTCTAATTGTTAATTGCTAATTGCTAATTACAATCAAGGAGTCATCATGCCAGTTCCCAATGCAGGCACCCCCGCCCTCAAGGAAAACCTTGCGGACATCCCGCTCATCATCAGCCGCTACTACACGACCATCCCCGACGCCGAAGCCGCACCCGTCGTCTTCGGTACCTCAGGCCACCGCGGCAGCTCCCTGAAGGGCAGTTTCACGGAAAGTCATATCAAGGCCATCGTGCAGGCCATCTGCGACTTGCGCAAAGAGTTCGGGGCATCTGGTCCCCTCTTCCTTGGCATGGACACCCATGCCCTCTCCACACCAGCCCATGAGACAGCCATCAGCGTTCTTGCCGCCAACGGCGTGCAGACCTTCATCGCAAAGGCCCCAGGTTTCACACCGACTCCTGTCATCTCGCGCACCATCATACGCTACAATGAAGCAGCTCCTGTAGAGCTGGCAGACGGCATCGTCATCACCCCCTCCCATAATCCCCCCGAGGACGGCGGCATCAAATACAACGCCACCCACGGCGGTCCCTCTGGCGAAGATATGACCAAGCGTATCGCCGCCCTCGCAAATGCCTATTTGAAGGATGGCTGCCAGGGCGTCAAGTGCATCCCTCTTCAAGAGGCACGCAAAAGCTCCTGCATCCAGGAGTACGACTACGCCACAGCATACATCAAAGAACTCGCCGACATCATCGACTTCAACGCCATTCGCAAGGCAAACCTCAAGCTCGGAGCCGACGCCCTCGGCGGCGCGGGCTTCGCATACTGGAAGCAGATTGCCGACACCTACGGACTCGACATCACTGTGATGCACGGCTATCACGACCCAACCTTCGGCTTTATGTGCATCGACCATGACGGCAAGATCCGCATGGACTGCTCGTCGCCATACGCCATGGCGGGCCTCGTTGCCTTGAAGGACAGCTTCGACCTGGGCTTCGCCAACGACCCCGACTTCGACCGCCACGGTATTGTCTGCCCCAAATACGGCTTGATGAACCCCAATCACTATCTCGCCGTCGCCATCAACTACCTCTTCCAAACAAGGAAGCAGTGGCCAGCCGCCACAGGCATTGGCAAGACCCTCGTCAGCAGCATGATGATCGACCGAGTCGCCGCTGACCTTGGACGCAAGCTCGTCGAGGTCCCCGTCGGCTTCAAGTGGTTCGTCCCTGGCCTCACTGACGGCTCCATCGGCTTCGGCGGCGAAGAGAGCGCGGGAGCCAGCTTCCTCAAGTTTGACGGCAAGGTCTGGACCACCGACAAAGACGGCATTATCCTCGCCTTGCTTGCCGCTGAAATCACGGCTACGACAGGCAAGACACCCGCACAGCACTACGCCGAACTGGAGGCAAAGTTCGGACGCTCCTTCTACTCGCGACGCGACACCAAGGCCACCGCCGCACAAAAGACCGCCGTCGCCGCCCTGACACCCGACAACGTGACGCTCACCGCCCTTGGCGGCGACACCATCACCTCCATCGCCACGCGCGCCCCTGGCAACAACGCTCCCATCGGCGGTGTGAAGCTCGCCTGCAAGGACAGCTGGGCCGCCGTCCGCCCCTCGGGCACAGAGGACATTTGCAAGGTCTATGCAGAATCCTTCATCTCCCAAGACCATCTCACCCAAGTCCTCGACGACGCCGCACAACTGCTATCGTAGAATGGATAAGCCGCAGAGCGGCGACAAAAATCTAGACGTGGGTTAAGCGAGCGCCTCTGGCGCGAGCGAAAACCAGGTAAGCAGCGAAGCGGCGACAAGAACATAGCCATGGGTGGAACGAAGCCGCGAAAGCGGCGAAGCAAAACCCACGGGCAGACGATCCCCCCAGGTCCTTTGCGACGTGCCGCGTAGCGTAGTGGAGCGGCAAGGCGCAGAATGTCTGGCTAACTGTGTCGATTTGCTCCCCTCGTAATTTCAGCACTAGGTAGTCACGATGAATTGAGGTTTACCTGGACGGAAACAACTGCAAAACATTTGATTTTTCAAGGGAGCCTTTGAATCCTCGAAATCAACGGTCCAAATATCACGGAAGGTTCCATCGCAGATGAAGCTATGGATTTCAAGTATGTGTGGATTCTTCCAGATTGCATACGCGGCAACGGGGTGTGGCATTGCATCGGTGAGTTGAAAAGTAGAATAATCAAAGTGTCCGAATCCCGCACGTAGTTGTTCAGAGCCGCGATTTGTCTGGAAAGTCAACGCACAATCCTTTTCGCTGAAGAAGATGTCGCATTGCCTGATGCCCGCAGGATTGTCCTGAAAGCAGAAGGTTGCGGGAGCATGCCAAGTCGGTGCAGAGGGGGCTGGCGTGGGAATAGCCATCTTCTGAAGATATTCCAGCATTTCCCTATGCTCCTCGGGAGCTTCTGGCAACGGAGCATCGTGGACATACGGCAGCAACTTCTCCCAAAGAACCTCCAGTTCCGCCTGCATATTGTTCACGCAAGAGGTCACGGCGATGGCGATATCCTGCTCTTCCAAGACAATGGCATACTGTCCTGAAGCGCCATCGCCACGGTAGCCATGCCTGGAGCGCCAGAAGTGGTAGCCATAGCCCTGTTTCCAGTCAGGGGCTTCGTTCATGGAGTTGTCGGCATGCTTTTGGGTTGCCTCAGCCAAATAATCCTCTGGCAGGATTTGTCGTCTCTCCCATTTGCCATGCTGAAGCAAAAGCTGCGCAAACTTGGCGATGTCATCGGTGGTCAGGTAAAGCCCCCAGCCACCTAGATTGATTCCCTTGGGGCAGCATTCCCAAATGCCAGGCGTCATCTGCAGCGGTTCAAACAGGCGGGGGCCAAGATATTCACGGAGATTCTCTCCCGTCACCTTCTTAATGACTGCCGCCAGCATATAGCTGGCTCCTGAATTGTAGGTAAAACGGGTACCTGGTTCCGTATCAAGCCGCGAAGAAAGAAAAGCCTTGACATAATCATCTGTGCCGAACATGAATCGTGTCGTACAGGCCAAGTGCCCTGAACGCATGGTCAAGAGATCGGCAAGCGTTACCTTGTTCATGCGGGAATCGACAATGCAGTCGAGGTATTCAGGGAAAAAAGAGACCAGCTTGTCCTGAATGCATAGCCTGCCTTCTGCCTGCGCCAGTCCTATACCGCAGGAGGTAAAGCTCTTGCTCAGGGAAAAAAGCTGGTGGGGAGTTTCCCTGCAATAAGGTGCAACCCACCCCTCAAGGCAACAGCGTCCATGACGCAAAATGCTTATGCTGTTAAGATATTGTAATTTGCAAAGCTCTTTCATTACCTCCAGCAAGACTTTGGAGCTTATGCCGACGGATTCAGGAGTAGTATGCAATAGTGTTGTCATCTGTTTTGTGATTGAAGCGGTCTTTTGGGACAGGTTATCAAGTTCTAAATAACTTGCTTTAGGGGGTGTTACAGCCATAATATACACCTCATTCGGCGTTTTGTAGCCCAATGACTGATGAACTCTTTGAAAAACTGTGCACTCAATTTAATCAAGAGATGGGTGGAACGCCTGAGGATACGGCGTAATCGTCCTGCAGTAATGCTCCGCAACTATTTTAGCCAACAGTGACTGGCAAAACCTTATTGCGCCATTATCTTAAGCAATAAGCATGAGCCCCCTCCCCACAAAAAGAAAGAAAAAAGCCCCTTTTCCGCGCCGCTGGCGGCGCGGAAAAGCACATGGGATAGAGGAAGGGGCCTGGGGAGGAGGAAGGGCCGAGGCCCTTCCTCCTCCCCAGAAAAAAAAGGAAAAACAGTCATGAAACTTTGTGCCATCCAACCACCCTACGCCCACACGCCTGAGCAGGCAGGAACTTCTGTCGATTTCATCATCAACGCATTGGAGCAGTGCGACGAAAGCTGTGACTTGATACTCACGCCCGAGTACAGCAATGCGCCCTCTGGCTTTTCGGAAGAGGAGTTTCACCCCTTTGTCCGCAAAAACACGGCGAAATTGGTTGACGCAGCCCGCCAGGCGGCGCGCCGCTGCAAAGCCATTGTCGCGCTTAGCTATGCGTGCGAAGTTTCAGAAGGCGTGTTCCGAAATCTGACGCGCGTCTATAATACGCAAGGCGAACCTGTCGGTGACTACTGCAAGCAGCATCTGACGGCTGGTGAAGTGAACAACCTCAAAATGGACAACGGCTACACACGCGCCTTCGCGCAGCCTTCCATTGTGGAGGTCGATGGTCTGCGTCTGGGCTTCCTCATCTGCTATGACACCTATTTCACGGAATACATCGCCCATCTTGGCACATTGCATCCCGATATTGTGCTCATCTCCTCCTTCCAGCGTGGCGAACGGCAGGACATTCTGCGCCTCCAAAGCCAGATGATTGCCTTCAACTGCAACAGCTTCGTCCTGCGCGCGTCTCTCTCCATGGGAACTGACGCAGAGTGCGGTGGCACTTCGCTGGCCGTCTCGCCCGATGGCAAGCTCCTCCGCGATTTCGGCAGTCGTACTGGCATCTTCACCTGCGAAATCGACGACCCGCACTGGAAATACATGCGCAGCAATACATTCGGCGGTGCGCCTATCGCCAACGACCGCTTCATCGAGCAGGGACGTACCCCGTGGAGCTACCGTCCGAGCGGCAGTATGACCATCCCTGGCGACCGCGACTACCCCTACCCACGCATCTGCGCACACCGTGGCTTCAGCACCCTCGCCCCTGAAAACACAATGCCCGCCTTCGGTGCCGCCATCGCCCTGGGCGCACCCGAAATCGAGCTGGATGTACGCTTCACGAAAGACGGCGTTCCTGTCAGCGTCCACGACCGAAAGCTGGAACGCATCTCCAACGGGACGGGCTTCGTCGATCAAAAGAGCTTTGAAGAGCTGCTGCAGCTTAACTTTAGCGGAAAGTTTGCCGAAAGGCTTTCGCCGCTGCCAGTCCTCCCGCTGGAGGAGGTTCTGGCTAAATTTGCACGCCAGGTCATCATCAACATGCATATCAAAGGGGACATTGAGGACGGGCATCCCAATAGCTTCTACCCTCTGGACAAGTTCCGCAAGATTGTCGCCCTCATCGACAAGTACGACATGCGTCAGCATGTCTATTTCATGAGCAGTGCCGATGTGCTGAAGGTCGCCCTTCAGGAAGCCCCCGACATTCCGCGCTGCATGGGCGCCGCACCCGACGGCTGGACCATCGTTGAACGCGCCATCGAGTGCAAATGCTCCAAAGTCCAGCTCTTCAAGCCATACTTCAACCAGGAGATGATCGACAAAGCCCACCAGAATGGCATCCTCTGCAACGTCTTCTGGAGCGACGATCCAGAAGAGGCACGCAAGTTCCTGAAAATGGGCATCGACTGCATCCTTACAAACGACTACTGGAACATCGCCAATGTCCTGAGGGGTTAGCAATTAGTAATTAGTAATAAGCAATTAACAAGGAAAGTATATTCTTAAGTTTCCTGATGACATTATCCCTCACTGGTCGATGGCCAGGATGCGTCTTGCCGCTTCGCTACGCTACGCGGCACGGCGCACAGGGACTGGGGGGGTCATTTAACCGTGGGTTTCGCTTCGCCGCTGTCGCGGCTTCGCTCCACCCACGGCTATGCTCTTGCCGCCGCTTACGCGGCTCTTCTCTGTTGGTGAAGTCTATTCGGCAACTAAAGTATCTAATTCCCAATTAAAAAAACACTAACCACTAAACACCACTAATCGCAAAAAAGCCACAAAAGGGACTAAAAACGCCCCTTTCATTGGCAAAATCCGCACATTGGTTTATGTTATATTCAATTTCTTTTAATTCTTCCAAACCCACCCCATAACAAAAGGAAAACACACGATGGCTGACAGAGTATTGCGTGTTGGTATCATTGGTCAGGGGCGCAGTGGACGCAACATCCACGCAGAGTTCCTGAAAAACCAAAAAGACAAGTTCGAAATCGTCGCGGTCAGCGACTTTTTGAAAGATCGCTGCGAGCGCGCGGAACGCGAATACGGCTGCAAGTCCTATCAGGACTACCGTGAGATGATCAACGACAAGTCCTTGAACCTGGACTTTGTCGTCAACTCCTCCTTCAGCCATCTTCACGCCCCCATCAGCAAGGAAATCATGCTGGCGGGTTTGAACGTCCTCAGCGAAAAGCCCTTCGGCAAGACCGCCGATGACATCCGCGAGCTGATTGGCGTCTCCAAGACCACGGGCCGTCTGCTGGCCGTCTATCAGCAGTCCCGTTTCGCCCCCTATTACCGCAAGATCAACGAAGTCATCCTCTCGGGTGTCCTTGGCAACATCAAAATGGTGAAGGTTGCCTTCAACGGCTTCTCCCGCCGCTATGACTGGCAGACACTTCAGTGCTTCAACGCTGGTGGCCTCTACAACACAGGGCCGCACCCACTCGACCAGGTCCTCGGCTTCATCGGGCGCGATATCATGCCCGATGTCTGGTGCAGAATGGCCGTTGTCAACTGCAAGGGCGATGCAGAGGACTTCTGCAAGCTCCTGCTCTCCTATCCTGGCCGTCCCGTCATTGATCTGGAAGTCTGCTCCAACACCAACTTCTCTCCCTACACCTACCATGTCTATGGCACCTACGGTAGCCTGATGGGCAGCATGACCCACTTGGATTGGAAGTACTACATCCCGTCCGAAGCCCCCGAAGTGACCCTGACGCGTGAACCGCTCCCAGGCCCCTCCTACTGCTCCGACAAACTGGTCTTCCACGAAGGCCACTGGGATGTTTCCGATGCGGACAAGGACCTCTTCAACTCAATGGCCTATCGCTTCTACAGCAACCTGTACGATGCCATCACCAAGGGCGCGGCCCTTGCCGTCACCCCCGAACAGGTGCTTCAGCAGATTGCCATCATCGAAGAATGCCACCGCCAGAACCCGCTCCCACGCAAATTCTGACAGTCAACCCCTCTGATAGTTAATCAAAAAGAGAGCGGGCGCAGAAGTTTTCTGCGCCCGCTCTCTTTTTCTCTAGAGGTAATTTCAAAAATTATCGTTTCCATTTGCATTATCCAAATAGTTAGAGTATAATAATGATGATATTGGCTCTCCCCTAAGATATTCAAGGAGAAATACTTTATGAACAACAAGAAAAGCTTCACGTTGATTGAGCTGCTCGTGGTCATCGCCATCATCGCCATCCTGGCGGCCATGCTGCTGCCCGCCCTGGCGAAAGCGCGTGAAAAGGCGCGTGCCATCTCCTGCGTGAACAACATGAAGCAGTTGGGGACCCAAACCCTGCTCTACTGCGATGACTTCGATGACTTCCTTCCTCATGGCGATTCGGGAGTTCCCGCCGAAGGCAAAGTGCATCCCCTCTGGAATGAAATCATGATGGGGGTCCTGTATAGTAGCAGTTATAAAAATTTCACGGGCAACTACCTGGACTCCAAGACACTTAAATGCCCAGGCGCTGACCAGATGGACAACTGGTCTAGCTACTGCTATGGCATCAACTACAACATCTGCGGGCGTGTCGTCAGCCACAAACTCACCGAAATGAAAAACCACAGCACGAAGATCATCTTCTTCGACACGGTAAACAACAACGAGGACGGCACGCCCAACAACATGCAGTACTGGCGTTTCGGACCGACTTTCAAGACCTTGACGGACAGAGGATGGGGCTGGCCCTCCTCGCGCCATAGCGGCTCCTCCAACACCCTCCATCTGGACGGCCACGTGCAGAGTTTCAAAATCCCGCATCCCGCCAACCCGATTGTCGCCTTCCCGTTCAATTCCGACCTCGCTGACTCCAAGCCCTATCTACTTTGGAACTATTGATTTTCCACCCCCTTTCAAAGAGACTACACCCATGAATACCAAGAAGCATTTCACCCTGATTGAGCTCCTCGTGGTCATCGCCATTATCGCCATCCTGGCGGCCATGTTACTGCCCGCCCTGGCGAAGGCGCGTGAAAAGGCACGCGCCATCTCCTGCACCAGCAATGCCAAGCAGGTTATGTTAGGCGCCTTGCTCTATACCCAGGAGTTCGACGACCAGATGACATGCATGTGGTGGCTGACCTATACGGACGGCACCACATACGGTTCAGCCATTCCCTACCAGAACGGCATCGCAAACTTCAACAGCTACTGGTGGTACTCCTACATATACCCCTACGTTGGCGACGTCAAGGCATACCAATGCCCTTCTACTGTCCATTTCAACACCTACATGGGATACGGCTTCGACTATGGAGCGGGCTCCCGCGGAATGCCCTATCGTAGCGATCTCTCCGCCTGCCGCAAACGCATGGCCCTTGGCGCCCACAAGACCCCCTCCCAAACCATGGTTTTCACCTGCTCCAACATGCAGACGGCAAACAAGGCTGTCGCCTATAGTCCGCAATCAACCCCATCCTTCTGGACGGTTAATGCCGACGGCAAAAACGTAAAGGGCTATGTGGCCGAACACCACAACAACGGTACCATCTCCGCTCACCTCGACGGCCATGTCTCCGCATATCCCATCCAGTTCTGCTCAGAATCCAACAAGACCGCCTCCTCAGCCAGCGCACGCTACTGGGCCTTCTACGAAATAGGACAATAGCTTCATTCAAGGAGATTTTGAATTATGCACTCTAAAAAACACTTCACACTGATTGAATTGCTCGTGGTAATAGCGATTATTGCAATTCTGGCAGCCATGCTGTTGCCTGCCCTGGCGAAGGCACGCGAGAAGGCACGCGCCATCTCCTGCACCAGCAATGAGAAACAGCTTATGCTGGGCGTCCTCCAATATGTCAACGACTACAACGACAGCCTTCCATTCCTGTGGTACTTCAGGAAGAGCGACAGCACTGGCATCAATGTCAACAATGGCGTTTCTGGCTTCAGCGACTACGCCTGGTATTCCTACATCTATCCCTTCATCGGCGATGTCAAGACCTTCCTTTGCCCATCTACCAGCCATTTCAACACCCGAATTGGATATGGCTTTGCCTACCAGACAAACAACTACGGAATGCCATACCGCACAGACCGCGACGCCTGCCTTGCTCGTGGCCCCATCCACGTGCATAAAACCCCATCCCAGACCTTCTATATGGCCGACAACAACACCCACACCGCCAACAAGAACATCGTCTATGGCCCCCAATGCAATCCCACCAACTGGACGGATACCACGATGAACGGCTTTGTCGGAAACCAGCACAACGGCGGCGCCAATGCAGGCCACCTCGACGGACACGTCGCCAACTACAAACTGGACTACTACAAGGACGCCAACAAGACGGAAAACTCCACTGCCGCCCGTTTCTGGGGCTATTACGATGCGGGGAAATAACGCAGTAGAAGGGGAAAAAACGCAGTAGAATAAGATCAGGAGAATCCAAACCATGAACACCCAAAAACGCTTCACGTTGATTGAGCTGCTCGTCGTCATCGCTATCATCGCAATTCTGGCAGCCATGCTGTTGCCAGCCCTGGCGAAGGCACGCGAGAAGGCACGCGCCATCTCCTGCACCAGCAATGCAAAGCAGATTATGCTCGGGGCACTTCTCTACACCCAGGAGTTCGAGGACCAGATTACCTGCATGTGGTGGTACACCTACATCGACGGCTCCGCAAACGGCGCAGTCGTCAACTACAAGAATGGCGTTCCCAACCTCAGCAACCACTGGTGGTACTCCTACATCTACCCCTACATCGGGGATGCAAAAACCTACCAGTGCCCTTCGACCGTCCACTTCAATACCTATATGGGATATGGTTTCAATTATGGAACAAGCTTTGGAATGCCGTACAGAAGCGACAAGACAGCCAGCCTGGAGCGGATGCCACTTGCGGCGCATAAGACTCCCTCCAAGACCATGTTCGCCACCTGCCGTTCCATGCTCTCCGATGCCGACAAAGGCTGCGTTTATAACCGTAAGAGCGGGGCTGCCTACTGGACAGCCGAGGATTCCAAGCCACTCGGCAAGCAGGGGCTCATTGGCTCCCATCACAACAATGGCACCATTTCAGGCCACCTTGACGGGCATGTTTCCGCATACTCCCTCCAGTTCTGCTCCATTCATCCCGATGGTGCTAGCGACGAGGTTGTGCGCTACTGGGCAAACTACAAGGTTGGGCAGTAGCCTGCCCTTACAAACGACGGGGGGGCTACCGCCCCTCTTTCACCTGTTCTGTGCGCCGCGCTTTAGCGCGGCTTTTTTTTATCGGAATATCCGCAGGTCATCGACCCACTGGCGGAATTCGGCGTTCAGCCAGCGTTCAGGGTCGGAAAGCATGAGCTTCATGGTATTTTCAACGAGGGGACGCACGCGGATGGCGGTTAAGGTGGCACTGCCGATTTTGGACTTGCGTACCAGTCCCAGTTTCTCCAGCTCCTGTTGCAAATCTTGGCTGTTGTAGAAGGGCCACACCCCGTCACTGCAATCCTTGCGCAGGTGGTAGTCGCGTGCCTCCTGGCGGCGTTCCACGGGGACAGTCTCCAGATAGTGCAAGATTATTGCCCCTTCTATCCAGTGCTTCATCGTGCAGACGCGCATCGTCACGCCGATGAAGGTATAGAGCGCATTCCACTCGTAGAGCCGTGTCCAAGGCGAGGCTTCTGCAAAGGCCTTTTCCGACCAGGGCGATGGACGTGGACCATATGCACCATGATTGCGTGTCAGTTCCTCGGCGCGCGCGCCGATGGCGGCTGCGGCGTGCGAGAAGTGGTTGCTGCGCTTTGAACGTGGATCAAGGCGCATCGCCTCGCCAAGCGCCCCCACGTATGTGGGCGAGCTGTTCACGTCAAAATCCTTCTCGTACATGCCCGCCTGGTAAAACCAGAGGCTGGGCATGCCGACGGTGCCACTTGAGCCAACCGCCTTCAGCATTCCGTCAAACACGGTTGTCGGGCCGCCATCGACGGTGCCCATGCTGCTTAGCGAGCCGTGCATGAAAAGCGTGTCGCCTGGCTGCACCCCCACCTCCAAATAGGCCTTGCAGACATCATCTACGCAAACGTGAATCGATTTATCGCCTTTTTCGGGTTCCATAACGTTGTGCTCCTTGTTTAGATATCCACGGCGGTGGCGATATGCTGCGCCAGCCTGTGGATGGTCGTTGAAAACTCTGCCAGGGCCTTGGCTTTGTCTGGCTTCATCTCCGCCAGCGGGATGGCATAGAAGAGGTCCTGGACGTTCTTGCGGTTCTTTGGCATGAACTCCCGCATGTCCGCCGAAAGCGGCAGACGATTGTCGGCAGCGATGCGTGCTGCAATGAAGTCGCGAATGCCTGCCAGTTCGGGCAGGATGACATACGAGAGTATTTCCGTAATTTGCGAGCGGCAGTAACCGTTTTCGGAGTTGCCCTTGAGAGTGTATTCAAAGCCTGGATAGACGGGGTGCTTGTCGTTCAACTGCTTGAGCGAGACGTTCAAGGAAAACTCGTCGCTGGCGGAGATGACGTCACACATCAGTTGCTCAAACTCCGCAACCCGATCCAGCATGAGCAGCGGGGCGTCGCCATCGGCGACGCCGTTGCGCCAGTCGTCCATCGTCTTGATGAACCTGAAGCACTGGTACTCCGTAGCACGCTGCGCGACGGTACGCGCAATATCAATCAGGTCGCGGCGCACGAACTCGGAGGCGGAGGCGATATCGACTGCGGCCACATCCTGCAGCAGCTTCTGGCAGTCTGCCAACACCTTGCCGAAGCGCGGAATGAAGTATTCGCTGCGAAGAATGCCCGTGGCATCATGCGTTGACCAATTGTTGGGGTTCAATTCGTAGATGTTGTGGCTAATCCGTTTGGTCGGCTCGGCCCCAGGCCCGCTGCAATGGCGCACCTGGATGATGGGCAGAACCTCCTCCCAGATGGTGTCCATATAGCGTTCGTTGTCGCCATAGCGCTTGCGGCAGAACTCCTTGATGAAAGATTTGATTTTGATGTGCTCTGGCACTGGATTCCAGCCATTCGCAGCCAGATATTCGAGCATCAGGGTGTCGGAGTGGGAGATTTCAGGCCAGTAGATAAGGCCCTTGCACATCTTGTCCACCACAGCCATCGGCAGGCGGCGCTCGATGGCCTCGTAGTTGCCGCGCATGTCCGATTCGGATTCGTAGGCGTGGAAGATGCCGAAAACCCAGGGGAACTTGCCGACCACATCCCAGTTCAGGAAGTTGTTGAGTTCGCTGTCAAAATCGGAAGTGTAGTCAAGCAGGATGGTGTTGTTCGGATCGAACTGCGCCAACAACTCCCGCACCTGCTCGGGCGTCCAGTAGAAGACGAATTCCCACGAGGCAACCATCAGGGGAGCCAGCGGATATTTCTCACGCAGCTTGTTGATGATGCGCCTGTAGGTATAAAGCTTCATCTCATGGTTGGCCTCCTTGTCGTCATAGCAACGTCGCTCGGAGAGGCCGATGGTGTGGAAAAGCTCTGGCGAACCGTATTCGCGAATATGCGCCTCGGTCAACTTGAAGTAGGCATCCATGTTCTTGTCCTGGCGGATGTCCCAGACCAGCCCCGTCTCCTCGCTATAGCCACCCGAAGCCTGCGGCAGGAAGTCGGGCTTCACAGCCTCCAGATATTGTTTCGGGGTGCGGCTGTACCAATGGGTCATCGTGCCCACGTCCTCGGGGTGCATGAGATCGCGCTCCCGTGCGTAGGCAAGGAGAGCCTTGCGCAGCTCGCCACGGTACTCAAGCGGCCAGAAGAGATTGCGGTCGTCGTATGAGCGTTCTTTTGATTCGGGCACCTTGCCGTCCTTGGGATACGAAACGATGTCTGGGAATGCCTTTTGGAAGATGTCATCCAGTCCAATCCGCAGCATGAACATGTTCATGCGCTTCTTGACAATCCAGTCGATTTCGTGCTTCCACTGCTCCAGCCCCCAGTGTTCCGCCTGGAAACGATCCAGGCTGCGGTGAGCGAAGTAGCGCAGGCCGCGATATTCGAAGTGCGGCTTCTCGCGCAAATCCAGCCCCGTAATGTCGATGTCATCGGCTTTGACGATACGGTCGCCATCCCAGAAGTAGAAGCACAACTCCTTGTACTCAAAGAAGTAATAGACGGCATACAGCAACGCGCGTTTCCGCGCTCCCGCCAGGAAGAGCAGGTTTCGACCATTCTGTCTGGCGGATTTGACAGCATACTCCTCGGTTCCCGTGCGGAAGCAGAAGTCGGGGATGGTCTTGTCGAGAATTCTGTCGTGCGTGAAGGCATTGTCTGCGTCGGAGCCAAGGACGACCAAATCCTCCTGCGGGCAGTCCTCCGTGACGCACTCCAGGCGTTTTCCCGTGACTTTTTCCCAGAGATCGGCAAAGGCATCGGCGGCTATCTTGAAGATGCCATCATAACGGGGGACGAAAATCTTGGTCATAGTGAATCCTCACATACTTTCAAGTGTATTAATTGTCAAGGTATTAAGACCGTCTTTCAGGATGGTGCGAACACGCGCGGAAAGAGCCAGGCGCGCCTGGCGAAGTTCTGGCGTGGGGGCGTTCAAAGCGGGGCAGTTGCGGTAGAAGCTATTGAAGTCCTTGGCCAAATCCAAGAGGTAGCCTGCCAACGTGGAGGAATCCAGTTCGCGGGCCGCCTTCTGTACCGCCTCGGGGAAGAGGGAGCAGCGCAGCGCCAAGGCCTTCTCGGTCTTGTCCGTCAGCAGCGACCAATCAACGCCCTCCTCTGAGAAGGGTGCGGTTTCCGCCGCCTTGCGAAGCATGGAGCTGATGCGTGCGTAGGCGTAGAGCACGTAGGGGCCCGTGTCGCCCTCGAACTTGATTGAAGCCTGCGGGTCGAACATAATCGTGGTCTTGGGGTTGACCTTGAGCAACATGAACTTGAGGGCTGCCATGCTAATGACATCTGCGCGCTCCTCCAGATTGTCGGGTGCGACACCGCCTGCCTTCTCCAGTGTGGCCGCGCGCGCCAGCTCAGCCATCTCGTCAAAGAGGTCGTCGGCATCCACGACAGTGCCCTCGCGACTCTTCATCTTGCCGCTGGGGAGGTTCACCATGCCGTATGCCATGTGGGTCAGCTTGTCCGCCCAGGCATAGCCCAGTGCCTTGAGAATGGCGAAGAGCACCTTGAAATGACGGATCTGCTCATCGCCAACCACCCAAATCTGCTGGTTAGGCTCGAAGTCCTTTTGCTTGAGCAGGGTCGTCCCGATGTCCTGTGTGACATAGACGCTGGTGCCATCGCTGCGCAGGACGACCTTCGTGCCGAGCGACTTGTCCGCAAACTCGATGATCATAGCGCCGTCATCGCGCTTCTTGAAGACGCCCTTCTCGAAGCCCGCCTGGATGATGTCCTTGCCGAGCATGTAGGTCTGGCTCTCCAGGTAGGTCTTCTCGAAGCGGATGCCCATGCGTTTATAGGTTTCGGCGAAGCCATCGAAAACCCAGCCGTTCATGGTCTTCCAGAGGGCGCGCACATTTTCGTCGCCATCCTCCCATGCCTTCAGCATGTCCTGCGCGGCGCGTCCGATTTCCGTCTCCAGGAAAAGTTCGTCATCGGTCTTCTCTTTCAGTTCGGGCTTTGCCTCGCGAAGCTCGGCCAGCTGCCGCCTGTACTCCTTATCGAACGCAACATAGAAGTCGCCGACAAGGTGGTCGCCCTTCTTGCCCGCTGATTCAGGCGTCACGCCGTTGCCAAACCGCTGATAGGCGATCATGGACTTGCAGATGTGGACGCCTCGGTCGTTGACGAGGTTCACGCGGAAGACCTTGTGTCCCGCACGCTCCAAAATCGTGGCCGTTGCCATGCCAACGGAGTTGTTGCGGACGTGCCCCAGATGCTGCGGCTTGTTGGTGTTGGGCGCGGAGAATTCGATGAGGATGCGGCGGCGTTCTGACTCTGGCAAAGGCACCTGCGTCAGCAACGCCTCCAGATTCTGCACGGTATCCCGCATCAAGGCGACAGGCTTCAGCGTCACATTCACGAACGCCTTGACGGTTTCAACCGCCTCCACGTCTTCATCCGCCTTCAACAACTCGCTCACCTGCTGCGCCAACTCCATTGGGTTGCGCTTCAGCAACTTCGCAAATGGGAAGCAGGAGATGGTCACATCACCCGTGAAATTGGCGGGGCACAAATCCACCTGGATGGGCAGGGAGGCTACGGAAAACTGCTGCTGCAAGGCAGCTTGAAGACGCTCAGTAAAAAGAAATCTCATGTTATATGTCGTTTGTGGTTGAAACTACGATACTCTAGAAGTCTCCTACTAGACAATCTAGAAATCTAGATCATCTACCCTCTACGGATGGTGGCACTGCGCCCATGGCCGTCGAGTCCCTCGCACTTGGCGAAACACTCAATGTGCGGCAGATCGGTCATCAAGGCATCCTGGCTGTATTCGACCAGCGAGGTGCGTCGGAAGAACATCTCCACCGTCAGACCACTGAAGTAGCGCGCCGCGCCGCCAGTCGGCAGCACGTGGCTCGGGCCTGCGACAAAGTCGCCTACGGGCTCGGGTGTCCATGGACCAAGGAAGATGGCGCCTGCCGCTCGCACCTTTGCAGCGTTTTCACGTGGATTCTCCGTCATCATCTCCAGGTGCTCGGGGGCGTACTTGCCCGCCAGTTCCGTCGCCTGGTCGATGTCTTTCGCGAGAATCAGGAACACGCCATTCGCCAGCACCTTGCGAACGCACTCCAGACGGGAGAGCTGCGCGCTTTGCGCCGCCAGTTCAGCCTGCACGGCATCAATCAGCGACGGCTCTGTCGTGACCATCACGGCCTGCTCAAAGCCAGAGCCGTGCTCCGCCTGCGAGAGCAAGTCCGCCGCGATGAAGGCAGGTTTCGCCGTCTTATCCGCCACAACCATGATTTCCGATGGGCCTGCCACCAAATCCAGTGCCACCTCGCCGTAGAGCTGGCGCTTGGCGGCAGTGACGTATGCATTGCCAGGGCCGACGATTTTCTCCACCTTGGGCACTGTTTCCGTACCGAGAGCCAGAGCCGCCACGCCATAGACACCGCCCAGACGATAGACCTTCGTTACACCTGCGGTCTTGCAGGCAAACAGCAACGCTGGGTTCACCTTGCCGCCATCCTTGCCTGGCGGCGTCACGACGATAATCTCTTTCACGCCTGCAGTGGAGGCGATGCCGACGGTGTGGATGACCGTCGAGATGAGCGGAGCCGTCCCGCCAGGAATATAGCACCCTACCCTGTCAATCGGGGTAAACTTTTCGCCAAGGGTCACGCCAGCCCTGGGACTGAAACTCCACTCCTGCGGTATCCGCTGGCTGGAGAAGGCCACGATGTGCTCGTAGGCCGTACGGATGGCGGTCTTCACGTTTTCGGAAACCAGCGCTTCCGCTTCGGCAAACTCCGCCGCCGTGACCTCGAACTGCGAGGGCGTCAAGGTCGCATGGTCGAAACGTTGTGCGTAGTCGCAAAGTGCCGCGTCACCGCGAGCCTTCACGTCGGCAATGATGGCCGCCACGCTTTTGTCAATATCAGGGTTGAAGGAGCTGCGCTTCAACAACGGGGAAAGCTCCTCCTGGAAAGAAGGTGAATCAAATCGAATAACTTGCATAATTGTATCTTATGGTTTTAGAATATGGTTTCACTTCTCCTTGCATCCGCAACCGTCATGGTGGTGGTCGGGGTGGTCGTGCCCGCAGTCGCACTCGCCATGATGGTGGTGTTCATGGCCACAGTCACATTCATCATCGTCGTCGATGTCGTGGATGAGCAGGTCGTCATCATTTTTGGTGACCAGTTGGATGGAAGGGTCAACCTTGACGAAGCAGAAAAACTCCGCATCCTTGAGCAGTGCAGTGCCATCGCTGGGCAGAATGTTCTTCACTGCCGTACCTGGCACCGTGAAGGTACATCCAGATTCGTCAATGATGCTGACCTTGCCCCTATCGACGCTAGCGCGCCCACGCATACATTGCAACTGCACCTTGCCGTGCACCTCATCAACGGTCTTCACAAAAACGACGCAAAACTTGCGCCCCTCTATTCTTTCCAAGGGTATGTTCATAGTGTTTTTTGGGAGGAACCGCGGGCTGCAAAGGACGGGGGCCGCCCCCGCGCCCCTGCATCCGCTGTGCGCCGTGCTTCAGCACGGTGAAAGCTTCTTTTACTTCAATATAATACAAAAACCATCTTCGTCAATCATGTTTCCCAGAGTTATTGGAGAAAACAAGCATTATGGTTTCAAGGAAGTGAGGGGGAGGACATAGACCCCATCGGTACGACGATAGGCGAGACCGCTTTTGCCGACAATAACAGCGAGGGAAACTGGCGGGTTGTGCTGGAAACGCGAGGCGATTTTCAACATACTCTCAGCTGCTTCATCCACCTGCACTGGGTTAAGTTTGACTTCGAAGCCACTCCATCTTCCATCGTCAAACTGGATAACGGCATCTATTTCCTGTCCTGCATAATCCTGGTAGTGGAAAAGTTTGGAAATTATATACTTGAGTTTCCTGATGAAATTATCCCTCACTGGTCAATAGCCAAAATGCGCCTTGCCGCTTCGCTACGCTACGCGGCAAGGCGCACGGAGACTGGGGGGCATCTGACCGTGGGTTTCGCTTCGCCGCTATCGCGGCTTCGCTCCACCCACGGCTATACTCTTGCCGCCGCTTACGCGGCTCTTCTCTGTGGGTAAAGTCCAATCGGCAACTAAAGTATATAATTCCCAAAAGTTTTGCATCTAATGACTCTGCATAGATTTGGAGATCGCGCAGTGCAAGGGATTCAAACAGGAAACCAAACGTTCGCAAGTCACGCATCAACATACGCTCTGTCGCCCTCCAGGAGCGCCGCTGCAAGCGAAGGGTCGCAAAAATGTCTTTTGGGCGTCTGCTTGATTCTTTTCTAGAGTTCCATTGCCTCATTTTCTAAAGTTTCATTGCCTCATTTTCGGAAACTCCACTGTATTTTGGAGCTGAAATCATACCCTCTTGAAACACCACCTCGGGGCAAGAGCGCCAGGGAGACTGGCCTTGATGGTGCCCTTGACGACCTTCATGCGGCCCGCCTTGACTTCTTCGTGGACGTACTGGAAGGTAAGCATGGCGGCCTCCTGGATGGTGCCCTGGGGCCACAGGGACTTGAGGTTGCCGTAGAGCCAGCCGATGTGGTGCTCCTGGCCGTCCGCCATCTTTTCATCCAGAATCCGTATTGCCTGCGCCCAGGGCATCGGGATGCACATACGGGAGAGCGGTTCGCCAAGCGGCTTGTAGGTGACACTGTCCCGCCGCAGGCAGGCTGTGCTGACGGCAGGTACGGCGCTGATATTGTCCAAGTACTCGTCCTCGAAGGCCAGTGCCGTAGTGGCCAGATAGCCCGCGCCGTTCTTGCGTCCCCACATCAGGGGCATGCAGATGCGGCAGGCCGCCACGGAATCGGGCTCTTTCACGGAGACGCTCAGCCCGACAACCTCCGACGGTGCCTCCATATAGGCCGCTCCCATCGCCGCAGGCAAGTCCATTCCCTTGCGCAGGTGGTTCTCGGCTATCATCCCGCACAGCAGGTCGCTGGTGTGGATGGCACGTCCGTCGGGAGTGCGCGGATAGGATTTGGAGACATTCGGGTCGTCCGTCACCGTGCGGAACACATCCCCCGCCGCCGTTAGACGATTGTAAATCGAGGCAAAATCGCGAGTCCCATCGAACATGCCCGCCGCTCCGTTGGCCACATACGCAACCTCCTCATGAGTAGAGATGAAGGGGTGCGCCCACTCGTCGGAGGGAATGCCAGGCGTGCGGCTGTGGATGATGCCCACCGTGCCAGGCAGGTTCATCGCGTCCGTGCGACGCAGAAGTTCATCAAGGTCGCCGCACACTTTTGCATAGTACAATTTCCCCTCGTGGATGGTTGCTAGACCCGTGTAGTGCCCGCTCGCATAGCCAATCTCGTTGCCCATCATTCTGAGTAGAATCGGAGCCGCCTGTTCTGTGCCTATATAGGCTGCTAATGTACACATGTTTTTCTCCTTTTTTATGCACGTGCTGCGTGCATCAGAGTTTTAGTGCCTGGAAGCGCGCTTCAGCGCATCGGAAAGCGGAGAATCCTCCTGCGTGCCAGAAGGCTCTACGTTTTTCAGGGTTTCATGAATATCCTCTTGGTTCTCATGCGGCATTGCCGCAGGTTTGGCTTTGCGTCCAATTGCTTTCGCTGTTTTCGGAGAATAAGGCGAAAAAAGCCTTGCAGGGGATACGGAAGGGATGCGTCCTGCCAGTCGGTTCAGAAGCATGAAACGGCGTTCTGCCACCTCCAGCAAAAGCAGAATCACGGAAAGCAGTGCAAAAAACGGCATCGTATCGGCATATTTCTTCTTCTGGATGATGCGTTCCCAAACCTGTTTTGCGCGAAGGCGTTCAAAACCGCCTGTCATTCGCGCCAGTTCCACCAGCCGTGCAGGTGCGTTTTCGTCTATGACATATTCAGGCGAATAGGGCAACGCCGTCGGTGGCAACGGAACGCTCTTTCCATTGATGACGACGCCAGGCAGATAGGATTTAATTCCAGACATGGGGATGTCGGCCTCCAGCCGATCGGGCGACGTCCATTTAAACTGCATCTTCTGCGTCACAGGCTGTGCGCCTTTCTGCCAGACGATTGTGGATATTTCGGGAGTTTCCGCAAACGGATCGCTCTTTCGTGATGGATCCAGGGCAAGTTCCAAGTGCATCCTTCCATTCTTCACGCTCTGTGAAATCAGGTACTCGTCCGTATCGTCCTGGCGCATATTGGCCCAGTTGACAACGCTTCCAAGCAGGGATGCCGCCTGTGGATGGGAGGCGAAATCCCCCGTGAACTCTCCATCCACTTCAAAGGCAAGGATGGCGCATCGCCCCAGGCCGACATGATGATAGGCGCACAAGCACCCCTGGTTTTCATCTTTTGACACCATCGCAATCGGAACACCCTTGCGTGGGTAAACCAAATTGTACCCGCCAAAGGAAAACTCGCCATGAACAGTATTGGAAATCTCCTTCATGGCAGTCAACACCGTGCTGGAAACCGTCCCCTCCAGGAAGGTGTTAAACGTCACTTTGTAGGTATCCTCTGCAAAGACGCGCGGCAGGTCGTCGGGGCGTTCGGTAAAGTAAACCTGCCCCTTGCCGCGGTTTGCAATGTCCATCAGAAAAGCGGCGTCGCAATCCTTTTCCGTGCCCAAGCCAATCGTGCTGACAGTTATGCCTGCGGCAGTGACTTTCGCAAGCAGTTCCCGATATTTGCCAGGCTCCTCGGCGTCGGAAGCATCCGCAAAGAGAATCAGGTGACGCACCTGTGCGGTGGAAGTCAACAGCATTTTCGTGGCATCAAACAAAGCCGTATAGGTGAAGATTCCACCCCCCTGCGATTCAATGGAGGTTATCTTCCTCGCTGCATCCCCCTGCGTCTCCACCTTCGCAAGGGGCAGGACCTGATGGCTGGAGGAATCCACCGCCAGCAGCCCGTATTCATCGTCAGGCTTCAACATGTTGAACACCTCCAGAGCCGCCATATTCGCCAAATCCATCTTCGTCACGCTTCCAGCTGGAGCAGACATGCTGCCAGAGCGGTCCAATGCGACCATCATCGCCACCTGAGCCTTGCGCTCCTCCTCCCGTTGAAGAAGCAGCACTGGGAGAAGATCCTCCAATGGCGACTTGTGGTATCCGCCATTGGCAAAGCTGTTTCTGCCTCCTGTCATCACCAGCCCAACGCTTCCCTTCTCAACCATCATGGACAGAAGCTCCAATCCATCACGACCGATTTTCGAGGCCGACACATTTTCCAGCACCACGCAGGAGCAGGTTGCCAACAAGGCAGGCGACAACAGCTTCTGCGTTGGACGCTCAGTATGCACTTCAAACTGAAGTTCCCGAAGAATGCGGGATAAGTTGCCTGACGGCGACTCCGTAATGACCAGGATGGACTTTTTCCCGTTGACGGTCACCATCTTCACAGCACGGTTGTTCTGCGAATAGCTGTCCTGGATATCGGGGGTCTCCAGAATAGCCTCGTAAACCGCCGTCCCGACCTGTTCTGCCTTGTCGCTCCAACTGATGGAGTTCATTCCCTTGTGCAATGTAACCGCACGTTCGCTCCATGGGCCGTTGTCCTTGCGAAGCTTCAGGAGAGCCTTGCATTCCACAGGGGATTTCGCCATGCATTCCAACACATAGCTTTCACCAGGGAAAACGGAAACAGGAGCATGAATCTCCTCAATGGCTGGATCATGACCATAATCCGACTGCCAGATGCGATAATCCACAGGAATACCGCGGACGGTTGCATCCGCAAATGCGTGGTCCAGCATCCTGCCGTTCCACTGGCCATCGCCCAGAATGATGATGCGGGCCGCGGCATCCATGGGGATCATCTTCAGCGCATCCTCCAAGGTGTCCGCCAGAAAGCTCGCATCCATATCCTCCACAAATGCATCCAAGCCAACGAAGGGTGTCTCATCCGCCTGTTTTTCAACAGTGGTTTTCGCGGAATAGCCGAGGACGCCCAAACGCGTCCCCTCGGGTCGCGTGGCCTCCATCTCCTTCAGGAAGGCAATCGCCCCGTCCGTGGCACTCTTTGGCATGGAGCGGCTGCGATCCACCAAGGCAATGCAATAGCCCGCCCTGGAGGACATCCGCCAGGTCAATCCCGCCACAGCCAGCACCAGTGAGACAAACAACAACGTCCGCAGCAAGGTGACAAAGCGGTTGGCATGGCGAAAACGCCAGCATACATACAGCAATGGGACCAGAAGCGCCAGCAGATATGGACGCGCAAACAGCATTGGGAGATTATGCCTTTGTCAGCGAGGAAACATCTATCTCATACACCTGACGCTCCCCTTCATGGATGGAATCAATCAGCACCTTACTGTCATCTCGCGACCAATTCGGATGAAGGTCGCAGCGCGTGGGGATGGGATAGTTCGGGTCCGAGAAAAAACTGCCTATCTCGTATGCCTGCTGGTTTACCAAGTCATAGAGGTAAAGCCGCCTGCAATTGTCCTTCAGCGGGTAGCTGTCCGTCAGCATCCACTTGCAGTCGCTGGAGTAGGAGCAATGGCCGTCCCCAGGGAAAACGTCCTTTGCGATGACCTCCACCTTGTCCGTCTGGTCGGTGAAAAGGTGGTACTGCCAGCCCGTCTTCCACTGGTTGGAGAAGTTGATGATCTGGTTGCCCTGCCCCACCCACGTATAATGGGAGCTCATGTCCTGCAGATTCAGCGGGAAGAGTTCGGAGCCGTCCCGATTGGCGGTGAACATGTGCGTGACATGCCACGGCACACCATTTTTGTTTGGCACGCGCCAACGGTGGAAGAAGGCGATTCGCTCGGAGTTGGGGCTGAAGAGCATATGGTTGAACCAGCCTGGTCCGTGCTCCATCCCCTTCGGGCCAGTGCGGTAGAACTCGCGCGTCACCCTATCGACGCTGACGGAAAGCGACGCCGTGTTTTTCTTGAGGTCAATCAGCCAGACACCATCGTCATCGGGGTGCTTCTTGCCGATGTACGGGTCGAACGCGCCTGGATAGCCGTAGCCAGGGCGCTCGCGGTCGAGACGGGAGAAGTTCAGCGTAATGGCCCATTTGCCGTCAGGGCTGAGGCAGTAAATCGGGCGGCAGAGCGTCTCCGTCTCCCCTGTATCGACATCCAGAATGCGCGCGACGAAGTGGTCGCCCTCGCGGTCGTTGTAGATGATTTTGCTCTCGGCATCATTGAGCCACTGGAGCATGCAGGCCTGCTGCCAGCACCAGGCGTCGGTATCGGCGACCTTGCGCAACGTGCCGTCCTCTTCGATGACGCAGATGGAGGCTTTCTCGCCAGGCACGGGCTGCCGTGCCACGAAATCGACCTCCATCGTCAAAAGCCGCCGCCCTTTCCTATCCCACGGGAACTTGTCAAAGTAGCCGAAAAAGTGATGCTTCGGGCCATTGGTGACCCGCCGAACGGGAAGATGCTGAATCTTTATCATATTCTCTATCATATTCTCTCCTGGGAAAAACGGAAAATATAAATCAACGTCTATTGTCTTCTCAACAAAAACAAAAACTCCTTGACATGAATGTCACGCGCACGCAGGTTGCGGCTCCCGCGGAATGTATTGTACTTTTGGGACAATATCTTCAACTCACCCAAGGAAGTGAGATGGTTCACAAAATCATCGTATTTGACAAATCCCTCGGAATTGTATGAAATAAGGATGAACTTTGCCCGCAGATTGTCAACCAGCCTGAACAATGCCTCCTGCGCCATGCTTCGCTGATTGTAATGCGAATGGTTCCAATTGGCGGGAATGCCAGAGACTGAAGAAATACCATCGGGGCGCTGATAGTTTAATATCAGGTTTAGCATGAAGTAGTTGGAGCCATACGGATGCTGGTTGTATGGTGGATCCAGATAGGCCAGGTCAACCTCCTCCTGCATGTCGAGTGCCGCCTGCAAGGCATCCTTTTGGGTGACGACAACATCGCACTCGAAGTTGGAGAAGACTGGCAATTGCAGTTCAATATTACCACGAATGCGGGCCAGCGCATTTCGTCCACTCCCGCCATACTGTCCGATTCCCTCCTTGTTCTTGTAGAAACCCTTGAAGACGCCAGAAGTGTTGTTGTGGACGCTTGCGCCATACAGCAACGGCGCAAGAAAAAACTTCTGTTTCTCCTCTGGAAGCAGAGCTATCTCCTGCCTGGCTGTGTCGATATATTGCGCGTTACGTATCGTGTAGAAGACCCGCTCGCCCTTCTGGATGTTGCTTTCATCCTTCGGAGCATAAAGTTCCGTGATGAAGCCGCTGTGCCAGTTTTCCTCTATCCGCTGCTTCAACCCCGCCAGCATGGATGCCAGTTTCGCCTCGTCAACAGTGCTTCTGTTTGTCAGATAGCAACTGCTGCAAAGCGTGCTGTACGCTTCCAAATCATTGACATACAAGCGATATGCAAATTGTTTAAAGAAGCGGGAGACTATCCCCGAACCAGAAAACACATCGAAAAGCACCAGTTTCTGCCTTCCGAGTTCCGCCTGCATAATACGTACAGCCTTCCCAATCAACGGAAGCAAGGTACGCTTGTTCCCAAGGTACGTGAGAATCTGTTCTGTCAGAAAACGCGGATTCTCCCCTGGCTCCCCATTTTGTTCTTGAATGGGGCTATAAGACGCGTCTTCCTCCATATTGCCGATTATATGATTGAGGCTATGAAAAATGGCAAACTGGGACGCGCAGACACGCGCCCCAGCTATTTTACTCGCCCCCTTAGAGTCCCATCTTCTCGCGCATGTTATAGATGCTGCGCTCAAGGCTGTCAAAGGCGTCCATATCGCCGCGGTCACGTTCGACGATGTACCATTTGACACCTGCATAGCGGCAGGCCTCGACGATGCTCGGCCAGTTCAGGTTGCCGTCGCCGATTTCGCACATCTTTGTGGTGCGGTCGGGGTTCTTCGTCAAGTCCTTGAAGTGGACACCTGGCAGACGCCCTGCGACGCGCTTGATATAGGCAGTCGGGTCGCCACCGCCGTCCGCCACCCAGTAGGTGTCAATCTCCATCCAGATGGATGGGTCAAGCATATTGATGAGCATGTCGATGGGGCGGAACCCCTCGGCTGGGGCGAACTCGTGGCTGTGGTTGTGGTAGCCGATGGTCATGCCTGTGCCCTTGAACTTCTCGGCGATGGCATTGTAGCGGGCGATGAAATCCAGCCACAGCTTGCGTGTCCACGCCTCTTTGGGGAAGAAGCCGCCGATGGCCGTGTATTTGCAGCCCAGAATGTTGTGCTCTTCGACCACGGCCTCGGTCTCGTTCTCCATGCGGTCAATTGGAATATGCGTGGCACAGCAGACCAGTCCCTCGCCATCCAGAATCTTGCGCATTTCATGCGGGTCAATCGGCCCCATGCCAGACATCTGGATTCCGTCATACCCCATCTTCTTGACGCGTGCGCAGGCAACGGCAATTTCAGCAGGTGTCTTGCAGAATTCACGCAACGTGTACATTTGTGCAGCAATAAGTGCCATGTTCAGTCTCCTTGTGTATAATTGTAACCCAAAGCGCACCACCAACGGTGCGTATCAAAATGTAATTAAATAACGGAAGTTGTCAAGCGTGACCAGATGTTTTTCCCACCGCTGAAGCGGCGGGCACAGGACAGGTCCTTGCGGGGCCACTTTCTGTTTTTTGCGCAGAGCGCAAGCTCCGCGTCAGTCCTATGCACGGTGTTTGCCCATGGCACAGAGGAATTCATGGGGCGTGGTATTGGCGCGTTCCGCCAGTTCGGCGATGGTGATCTGTTCATCACCTTGGCATCCCATGAAAACCGCCTCGTCTCCAATGGCAGCTTCAGGTATATCTGTGACATCCAGCATGGTCATGCTCATGCAGATGGTACCCAGAATCGGCGCACGCCGTCCATGAACCAGTGCCGCCCCCTTGTCCGTCATGGAACGCAGGAAGCCGTCCTCATAGCCAAGAGGCGCCACCGCAACGCGGCTCTCCCTTGTGAGCGTGCGTATGCAGTTGTAGGAAACAGTTGCGCCCGCAGGCATAGTCTTCAGCGACACCAGCCTCGTCTTCAGCGTCATCGCATCGTGCGTGACGATGCGTCCATCCACCTGATACTCCTGATAGAGGCAGATGCCTGGACGTGCATAATGCAGTTCAGGGATGAGGTCGCCTAGCCAGGCATCCGAGGCACAGGAATGGTTTTCAACGCAAACGGACGGCAACATCTTCAGCGCTCTGCGGAAACCATCCACCTGTCTGCGCGTCACAGGATGCATCACGTCGTTCGCCTTTGCGATATGCGAGAAAATGCCGCACACGCGAAGGCCTTTGAGCGCAAAAATCTGCGCCAAAGCCTCCTGTAAGTCATCGACCAAGAACCCCAGGCGTCCCATTCCCGTATCGACGGCGACATGGACATCTTGGACAAGACCGCGTCTTTCTGCCGCCTCAGAGAGAGCCTTTGCCTGCTCGATATCAAAGACGGCCAATGTAAACCCTCTGCCGACTGCCTGTGCTGCCTCGTATGGAAGCGCCCCTAGAAGTACCCAAATGGGACAATCAATGCCCTCTTGCCTCAGCGCCAGCCCCTCCTCCACACGGAACACCGCCAGCCGTTCGGCTCCGCCAGCCAAGAACGCCCTAGAGGATTGCACCAGTCCATGTCCGTATGCATCGGATTTAACCACGGGAACCAGATGACAGTGAGGTTTCAGTGCCTGCAGTGCCTTGAAATTCTCCCGCAAAATATCGTAATCAACAATGACTTCCGTTGGATACATATTGTTTTCTCGAATGGAGCTTATTTGGCGTCATCATCCTTCTTGGCGTCATCATCCTTCTTGGCGTCCTCGTCCTTCTTGACGTCCTCGTCCTTCTTAGCGTCATCATCCTTCTTGGCATCTTTCCCATTGATGCCAAAAGCATTGGTCACGGCATCCCCAAGGGATTTTGCGCCTGAGCCAATCGCATCGCCGACACCTTTCAAACTTGTGCCAATTTTCTTAATAGCCTCGTTTCCTGCGTCAATGACGCCCGTGAACATCCTGAACAGGATGCTTGCAGAGGCCTCCAAGCCAGTGACCTCCTTCTCCTTGCCGATGTCATTCATCTCAATCTTCGGCAATGGCACGGGAATAGAATGACCGCCTGCAATGGTCGCGGATACGTTAATTTTGCCGTCATCAATGAGGACATGGTCAATTTGAATCTTCTTTCCTTGCTTCTTTTCCTCTTCCTTCTTCTCCTCCTTCTCCTTGGCATCGTCATCGCCAGCAGGCAAGAATGACTCCACATTCTTCTGGATGGCCCCGATGTTGCTCTGGAATTTCAGAGGATCCACTTCGTATGTGACCTCTGGCGCAAGAATCTCCACTTCCTTCACAATAATCTTATCGGAAAGAAGACTTTTAGGCACGAGAGCCACTTCAATCTTGGTCAACGTAAAGGCGCTGGGTGTCTTATATCCCTCGGGATTATTGACAACCAGATTGTCAATCCGCAGATGTCCACGCAAGAAGGAAAGGCTAACATTCTCAACCTTGATGTCGCATTTGGTCACCGTAGAGCCAATGGTCTGGATCGCGGTCTTTATCAGCGAATCCGCAAACATAATGCCAAACGCCGCCAAAATGACGATGAGCACTACGATTATCCCAATAATCTTCAACGCTTTGCATTTGCAACACTTCTTTTCTGACATCGTTCTCTCCTTGGCTAAACATTTAGAAGTTATTTCAAAACTAGCGCGAAATGCGCTAAGAGATAGGCGCAGTGGCTAAGGCAACGGATCAAAGCAGCACTTTCGTGCAACGAGAGACGTTGCCAACGCCAATGTGTTCATGACGACGCGCATTTCGATGATAGTTTTGAAATTAGCTCTTTAGAAAAACTCTCGCACCAATCCGCTCATGGCTATCACAAAAACAACAACCGACAGAACGGATACGATCAAACGTACACGCCTCCCCTCGGAACGCTGCCCGTAACGCTCCTTCCGCGGAGTGTTCCAGTACAGTGCCTTTGCCAGGGATGATTTTTGCTTTTTCCTCATTGTTGGCAACTCTCTAATGCCTACCTTATTGGATGATGCCGCCAGACTCGTTCAGGAAGATACCCTTCAGGTTCATCTTGAGCGCCTGCGGATTGTCGGAGAAGTTAAAGGCCGTCTCCTCGGTGATTTCACCTGCATTGACCAGATTAAGAAGACATTTGTTGAAGCTCATCATATTCTCCTCAGCACCGCCTTCAATCGCCTGCGGCAACTTGTCAATCTTGTTGTCAAAGATAAGCTTACGGACAATAGGGGTATTGATGAGGATTTCCGTCACGGGTACCACGCCCTTGCCCGTCGCCTTCGGTGCCAACCGCTGGCAGATGATGGCACGCAGGCACTCGGAAAGGTTCTTGCGGACAGTGTCCCGTTCCTCCAGCGGGAACATGTCCAGGATTCGGGTGATGCTCTGGGGAGCGTTCTTGGTATGAAGCGTTGAGATGACCATGTGCCCTGTCTCTGCAGCGGTCAACGCCGTCTCGAAGGTGCTGCGGTTGCGCATTTCACCGACCATGATGATGTCGGGGTCCTGGCGGAGGGCATGAATAAGCGCCGAATCAAACGATTCGGCATCCAGACCAACCTCTCGCTGTTCGAAGAAGGAAAGATTGTCCTGGAAGGTGTATTCAATGGGGTCTTCAATGGTGATGATATGCTCTTCAGCGGTATTGTTCACATGGTCAAGCATAGCCGCCATCGTAGTCGATTTACCAGAGCCAGTCGTACCAGAGATGAAGATGATGCCATTGCGCGCCTGTACGATGGTCTTCAGCACTTCGGGAAGCCCGACCTCTTTCACAGTCGGCGCCTTGCTCTTGACATGGCGGAAGGTAAAGGCGCTCTTGCCACGCTGGCGGTGCAGGTTCACACGGAAGCGACCAATTCCCTCCTCTTCCCAGGCAAAGTCCAAGTCACCCGTCTTTTCATAAACAGGCCGCTTTCCCGCAGGCAGAATGTCCTCCAAGGCCTTCTCAAAAAAGACGGAATCGGTCATGAAATCAGTATCGACGAGCTTGCTGTCGATGCGCAGACGCACGTACTTGCCTTCACGCACATGCAGGTCGGAGGCGCGGTTGTCAACTGCATATTTTAAGATGTCAAAGAAGACGGAAGCATCCCTCGACGGGCGGCGGACAACAAAGGACATCAGTCCTCTTTGACGCTGCAGATTGCACAGAAAACGCCCCATTTTCTCGTCACCCTGCTCGTCCAGCAGGAAACTCTCATTGATGAAGTCCATGCCCTCGTCCTGCTCCAGCTTGGCAAGCTGTTTAGGAGGAAGCAAATCCTGAAGCAACGCCACAAACATGTCATTGTCAGCCGTGAAATCCACATCACTGGTGATGCCTGCGATACGGAAAAACGTCGGCTTGTCCAACGGAATATGCCATTCATTGGCGTTGTTTTGAATGCCGATTTCCAGGATTTGCTTGAACCAATCTAGCATAGTCGTGACCTTGAGGTTATTTGGGATGGTGAAATCTTTGGCTTGTTTTACAGTCAAATGTTGTTATATTATGAGACTATTATCTCTAGAGTATAATTATCTCCATAGTACAATTTAATGTTCTTTGCTCAAATGACAAACTGAAATGTCAGAAAAAAAGATCAGATACAAAAGTGTGTTCTCCCCAAAGCAGGTAGAAAAGCTTTACAGTCAGCTTGCCACGGTCATCAATCCCGCCCCCGAGCTGCATTTCTCCAGTGCCTTCGAGTTGCTGATAGCCGTCCTCCTCTCTGCGCAATGCACGGACAAGGCGGTCAACAAGGTCACTGAACAGCTCTGGAAAACCCTGCATACCCCGCAGGACTTCGTCAATCTAGGACAGGAGCCCCTAGAAGAAGCCATCCGCAGCATTGGTTTTCATCACACCAAGGCAAAGCATATCATTGAGCTTTGCCACTCCCTCATCGAAAAGCATCAAGGAGCCGTTCCCGACACCTTCGAGGAGCTGACCGCCCTTTCAGGCGTCGGTACGAAGACCGCAAATGTCGTCTTGAACCTTTGGTTCGGCAAGCCAACCATCCCTGTCGATACCCATGTCTTCAGGGTTTCCCACCGCACAGGACTCTCCCACGCGCCCACCCCCGAAGCCGTGGAACAGGAGCTTGAGACAATCACCCCGAAAAAATATGCCCGTGACGCCCATCACCTGCTGCTCCTGCACGGACGCTATACCTGTAAGGCCCGCAAACCAGAGTGCGACAAATGCCCCATTGCATCCCTTTGCCGTCACATTGATGCGTGAATCCTAAAAATCAACAAATCGCTGGAACAACATGGAAAAATCAATGTCCAAAGAAACAAAATCCGATGACAGGACGTTGGTTGCCCGTGCCCAAAAAGGCGATGAAACCGCCTTCGAGGAACTGGTCAGAAAATACTCGGGACGCGCCTATCAGATTGCATACGGTGTTCTGGGAAACCGCGAGGACGCCGAGGAAATCGCAGAGGACACATTCATTAAGATACACCGTGCCCTCCCTGATTTCCGTGGGGACTCCGAGTTCACAACCTGGATGTACCGCATCGCCATGAACCTGGCGCGCAACAAGTATCACTGGAACAAAAGTCGGGCTACGGATCGGCACGTCAGCATTGACGCGCCGATTGAAGGCGTTGAAGAGGGCGATGACCGAAGAATCGATCTCCCCGACAGCACACTTCCCCCCGATCAAAAGGCAGTCTATAACGAACTGGATAAGGACTTGAACGCCCAACTTGAACAGTTGCCCGACGTTTACCGAGAGGCGCTGGTCATGAGAAACATCCAGGAGATGAGCTATGAGGAGATAGCCGACCTCCTGAAATGCAAGCTGGGCACCGTAAAATCCAGAATTGCCCGAGCTAGAGACGAACTGAAAAAACGGCTCGGGCTTTGAAAAGAGGCCTTGGTAAAACCATGAAAGAAGAAACAACAGTGCAATCTTGTTTGACTCTAGAACAGCTTGAAGGGCTTCACTGCGGCGCTGGGAGGGAGGAGGAACGTCAGCATCTCGCACAATGCACTGACTGTCAGTCAAAGCTGCGTGAGCTGGAACGCCTGGATGCTCTGGTTGCCAAGGCGATTCAGCCGCCAGAAGGCTTGTCAGATCGAGTTCTGACCGCTGTACACAAGCAGGAACAGCCCATTCCAAGAAATCGCTTAAAAGTGCTTTGGGGGCTGACATACTCGGCGGCGGCAGCTGTTGTCATTTTGCTAGGCCTTGCCATATGGACATACACACCTGAAAATGGTGCAGACACCTCCCTGGCTGATGCATCCATCCAGTCAACAGAAAAGCCCGCCTATGAACCACAATTCACGGGTAAATACGCACGGAATTCCATCAGAAGCAACCAAGCTGCCGATAACGCCAACCTCAAGACAGTCGGCAGCACAACCTCCAAACCATATACAGCCCCTCTTAACGCAGGCGTCGTCTTCCCGTCAATCATCGAGCAGGTCTGGAGCGTCACGGATTTGGACAACGGAATCGAATATCTGAAACAGGTTGCTGATGTCAACCAGAAGCAATTCGACCTGCGGGAAAATGAGTTCTACCATGAGTTTGCCATTGCGCTAAAGGACACAGAGGCGCAGGAACTCTCGGATAAGCTGGCCTCCTACGGCTGGAACCTCCTTTCCCCCAGCCTCCCCCAGCCTGGCAGCACCGAAAACGTTATGTTCACAGAAAACCCTGTAATCTATAAACTCAAACTTGTAAGGGCTGAAAAATGAACGTCAAAACCATTGCCGCAACCTGTGCCATTGCATTCTCCCTTCTTCTTTTCTCATGCGACAATCAGATTGGCAAAAAGCCAACCGCAAAACCTGCACCGCAGGTCAAAACCAACACCACGAAAAAGCCTGCACAGCAACCCAAACCCGCCCCTCCGCAGGCACAGAAGCCCGCTCAAAAGCCCTCTATGATGGATGACGTCAACAGTGTCATCAACTACGGCACGGGCGCCACCGCCATCCAGGCGAAGAAAAAGATGACGGAAAAACTCAACAAAGCACAGGGCCAGCACGATAGACAAATGCAAGACGCCCTGAAATGAAGGGAGTTCCACCGAGCTGAGCATGTACCAAAGGGTGTAACAACAACGTCACGTTAATACTCCTTAAATTAACGCTCAAAGGGACAGGAGCGACAGGAATGACGGGAGCGACCCCAAAAAAGACCTAGCGTCATTTTGATGTCGCTCCCGTCATTCCTGTCGCTCCTGTCCCTTTTAAGTTGGAGAAATAACGTGGCCGCCGTCGCCACCTCTCTTACCGTTCCAAAATCATGCCGTCGTAGCCGACAAGGATGCCTTTGGGATTGAAGAACTGCTCAAGGTCAGTGTGGAGGTTCTGAATGTTGTGCGAGAAGTGGTTGACGGCAACCAGCGCGTTCTCCTTCAGGCAGCCCAACCGCTTCAGTTCATCCCGCACCGCCACGGAGACATTGGCCCCCATGTGCTTGGCGCGCTGTTCAGGCCAGCGCACACCGTATGTACACTCGATGATGACGATGTCGTATTTGTACTGGCCAATAATGTCCCAGCTCTCCTGGCACCACCAGCCGCTGTCGTTGCCGATGAAAACGCAGACTCCATTGCGCTCAAGAATATAGTTCAACGGTTCTTCGGGCGGCTGAGCATGGTCGGCAAGAATTGTCTGGATGGTCAGGTCCTCATCGACGAGCTTGTCACCTGGCTTCAGGATATGCAGTTCCGCCTTGAGGGGCTCCAGGCTATCATACGTGGGGCATTCGTTAATGCGGTCGGCAGAGGCCTGGTTGGCGTAGATTTTCATCAGGTTCTGTGCGGTGGAGAAGCCCTTGCGACGCCAGGTCAGTTCCCGTGGAGTCAGGTGGTCCGTATGGCTGTGGGTGATGAGGAGCCGCTTGACCTTCGCCAAATCCAGATTGAACTCCAAACTTTGGGCGTAGATGTCAGGTCCATAGTCAATCAGCGTGTCATCGTCCAGCATGTAGGCGGTGCGCCTGCGAAGATCCTTCCCGCCATTGGCCCGTGCCTTCTGGCAGGCTGGGCATGAGCAGAACATGGCGGGCCACCCCTCGGCAGCCGCAGACCCCAGTATCCGTAATCTCATTTGTCAATTCCTCCGCTTATTTCTGCTCAGCCTTCACCTCAGGAGCAGCCGTGCCGTTCGTATCAGCCATCGCGCTTTCGGCGGCCTTGACGGCTGCCAGATCGGCGACGGAGACGTTGCCTTCCACACGCCCGTCATCCAATGCATTGGCCTCTTTCGCAGCCAGATCCTTGAAAAGCCTCATCAAATCCCTTGTACCGCAGATGCCAAACCAGAAGGTGGAGATAATGCCGATGATGCCAGAGACCAGGAACTGCTTGTAGAAGAAGAACCAGGACCACCACTGGATGTCCCACTTGTGGAAGAAGTTCCAGATGATGACGATAATGAAGTTCAGCAAGAAGCCATAGCCGAAGGAGTAGGCAAATACAGAGAAGGCCAGAATCTTGTCCCCTTTTGTGTACTGATGGTCGATACCAACCATATTGTGTTTGAAGAAGTTCCAGACGCGTCTTGGCCTGGATACACTCTCGTTCTCCTTCTTCTTCGCCTCGGCTGCCGCCTTGGCCTTCTCTGGATCAAGACTGTATTTGCCGCGGTGAAGCATGCGCTCCATGTTGAAGGGCTCCTTACAGGTCAGCAGGGAGACGGATACATACAGCAGGATGCATATCACGTTGCAGATGAAGCCGATTTCCGTGGAGTTGATCGGGAACTTGTGCGCGTTCAACGGCCCCTCAGGGTTGCCCCACACCACGTATGGATGGAAGGGCCTTGTGATGGTGAGAAGCATTTGGTTGACCTCCTCCACCATGCCCGCTTTCTCAAAGTATGGATAGATGTGGGAGGCCCAAGTCTGCTGGCCGATGATGCCCGCAATGGCGATGGTCGCGCCCGCGATTAGCGAGGCGAAGGCGGCCTGCGTGGTACCCTTCTTCCAGTACAACCCGAAAGTGATAACAGAGCCCGCGCCTGCCCAGATGGCACCCGTGATGGCAAAGAACATCAGGATGAAGTCAATCTGCGCAAAGTAATAGCTGAAGAGGAAGGCGAAGACGCAGACGCCCGTGATGGAGATGCGCAGAACATTAATCTGCTGCTCGGGCGTGAAGGGCTTCTTGCGAAGGGGCAGCACAAAGTCCTGAATCAAGATGGAACCCCAGGAGTGCATGTAGGTCGTGTCCGTCGAGACCATCAGGAAGATCATCAGGGCGCAGAAGATGCCTGTCACGCCCATAGGCAGCATCTTGCGGATGGCGACGGAGACCAGCATCTGGTTGTAGATGGTGCCGAAGGTCTGCCCCTTCTTTTTCAAGAAGGCGCGTTGGTCGTCGCGGAACTTCTGCTGCTCCGCCTCCGACATCGTATCGGGAAGCACAGCCTTCTCGACATTCTTGTCAATCAGATCCAGAACCGTCTTGGGATAGGGGTCGGCACAGGCTTCGTGGAAAGCCTTGACTTCCGCATCCAGCTTTTCCTTGGCCTCATCGTATTCCTTTTCTGTTCCAAAATCCTGCTTGCGGATTTTCTTCGGAGGCTCTGGGAAGTGGTCGCGGGCAGGAATCCCCAGGAACTGTGCCTTCACATCCTGTTTAAAGGCGCTGTGGAGCGCCTCCACGGTGGAGAGCTTGCCTGAATCGGGGTTGTCCACACGCAGCACATCGTCAATCGCCTTGGCGGCCAGCTCCTGACGCACCTCGCGGGCTTCGTCCTTAAAGTGGTTGTGATTGAGGAAGGTGAACGCGACGACGGCGATGAGGATGTACATCATCGTGCCGAAGCCACCACGCCATGAACCGAGCAGAGCACCCATCTTGGCCTCGTGCGCGCTCTTTGCAGCACCGTTGTAACCCGAGCTGCCGCCCCAGGACATACGATTCAGGAAAACCGTCACAATACCACACAAGACATAGAAGAGGTTGAAGTCACGGAGGTTCTCCGTATCGTATGGATTCAGGAAGCTTTCGCCAGGCGCACGGCACATCAGGGACGGAGCCATCTCGCCCGTCCAGGAGAAGCGGTAGAAGAAGTAGGCCACCACCACAACGAACATTGGGTAGCTGAGCAGGCCCTGCACGCAGTCAGTCACCATGATGGTCACCTGACCGCCCAGGCAGGCGATAATCAGCGCCACTGCCAGAAAGCAGAACATCACCACGCCATACGTGGACCATGTCGTGCCCAGGAATTTAAAGGTGAGGGGAAGCCCCAGGAAGTAAACGAGGAAACGCCCGCCGACGGCAGGGAAGATGGCATAGTTGATGATTCCTGAAATGGACTGGATGACCGCCGCCACAATGCGCAGAGAACGGCTATAGCGGATTTCAAAGAACTGCCCCATCGTCATCGCCTTCGTCTCGCGGAAGCGATAGGTACAGAAACCAACAAGACCAAGAATCATGCTGATAGGAGCCGTTAGCGTGCTCCAGAAGGAGATGGCAAATCCGCTGCGGTAGTACATCTCCATCACGGCCACGACGGAGATGAGTCCCATGGCCGCCTCGCCGCTGGCGACGGAGACGACATACCGCCCTGCAATGCGTCCCGCCGACAAAAAGTCAGCCACGCCCTTGACGTATTTCTGGCTCTTGAAAGCCGCAAAGACAACAATAAACAATGGAACCCAAATCAGAATCCAATCCAGCCAATACATTCCCGCCTTTCCTTTGGTTGCGCCCCTGGCAATGCCACTGGGCCTTGGTTGTTATTTCAATGATTATGATTCAATATAAGACCAAGAAGAGAGTTTTCAAACCTCCGATATTCAATCCCACGGATATGTGATATCAACAAGCTTTCCTCCCTGTTTAGCGGATTCCCTGGCGAAAATGCCTGGAATCGTCATCCGCAGCCCCGCCTTCAGTGAAATCGGGGCTGGGCCATTCTCCTTAAGAGCCTGCGCAAATGTGTACCAGAGGACAAAATCAGCGCCGCCATGCCCGCCAAAGTTCTTGCTGCGCGCCTCAAACTCGGGGCGCTGCTCCTCTATAGAGACAATGGTGCTCTTGTCAAAGCCATAGAGTTTCTTGGAGTTGAAGGTGGTGATGGGCTTTTGCTGCCCACGGGAGGAAAGACGCTCAAAGTAGCCTTCTGTGCCATAGACACGGTAAGAGTGGTGACCGCAGCCAGCGTTGTTGATGAACGAGGCCGTAAACCGAACCACAAGACCCGACGGCGCATGGAAGTGAGCTGTCATCAGGTCATGCTCGTTTTCGCCACCCTCCACCCAGGCCCCCGTATCCATGCAGGAAACCTGGCGCAGGTCTTCATCGGTGATGCGAAGCAGAGGCCCCAGCGAATGGGTGCAGTAGGTGATGGGGTACATCGTGCGCCGCCACGGCGTGCTTGGCCAGAGGTAGCGGCAGTCATGGATGTACTCCGCCTCCATGTAGTATGGCTTCCCGAGAAGCCCCTGCTTGTAATAGCTGTAAAGCGCCTCCACAAATCCCCATTCGTTCGGGTTGGCTCCCGTCATGAAGAAGCCTTTGGGCGCATTTGCATCTGCCTGCCAGAGTGCATCCGCCTCCTCCAGAGTGGCAACGCAGGGGATTTCGCCGAAGACAAAGAGACCGCGTTTGCGCCCCTCCACACAGAAGGCGGCATGACAGTGCGCTGGTGTCTCCACAAGCAACACGTCCAGTTCCGCCTTGTCCAACATCTCATAAAAGTCATTGTAAGGCGTGGCATTCGGGAACTTCTCGACGGTCGCCTTCAAAATCTCCTCGTTGTTGTCGCAGATAGCAACACCCTGGAGTGTTTCAGGAAATGCCGTCGTCGCCAGCTCGAACATGTGGATGCCACGATGTCCAAGGCCAACAACTCCCAATCTGAATGGAGCCATCACCTCTGTCCTCCCTATTTGTTCAGGACAGCATCGGTCAGTTTTTCAACGCCATAGCGCACGGGGTCAGTGGTTGGCAGGCCCGTTTCCGCCTCCGTCTTCGCGATATATGCCTTCGCCTCCTCGTCGCTCAAATGCGAGGTATTCAGGGAGATGCCCACAACCTTCGCGGCAGGCAAACAGCCGCATGCGCACGCCAGACGCTCGTACAAGTCGCAGACTTCACTCAACGGCGGCACCTTCATCCAGGGAAAATCGCGCAGCGTCTTCAAGTCGGCGCGGTGATTCAGGATTAGATGGGTTGGGCACGAACCGCGCAGTAGCGGCAGCGTGGCCGTGCTGCCTGGATGAAGCACAGAGCCCTGCCCTTCCACGACAATCAAATCTGCCCCTGCATATTCCAACACGCCCTTCTCAACGGCGCCGCAGGCGTAGTCCAACTTGATGGCATCCAGAGGCACGCCCTTGCCGCAGATGGCAATGCCTATCTGACCAGTCGCCAGGAAGCACGACTTCACGCCACGTGCCAAAGCATCCTTGTGCAGCAGCAACCCTGTCGTCATTTTGCCGTTGGCCATATCCGTGCCGACAATTAGAAGGCGCTTTGCGGAGAGCTCCCGCGCACGGCCTTTGCCGATGCCCAGTCCTGCGGGCTCCTGGCGGATATCCCATATCCACTGACCTGCCGCCAGTTTCGTGTAGCGGGCATTCAAACGCTGATGGAGCCCGTTAATGATGTTCATACCCAGTTCAACTGCACGATCCAGCGCGGGATACCAGCTGTCGGGAAGCAGTCCGCCAGACGGCGCGCTGCCCAGCAGCATCGCCTTCGCACCCAATTTGAAGGCCTCGTCAACCGTGGCGACAATCGGCGTTTCCGAACGTGGCGAACCAGGCATCACATCGCCAGCCTTCTTGCCAGCCTCGCAGCTGTCGATGATGCAGACTATCGGGTTCTCCGAAAAGCGAAGCATGTCGTATCCCATTTTCCCGAAGGTCTTTCCAAAAGTATCCTCCATGTAAATCGCCAGTGGCATGTCAGATGGAAGCATTATTTCTCCTAAGTGGTTTGTGGTTAGTGGTTAGTTGTTAGTGGTTAGGGAGCAGGGACTGGGGCTAATTGCTAATTGCTAATTCAGCGCCGTGGCCAGGCTTGAAGTTCGGCAAAACGACACCATCGGTCAGTTCCGCACCCGTCGTCGGATCATCCACCAGGTTCAACTGGGAATCCAAATCAATATGGTCGAAAAGGGCACCAATGGAGGCGCCTGCCGAAATCGCGACGTTTGATTCGCCCATGCAGCCGATCATTGTCTTGAGCCCGAAAGCACGGGCCACCGCCACAATGCGCAACGCCTCCGTCAGGCCGCCGCATTTCATCAATTTCAGATTCACGCCATCGACGCGGTCCGCCAGTTTGGGCACATCAGAGGCAAACCAGCAGGATTCATCCACAAAAATAGGAAGCCTGCGCTTCTTGAAAAGTTCAGGCAGGGCATCCTCAGCCCCCTTGACCAACGGCTGCTCGATGTAATCGACGCCCCGCTCGGCCAGCCAATCCTGCATGTGCAGCGCATCCGCTACCGACCAGCCGCCATTCGCATCCACGCGAATGATTGAATGGAAGGGGCGCGAGGATTCCAGTGCCGCCATGAAATGCGCCTTGTCAACCTCCAATCCCTGTGGGGAACCCAACTTCACCTTCAGGTATTTTGCCCCTGTACGCGCAAGCATCTCAGGCACGCGCTCACGGGTGACTTCAGCGGGATTGATGCCAACGGTAATGGAGGTGGCTACCGCTTCACGACGCAGTCCGAACAGCCGCCAAAGGGGCTGACCACTTGCCTTGCCAAGTGCATCCCACAGCGCCATGTCCAATGCCGCCAACGCACGGGGCTGCACGCCTGCCTGGCGCGCCTTCGCCCAAATCTCTGCGATGCCGATTGATTCGTCCTCTATGGATGCGCAGAATGGCTCCAGTTCAGCGATGCCGCTTTCGCAACTCTCTCCAATGTTGTTAGGCGTCCCCGCCAGCTCCCCCAGGCCTGTCTGCCCCAGGTAGTTGACGCGCACAAAGAGGTTCTCCGTACCATAGCTCGTGCCACGGCTGATGGTCAGCGGATACCGTTTCTTCAGGAATACTCGTATAAAGCTGATTTTCATGGTGCTTGGTTGACTAAACTCTAGCAAGTTGTAATATGCGCCCTGCCGCTTCACTACGCTATGCGGCACGGCGCAGAAGAACAGATGACATCACTTAACCGTGGGTTCCACTCGCCGTTATGCGGCTTCACTCCACCCACGGCTATGTTCCTTCGCGCCTACGGCGCTTTTAGGCCAGTGAAAAGGCGCACAAAAGTGCTAAATCGCCTCCTGTGCGCCTTCCGTCATTATTCCCGCGAAACCGTCATCTGTCTCGCATTACCTCTTTCTGCATCTTTTTGCGCAATCGCCATCCAGGCGTATGACCTTGCCGCCATTGTCCATGGATTCGTTGGCTGCCAGCGTGACCTGCAGGTTCTTGACCGCCTCTGAATACGGGGACTTGATGATGGACTGATCCTTCGTCAAAATCGCCTCGATGAAGGTGTCATCCTCTTCCTGGCCAAAGTCGTTGCCGACCTGGATGCTGATGGTACGGTTAGGCTCCGTGATGGTAACGCCCCTGCGCTCGACATATTCCATTCTGCCGTTCATCGTATAGACATCGATACCATTCTTTCCACCGCCGCCACGGATGAAGCAGCCGCTATAGACAGTTCCGATGATGCCATTTGCGAAGGTTAGGTTCACGGCAGAAGCATCCTCTGTGTCGTAGTTCTCGACATCGGTAATGATGCCCCTGCGCCCAAAGGCCTGCACGGCGACAATCTCGCCGAAGAGGTTGCGGCACATGTCAAAGGTATGAATGGTCTGCTCGACCGCCTGGCCACCCGAGGTGTCCCTGCGGCGCCACCACCACACGCCTGGCATCCCGCCAACCCAGTAGGCGTTGAAGAAACCGACTTTGCTCTGCTTCACCCACGCCTTCATGGTGGGTTCGAAGTCCAGGTAACGGTCCTGGAAACCTGCGGCATTGATGAGTTTCTTCTTTGCAAGGGCCGCCTCAACCTTTTTGGCATAGTCCAAGTTCAAGGCGACAGGCTTTTCGACAAAGAGGTGGCACCCTTTTTCGATGGCCATCATCTCCATCCCATCGTGTGCACATGGCTCGACGCACACATAGACGGCATCCAGCTTCTCCTTCGACAGCATTTCCTTGTAGCTGGCGTATGGTTTCGCGCCAAAACGTGCAGCCGCCGCGTTCACGCGGTCCTCTAGCTTGTCACAGACGGCAACAATCTTCGCCTCAGGTATCTTCGGATTGCCGTTCTTGTCCTTGTCATAGTGCCCAAAGTGGAAGTTGGCGATTCCGCCGCACCCAATAAAACCAATCTTAACTTGTTTTGCCATATTGATTTCCTTGTTATTTCTCCTTGAAAACAAGAGCTATTTCAAGTAGGTAATGAACGAAAGCACATTCAACACGATGGCGGCGATAGAGGCAACAGCCGATACGATTATGCCAACACCCGTCAGAACACTTGTTCCTTCCCCACCTGCGTTCGCCACTGGATAATCAACCGCACCAGTGGACATTGCGGGAGCCTTCGGGGCAGTAGTGCGCTGCGCTGGCGGCGCCTGCGTAGCCGCCGATGAGGCGGGAGGAGCGGCAGGTGTCCCAGGAGGAAGCGTGGCCTCCTTCGCAGGGGTCTCTTCTTTCTTCAACTTCAAGCTCGGCTTGGAACCTGTGGACGAAGGCGTGAGCGGCGGCGGATTGCCAGCTGCTGCCGCAGGTGCTCCGCCCTCCTGGGGAGCAGGAACAACCGTCGTCTGTCCTGCATTTGGAGCAGGCATCGCCTTCAGCTTAACAGTCGCACTTGCAGCCGCATTCTCCGTTGGAAGTTTCTGGCCTGGAGTCTTTGGGCGTATCTTCAGGGTATTTGAATCTGGTGTAGAAACGGGAGCCGCCGCTGGGGCTGGAGCCGCCGCTTGTGGAGCTGGAGCCGCTGGGGCTGGAGCCGCTGCTTGAGGTTCGGGAGCCGCAGTTGTGGCAGCCGAAGGAGCGGGAGCCGCTGGCTTACGAATATTCAACTTTATGGTGGAGGAAGCGGTTTTCGGAGCAGCTGCTGGGGCAGGAGCTGGCTCTGGGGTGGCAGGCGCCGCTGGAGAAGCAGGTGCTGCTGCAGGAGCATTCGCCCCTGGTATCCTCAACTTGATTTGAGCTGTTGCCGTTGACATGGGGTTGGCAGCAGGTTTGTTTTCCTGATGGACTATTCGCAATGGAACCGCTCCCTGTCCAACAGGTGCTGGGCCAGTCGGATTTGGCGAAACAGAGGCCGTTCCACTCTGGTTCTCCGAAAGCCGACGCAGACGTCCAGTGGCTGTATCACGCAGACTAATGGGATCGACAACTGTCTGCGTCGCTCCAGGGTCGTTGGCATGAGGCGATGCAACCTGCGGTCCCGCCGCTGGTGTCAACGGAGCCTGTCCTTCATTGTCAACCTTAAAACGATTGGTGTCGGTGTTTTTCAGTCTCAATTTTCCTGGATTTTCGCTCATAACACTACTCCAAAAACAAGTTTTTGAGGAAATAAATACACTTAGTATAAGAGTATATAGCAAAGTTTCCGTTTATCAAACGCACAATGCGTTTTTTTCTGTCAAAAGTCGATTTTTTGAAACAAAAAAGGGACTTGAGGGACGGGAGAGACAGTGATTATTGTTTCAGCAAAGCTGTGTTTCTCCCGTCTCTCCCGTCCCTCAAGTCCCTTAAAACCTCTCCTATTGCTCTGTCCCTTAAAGCCAAGCCCTCCTTTTGCTCTGTCGCTCCCGTCGCTCCCGTCCCTCAAGTCCCTTAAAGCCAAGCCATCCTGTCGTTCAAGTCCCTTAAAGCCAAGCCCTCCTGTCTTTCCACGCGCGAACAGTCTCTGCAACAACAGGGCTGTTGCAAATTTCAAGCAGCTCTTTTTGCAGTACAGGGGTTCCGCACTGCACCCCAACAGCGGCGGCGGCATTTCGCTTGAGCAGGGTTGTCCCGACGTGTTGCAAAGGCGTGCCCGCAATCAAACGCTTCAGTTCCCCCGTGGGCATTTTCAGGATTTGCAGGCAATCCACATGCAAATCCTCATCTCCCAATGCGTCTTCTGGGCAACACGAACTGCATATTGAGCAACCAAACAGATTGCCTCCCAACGCATTTTGTTGCGCCCACGTCAATGGCCCGCGCCATTCGCCCGCCATCCACGAACGGCAAGCCCGCACAATCAACGTGCCATCGTCCATCATGGCGCGGTTCGGGCAGGCAAGCCGACACTTCAGACAGGAGGCACATCCCACAGCAAACATCGCGTTGCCATGAAGTGATGGCAACTCCAAATCGATAAACAATGCCCCAAGATAGACACGACAACCAAAGTCCGAAACACGCACCAATGAATTCGGTGCCCCTGTACCTAGCCCAGCCACCTTCGCAAGATACTTTTCAGGCACGGGACTGGAATCCACGCACAACTCGCTTTGCGTCACTCCAAACTCAGACAGTTCCTCCTTAATGCGCTCCAATATCCGTCTGCCCGCAAGGTGATAATCTTCGCGCAAGGCATAGCCAGCAATCCGTCCGACACCCCCACTCTCTGTGGGGGAAGGAAGCCGAAGCAAAGGCGAATCCGACACTTTTTCAGGCCTGAAAACAATCAGCAAAAGCGATTTTGCCCAGGGACGCACCCCGAAGGGATCGATCAGCATCGCAAGCCGCTTGTCAATATAGCTTAATGCACCTTCGTTTCCCCGCTTCAGCCAATGCTCATAATGGCGCCGCACATCCTCGGGGGAAACCTCCTCGGGGCGAAGCACCGCCCATTTCAACGCCCCAGCCTCGCGACAGATGCGTTCAATATCCATCATTTCGTGGTTTTCTTCGCCCGTTTCCAGGCTGCAACAAGCTCTTCAATGGGAGCTGCTTTCATATCGACACCCTGTTCTGCAAACTCACGCTCCACAGCACGGAAACGAGTCATATACTTGCGTACAGCTGCCTGCATGACCTCCTCGCTTTGAAATCCCTTCCAATGGCAGAGGCCCACCAACGCAAAGAAAAGGTCACCGATTTCTTCGGCAAGCGCCTCGTCATCGCCTTTTTGCAAGGCCTCATGTACCTCGCTCAGTTCCTCATCAACCTTGCCGATCACACCATCAATGGAAGACCATTTGAACCCTGTTCTGCTAGCTCGTGAAAGCACCTTCTGCGCCCGTTGCAGGCCAGGAATATGTCGTGGGATGCCATCCATCGCAGAAGTGCGCTCCGAATACCCCGTTTCCGTGTGCTTTATGCGCTCCCATTGGCTGCGCAAAGCATCTTCGCTCTTGTCTTTGACGGCGTTTTCACCAAAGACGTGGGGATGCCGACGAATCATCTTGTCCGCTTCAGAGCGCGCCACGTCCTGGATGTCAAAGCGCCCTTCGTCCTTGGCAATCTGAGCGTTTAAGACAATTTGGAGCAGAAGGTCCCCGAGCTCGTCCATGACGGCATGGTCATTTCCCTCCTCCAGAGCATCCAAATACTCGCCAGACTCCTCAACCAGATAGTGGCGAATGCTCATATTCGTCTGGACGGAGTCCCATGGGCATCCGTCCGTCGGTGAACGCAAACGCGCCACCACATCTATCAACCGTTTCAGTTCATCCATAGTGGGGCAATTAGCAATTAGCAATTAGAAATTAGCAATTAGAAATTAGAAATTAAAAAAAAGCAATTAGAATTGCTAATTGCTAATTACAAATTAATAGACGGAGTCTGGGAAGTAGTACTTCTGGGCGTTTTCAGGGGTGATCACCTCGGCGGGGACCTTGATTAGTTTTCCCTGGTCTGCCACGACACCGCGCACAAAGTCGGAGGCTGCTTTCATGCCAACAGCAATCATAGAGGGCGGATAGGTGACGTCAAAGGGGACGAGCGGGTCCTTGTCCAGCACCTTTTTGACAATCATCTTGCTGCCACCGCCACCGATGAAGCACTTAACATCCTTGCGCCCCGATTCCTCGTAGGCCTTCAATGCACCAACAAGCACATCATCGTCACCCGTCCAGACCGCATCGATGTTGCCGTGTTTCTGGAGGTAGTTTTCCATGAGTTTCAGGCCCTTCTCCGTGTCCCAGTAGGCTGGCTGCGAATCAAGCACCTTGATGCCAGGGGCTTTTGCTAGTTCCGCCTTGAAGGCCTCCACGCGATCTGTGTTCACCTGGCAGGGGATTCCTTCCATGATAACGATATTCCCTTTCCCTTCCAGGAATTTTACCATCGTCTCGCCTCCCGCCTTCCCAAAGCCTGGATTGTCTCCAACGACAGACAAATCCTGCACTGGACGCTCCAAGTTGCGATCCACAACCACAAGATAGACGCCTGCCTGCTTCACGGTTTCGCAGATTTTCGTGAGCGGGCCTGGCTCCTGCGGCAGGATGACGAGTGCGTCAATCCCCTGCACCATCAGGTTCTCCACCTGGTTCACCTGCTCGCCAGCATCCTTCGCCGTCGCGACCGTAACCTTGACATCGGAATCATCTTCCATCATCTCCTTGGCAGTCTTCTGCGCCCACCACACGACGCCACCCGTCCAACCATGGTCTTGGCTGGGCACAGAAACACCTATGCGAAACACCTTAGGCGAATTCACCTTCTTGCCGCACCCGCTGAATAGACATAACATCCCAAACAACAATGCAATAAACACTCGTTTCATTTTTACACTCCTTTGTTAAATAGCAATTAGCAATTAGCAAGAGGTTGCTAATTGCTAATCTTCTTCCGTGGCTGCATCAGCACAGCTGCCACGATGACGATACCCTTCACTGCATCCTGGAGGTTGGCAGAAACGCCCCACATCACGAGCACGTTGCTGATGATGCCAAGTATCAGCACACCCACCAGCGTGCCCGCCAGTGACCCACGTCCGCCAGACATGGAGGTGCCGCCGATAATGGCCGCCGCAATGGCATCCAGCTCATACCCCAGCCCCGCCGTTGTGGAGCTGATGGAACAAAGACGCCCTCCCAGCAGGAAACCGCTCAGCCCTGTCAGAAGCCCAGTGAGGGCATACGTCCAGAAACTTACCAGCGGCGTATTGATGGCTGCATACCTCGCCACTCGCTCATTCGAGCCTAATGCGCAGACATGCCGTCCAAAGCGGGTCTTGTAGAGCAGGACCGAACCGAGGGCCGTCAGCACAAACAGCGTCAGCGTGGGCAGTGGGATTCTGCACAACAGCGCACCGCCCAGGTTACCATAAGCAGCGTTGGAGGTCGATAGCGTGCCTGCGTTGGTCAGTTGCAGAGTAAGCGACCTAAAGATGGACATGGTACCCAATGTTGCGATGAAAGGCGGCACCTTGCCCAGGTTCACCAACAGTCCATTGACCGCACCGCCCCCGAAGCCGACGGCAAACGCCACCACTGCCGCCACCAGGAGACCCGTCATAGGATTCTCGATGCGCAGCATTGTCATGATGCCAAGAGTCCCAGACAGGGCCAGCAAGGAGCCGACCGAGAGGTCTATCCCTCCGCCAATGATGACAAAGGTCATCCCAAGCGCGATGATGCCGCTGTACGAGACCTGACGCGTGATGTTCAACAGGTTCTGTGGCTTCCGAAAGCCAGAGCTTGAAATGCAGCAGATCACCAACAACAGTGCCAACGCCATGTACGGGGCATATTCGATAAAAAATGAACTGGTCTTGAATTTACGCATAATGTCTATTCGTTTCAATGGCTCGTATGCCAATGGACGCCACTGGCGAGATACATGATGGCCTCCTCGGAAATATCGTCCCCAGCCAATTCACCCGCAAGGGCACCTTCCCGCATCACGGCGATGCGGCTGCACAGCCCAATAACCTCCTCCAAATCCGACGATATGAGCATGCAAGCAAGTCCCTGCTTCAGCAAAGAGTTAATGAAGGCATAGACCTCACTCTTTGCCTTGATGTCGATACCGCGCGTGGGCTCGTCGAAGATGAAGACGGATGGTTTGCAGTCCAGTCCCTTCGCAATGGCCACCTTCTGCTGGTTGCCGCCGCTGAGGTCACAGAGCAATGTCTCCGTTCCTGGGGTCTTGATATGAAACGCCTCAACGTATCCTTGTGCAGCCTTTATTTCCGACTCTGGCGAAATCAGCGGCTGACAATACCGTTTCAGGGATGAAAGCGTTACGTTCGAGGCAACGCTGAAGTTTGTGAGAATCCCCGTGCCCTGACGGTCTTCTGGCAAATAGGCAATGCCCGAATCCAACGCCTTGCGAGGGGAATCCAGCTTCACCTCCTTGCCAAAGAGGCGGATGCATCCAGTGTTTGCCCTTCTTACGCCATAAATCGTTTCCGCCAGCTCTGTACGACCAGAGCCAACCAATCCAGCAAACCCCAGTATCTCCCCACGGCGTATGCTGAACGAGATGTCCTTCAGCAGGCCCTCTACGGAAAGGTGCGAGACCTCCAGTGCCACCTCTGCATCGGCTGCGGGAAGCCGTTTTTCCGTGAACATCTGAGATGGGCTGCGACCAACCATGCGACGTGCAAGCTCCGCCTCGTCAAGCCCCTCGATGCCTGAAAAACTGACCAGCTCTCCATCGCGCAGCACAGCCACCTTGTCACAAATCTCCAATACTTCACGCAACTTGTGGGAGATGAAAATCACTGATGTACCATTCGCCTTCAGTCGGCGAATCACACCAAACAACACCTGCACTTCATCATGGTTCAGCACCGTCGTCGGCTCGTCCATTATCAGTAGCTTGGCGGAATAGGATAATGCCTTTGCAACCTCCACCATCTGCCGCGCGGCCACACTCAAATCTTCCACGAGGCTATCGACATCGACGGCAGCCCCCAGTTCGTCCAGCAATTCCTTTGAGCGCGTCCGCATGGCAGCCACGTCCAGGAGACCCAAACAGCCACGCAGCTCGTTTCCCAGGAAGATGTTCTCATAGACCTTCAGGTCTTTAACCAGATTGAACTCCTGGGGTATCGTAATGATGCCGCCCTTGACCGCATCAGCCACCGTCGTGGCATGGAATGGGGAGCCAAGGTAGATAATCCTTCCGCCACTCACCTGTTCCATGCCATTCAGACACTTCATCAGCGTGGATTTTCCAGCACCGTTTTCACCAATGAGCCCCAGAATATCGCCCTCGCCCAAAGCGAGACTGACGCCGTGCAACACCTCCACACTGCCATAAGACTTGTGCACATCCACAAGCTCTAGCAGGTTCTGTGAATTTTCAGGAGGCATTCTTTTTCTGACTGTTCTACGCCGCGTTAACGCGGCGGTTTCCGCTGGCCTGTTCTGGGTGCAACGCTTCAGCGTGGCGGTTTTATAGAATCACCTTGTTCAGGCTGTATTCAACCAGTCCTTCAGCGCCCGCGCTCATGAGCTCGGGAATCAAATCTCTGGCAACGTCTTTGTCAATGACGGTGGTCAGGGAGAACCAGTCCTCATTGGAGAGGTGGGCAACGGTAGGCTGCTGCAACGCGGGCAGTTTGTTCAACACAGCCTGCAGATTGTCCTTGTGGACATTCAGCATCAGGCCGACACGGTTCTCGGCGGCCAGCACAGCTTTGAGAAGAAGTGCCAGCTGCTCCATCTTCTTTCGCTTAAAGGGATCCTTCGCTGCCTCTTTGTTGGCGATGAAACGGGTCGTGGTCTCGCAGAGGGTGTCGATGATCTTCAAGTTGTTGGCCTTCAAACTGGAACCTGTCTCCGTGATTTCAACGATGGCATCGGCCAGGTGCGGTGGCTTAACCTCAGTGGCGCCCCAGCTGAACTCCACATTGGCCTTGACACCATGCTTCGCCAGGTAACGTTGAGTCATCCCGACCGCCTCTGTGGCAATGCGTTTGCCCTCCAGGTCCTTAGGGCCTGCGATAGGTGAATCGTTCGGAACTGCCAGCACCCAGCGAAGGGGCTTGCGTCCCACCTTGCCATAGACCAACTCCGCGATTTCCACGACATCAGAGCCGTTCTCAACAACCCAGTCATACCCCGTCAGACCGCAGTCCAGCAAACCTTCCTCAACATAGCGTGCCATCTCCTGTGCACGGATAAGCACGCAGCTAATTTCGGGATCGTCAATTGAGGGATAATAGGACCTGGACTGGATGTCTATCTTATAACCAGCCCGTGCAAACATGTCAACCGTCGTCTCTTCAAGACTGCCTTTCGGCAAACCAAGTTTCAAAATGCTCATTTTTCTCTTTCCTCTATCTGGTGTGCGCGAAAGCGCGCACATAATCTCATTTCCCGTACACTTCCTTTGGGTCGAAGACTCGCTCTTCGATGATGGTCAGGGAACCATCCTTCTCCACTCTACGGAAGAAGCAGCTTGGATAGCCCTCGTGACATGCGGATCCGCCGACCTGCTCAATCTTGAAAATCACACTGTCCAAATCGCAATCGACCAGAATTTCCTTGATTTTCTGGATATTGCCAGAGGATTCGCCCTTCACCCATAGTTTTTTACGGCTGCGTGTCCAATAAGTGGCGACGCCCGTTTCCAGGGTCTTCTTCCAGGCCTCCTCGTTGATATAGGCCTGCATCAGGACCTCGCCTGTTTTCCAGTCTTGCGCAATTGCTGGAATCAGGCCATCCGCGCTCTTTGAAAAATCCAATTGTACCATAGATTTTGCTCTCCTGTCGTTTACGGCAACACTCATATTGCCAAGCAACCATAGTGTAAAGTATAAAATGTAATGGTGCAAGCCATAAACGTCAAGCGGACTACTCGTTTTTCTTCCTTTTTCTCTACGACTTTCCTTTTTTTTTCTGCTATTTCCAGTTCTCGTAAAAATAGAAGTTATATTATCCTACATTCGTAGTAATAATTCACGTTGCTTTATTGTCCATATTTTTTGGCAAACGGCCAGAACAACGCAAAAGGAGTTGCTATAATGAGCCTTAAGTCATTTTGGATATCAATGATGATGAGCGTATTGGGATACGCTGGGGTCAATCTCATCCCGAATCCGTCTTTCCAGCAAAATACCAATGGCGACATACTTGAATGGGGAAACACAGAGGTTGTCAAACAGCACCTTTCCGTGAAGGATGGGGCCATCCACATCGTGCTTCCCCCCTTCAAGCAATTCAAGTTCGACTCCCAAATAATCGAACTTAACCAGACAAAGCCAGTACCCCTACGCTATGCTCTTCAATTCAAAGGCGAGACGTTCCCCTACGACTGGCATCACGGACTACTTCTAGACAAGTTGGAGTATATGGATGGAACAACTGAAGGTTGGGGGAAGACGCATTTCATCTTCCGCAGCCGTTCACGCACATGGTCAGAGGAAACCTTCACCATGATGCCCCCGAAGCCAGTCAAGTCCTTCCGCGTATCCCTTCTTTTCACCAGTGCACATCCAGCCGATTTCTGGATAAAAGACCTTTCTATCACGGAGATGCCTGATGCCTTCAACACGCCTGACTGGGAGGAGAATTTCGGCCCGCATCCCACCAATCTGGTCCCCAATCCTGGTTTTGAGACCATCAAAAACGGGGAGGTAAAGAACTGGGTGAAGTTCACCGAAATGCATCCGCTTAATGCAGGCCTCAAAAATAATCTGGAAATGACCTTGGACAAGACCACTCCCCACAACGGGAACTACTCGCTCAAGCTCTCCAATTCCAAGGACAGCCTTGGCGGGGTGGCCAGCACCATCCTCTCCGTCATCGACCCCACGCGCGAATATACCTTCTCCGCGTACGTCAAAGCTGAAAACGCCACAGGCAACACCTACATCGAGGTGCTCTTCTACAGCCAATGGGCCCCCATGGGCATCGGCAGCAACGCAGGTGACTTCATCAACAGGATTCCCAGCAGAATAGACCTGGTCGGCGCATACCAGTCTCACATGACAAGTGGAACCCATGAATGGAGGCAGCTATCCGTCACTATGCAGCCGCCTCCAAGTGCCACCCATGTTTGCTTCAAACTGCACACCAACGACAACACGGGCAGCGTCTGGTTTGACGACCTAATGTTCGACGGCTTCGGCAACGCCGCTCTGGAACCGATTATCAGCCAGCTCGGCTACCAGCGTAAAGGCGTGAAAAAGGCATTTGTACGCAGCACGCTCCCCGACAAGCAGGGACGATTCCTCCTGTTCAACGAGAAGGGGAAGAAATGCGCTTCTGGCAAACTCGACTATATGGGACTAGACGAGTGGGGACGACAAGAGTTCGAGGCAGATTTCTCTAGCGCTTCGAATTGCGGAATCTACCATCTTGTTTTCAACGTCGGCGGAAAAGAGTGCAAAACCCACGAGTTCCAGATACGAGAAGACCTCTATACAGACCTTCTGGAGAAAAGCCGCAGTTTCATGTACCACAGTCGCTGCGGCTTCGACATTCCTGGCTTCCATCCTGCCTGCCATCTGGACGACGGACAGCTCCGTTCCAAGCCAAACCTCCTTGCAGGAGGAAAGATAATCGGTCATCACGACAGCTCTGGCGGCTGGCATGACGCTGGCGACTATGACAAGTTCCCCTGCGCGGCAGCCCCAGTCATCGCCTATCTGGCGCGCGCAGGCGCATATCTCTCGTCAGAACCTTTGCTGGACGAGGCGAAATGGGGGGCGGACTGGCTATGCAAACTGGCCACGCCTACAGGGATGTATTATAAAATCGAGCGCATGTCCCCAAACGGCAGCATTGTCATCGACCTCTGCCGCCCTGAATCCGAAACGGACAACATACCTGGAAACGAAGATGACAGAGTCGTCGTCGGTCCAGGGCATGACATCGTCTGCTCCTGGGCAATTCTGGAATATGCCCTCACGGAAAAAAGCCCTGAACGCCAAAAACAATACATGGATGTCGCCATGATGCTGTACAACGATTTCATCGCCTGCCAGCCAAAGATGGAGACAGCAAAAAAACACCAGTATTTTGCGGCTATGCTTGCACTTGACAATCTCGCCATGTTCAGGCTGACCAGACAACAGGAGTATTTCGACAAGGGGGTGGAGTTTTTCACTCAAATGCTCGATATCATTGAGCCGCGTCTGAATGAAAAACGCTTCAAGGACTGGAAGGAAGAACATGTTTTCCCGCTTGGCTGGGCCATTGCCTCACTTGAATTCGTGATGCAATATCCAGATTCTCCCATCAGTGAAAGGTGCAGGCAAATGGTCAAACGGCTCCTGGACGAGTTCGTCCTTCCCGCTCAAATCGGTTATTCGTATGGCAACATTGATTTCCGTAAATGGCAACTGCCTGGTGGACATGGACACGCCAGCATCACTCAGCTGGCCAATGCCGTGCTTCTGGCGCGAGCCGCAACCGTTTTCAAAAACAGAGCCTACCTTGACCAGGCAGAGCTCTCCTTCATGTACACAACTGGCTTAAATCCAATGGGTGCCTCTCTGGTAGCAGGCTGCGGCTACAAAACGGTCGCCACCTGGATTGCCCTGGAACCTATACCTGGCTACAACAACGGTACCGTCCTGACGGGGGGCGTACAGAAGGGCGTCCGCCGAGCCTCTGGCCGCAAAAACATCCCGCCCTCCTATCTTGCCAATGAAAACAGCGACTATTGCACCGACAATCCTCCCAATTTCCCCTGCATGGTTTTGGCTGGTTCAAAGCCATTAGGCCCCAACTCCTGCGTTCAGGAATCCTGGGAATCCATCAATGGGGTTCAAATCCATGCGATTGAAGCTATCATGGATGCGGCAAGATTCTTACACTGAAGAAATCGCCATCGGCTCCATGCCACAACTAAATCATCTTCAATTAATAACAGTAAAATGCAATGAATCGTCAAAAAACTCCCAGGTAAACGTATCAGTCAAGACGCGGCCAGTCCCAGCCGCACCCTCTGGAGTGAACTCCAAATAGTCTTCCAGTTTTGCGGTGTTGTAATCAGCAAGGTTAAAAAATGGTCTGACGTGCAGTTCGCCATTATTCAAATGGAGTTCCATCGGTGTCGAAAGGCATCCCGTCCATTGGCGTTCAGGCGAAGGGGCCATGCGAATCCACGACAAATAGACAGTCTTTCCAAACGGCGTGCCAAAGAAGGTCTGCCCTGCGTAGGCGTTGCCGTAAAGAAAACGCCCTGTTCTATTGTCATTAAAAGAAACTCTGCCATTGGGCAAAACCATCCCGATGCGGTAGCGTCCGCTTGCCTCGGTAAACAGCCAGCGCAAGTCTCCAGTCGCCTCGTCAACCATGGGACGTATTCCAGGACACTCCGCGCCTTCAGGGATATCGTAGATATCGGTCGGTGTCCAATGGAGGAGGTCGGAGGATTCAAAAAGCAGAAAACTGGATTTCGACCTGCCTGTCCCAAGATAAAGCGCCATACGCCAAACATTAGCCTGTGGATCCCAGGCGATGTTCGGGTCGCGGTCGCAATCCCCCGTGATGTTTCCAATGATGGGCAGTCCTCCATTGAACTTCCTGAAAGTGCGCCCGCGGTCGGTGCTGAAGGCGAGGCACTGAGTCCCCTTGTGCGTTTCGACGTCGCAGTTCGTGTAGTAGAGCAGAACGGCATCTTTGCCGAAGCCAGCAACTCCCCTCTCATCGACAACAGCGCTTCCCGAGTACATCACCCCGAATTCATCGGGATGGAGGGCGATTGGCAGATGCCTCCAGCACTTCAAATCCTTGCTGACGGCATGCCCCCAGTGCATGTTATCCCACGAGACGCCAAGCGGATTGTACTGGTAGAAGACATGCCATTCCCCATCAAGAAAGAACAAGCCATTCGGGTCGTTCATCCAGCCACATTCAGGGTGAAAATGAGCTTTCTGTGCAGCTCCCTTCTCGACGCTCCACGCTGGCTCCAGTGCCTTGGAAAGCTCACTCGGCCCCGCGATGGAAACTGGCATCCCGCCATCAGCAGGCAAGTTGTATTCCGCAATGAACGCCGTCTCCTCAGGCCTCGTCGCCAGACGCACATTCATGCGGTAACGCCTGCCTCCCTGGCAAATCGTGATGGTGGAGACGGGTGTTGTCCGCGATACCGCGAGTTTGAAGACATCTGATAAAAAAGTTTGAGCAACCATCCTTATTCCTTCAATAAGTCGGGATAGAACTCATCTACATACATCGAATAAAAGGCATCTGGAGTTAACACAGGAAGAACATCCTGTGGAAAATCTTTAAGATTGCGGGTTACAATACATTCTGCACCAATAGATATAGCAGAATAAAACTGAATGGCATCTTCAAAATCAGTTTTCCGTGCCCAAACGGCCTTTCCCAACGTCATCTGATCAAGTGGAGCTAGAGAAAAAGTGGCGTTCAAAACTTCAATAGCATGTTGAGCAGCGTCTTTTCCAGAGTGTTTTCGAATGATATAAAAAACATTATTATAGCTAATTGCAGAAATATACACTTTTGCTTTTTGTTTTTCCGCAACTCCCCATACAAAGGCAGAACTTTCGTAATAGGGAGACCTTTGCTGAAAGACATCGAGAAGGACGTTGGTGTCAACAAAAACAATCATTGCTTGATTCCATATTTTTCATCAAGTATATTTTCGATTTCACTCTTGTAATCCCATCCATCTGGGACTTTCAAAATGCCACTAACAGAGCGTGTCAATGGACCAATCGGGATTCGTTTCCGCATGTTCTGACTACCACGGGCAAGAATAAAAGCTGTGAACATCTGAGTTATACTTGTCTGTTCCTCCGCTGCAATCCTGTGCGCAAGCTCAATTACCTGCTTGCTTGGACGCAATGTTAGTTTGGCCGAATCCATAATAATAACCTCTTGAATGACGTACAGTTTTTTATATAATATACGTCTTCTTCTCAAAAAGTCAAGAAGAGCAAACTACCACGTCTGTCTGTCGAGAACTCGGTAGTTGGCGGCTTCGGCGATGTGGAGGGTGGTGATGTCGCCACCACCCTCAAGGTCGGCGATGGTGCGCGCGACGCGGAGAATTCTGTCATACGAGCGGGCGGAAAGTTGGAGTTCGTTGATGATACTGCGCATCATTGCGATGCAGTCTGGAGAAAGGTGGCACATTTCGTCCATGATCTTGCCGTTGAGTGAGGCGTTGTCCTTGATGTCAGTCCCTGCATAGCGTCGCCGCTGAATTTCTCTGGCGGCAAAAACCTTCTGGCGCATGGATTCGGAGGATTCGCCGTTGCGTCGCGAGGTGAGGACGGCCTCCGTCAAGGCAGGCACCTCTACATGCAAGTCGATACGGTCGAGCAAGGGCCCTGAAATTCTTCCACGATAGGCATTTACCATGATACGGGTACATGTGCAGCGGCGAACATGAGAACCGTAATAGCCGCAGGGACAGGGATTCATGGCGGCAATCAGCATGATTCTCGCGGGGAAGACAAAGCTGCCCGAGGCCCTGGAGAGGGTCACTTCGCCATTCTCCAGCGGTTGGCGCATCACCTCCAGCACGCTCCGTCGGAATTCAGGCAGTTCGTCCAGAAATAGAATCCCACGATGAGCGAGGCTCAGCTCGCCTGGACGTGGTATCGCCTGCCCGCCGACAAGTCCCGCATCGCTCACCGTATGGTGCGGATTGCGGAAGGGACGCCGCGTGATGATTCCACTGCGGGCATCCAGTACCCCCGCTATGCTGTGAATCTTCGTCACCTCCAGGGATTCCTCTATGCTCAACGGTGGCACGATGCTCTGAAGACGCTTGCAGAGCATTGATTTTCCAGAACCAGGCGGACCGATCATCAGCAGGTTGTGACTGCCCGCCGCCGCAATCAACAATGCACGCTTCGCGCTTTCCTGCCCCTTTACATCCGCAAAGTCGGGGAGCCCAGTGTAGATGTCATCGTAAACTTTGGAGAGGTCCATCGTCTGCGGGGGTATCTGGATGGCACCGCTCAAAAATGCGGCAGCCTCCCGTAGCGTGCTCACGCCTATCACGGGGATGCCCTGCGCAGCCGCAGCCTCAAGCGCGTTTTCTTTCGGCAGAATAATGCACTTCAGCCCCAGTTTCTTCGCGTGCATCGCCATCGGCAGAGCACCCTGTATCGGACGCACCCTGCCATTCAGCGCCAGTTCCCCGATGACCATGATGCCGTTCAACGCCAACGGCGGTATCATCCCCACGCAGCCAAGTTCGCACAGCGCAATAGGCAGGTCGTATGCTGTCCCGCTCTTTCGCAAATCAGCGGGCGCCAGATTCACGATTATTCGTCCACATGGCGACCGAAGTTCGCTCTGGATGATGGCGTTCATCACTCGTTCACGGCTCTCGCGTATCGCTGCGTCGGGTAGTCCGACAACAATGGTGGTCCGTTCAGACTTCCCCTCCTCGTTCATAACCCCCTCCACGACATTTACCTCTACCTCGACCGTCCTCACATCCACACCATAGATGGCTGCGCTCAATATCTTCGTCAACATTTTCACTCCTTCGTTCGTTTAAAATATTGTAATTCTTTTCACGTTGCCGAGCTCTTCTCGGCTGCCACCTTTTTCAACTGCAAAACGAAATCATTCAGAAGGGGATCATATTGGCACAGACCGCCAACTTTTCTGCGCCTTGCCGCTCCGCTTCGCTACGCGGCACGGCGCAAAGGAACTGGGGTTATCGCCTGCCCGTGGGTTTTGCTCGCGCCAAAGGCGCTCGCTTCACCCACGGCTATGTTCTTGCCGCCGCTACGCGGCTTACCCTTCTGAATAGTTACTGCAAAATTTGCCAACTGCATTAATATATTTCCAAAAATATCATAATGCAATTCTAAAAATGAATATTAGAGTTTTTCTCATATTATTTCTTATATTCATATTATCCTTGCACGTAGAAGGCGGCTATGCTGTTGTCTGTGATTATACCGTTGCCAAGCGCCTCTCTTCAAAGGATAAGGCTGAATTGCAAATCAAAGAGAGAAACGGGCAGATTCTATTTCAGTTATTTATGACGCGGTATTCATCGGAGCTTTACGACGGCAAAGGCTCAAAACTGCTGTATTGTCCAAGTTCTGGTGCACAAATTGGCGGTGGAAGCATTCAGTTGTGGATAGATGATGACAAAACAGATATTGCATTAAACGGAAGGCTAGTTGGCACGCTTAATGGCATCCCGCTGAAGAACCGTCCCGATGTATCTTTTACACCATCAAATGCCATTCAGCAGAAGGGAAAATGCCGCATCCAGAAACTGGCCCCCATCGAGTTCAGCGATGATTTCGCGCGCGTGGAAACGGATGCCGACGATTCCCAGTGGACGGTGCTGTCAGGTGCCTTCGAGGTGAACATGAACCGCAATCCAGGCAGTAGCCAGAGCGCGTTTCAGCTCTGGTCCTCCTCCCCTGACGGGCCAGGAGTCGCACTTGCGAAGGCTTCCTGCTGGTTCTGGAGGGACGTGCGAATCGGGGCCTCCTTTCAAAGCGCGGAGCGAAATGGTACTATCGGCCTGCTCTTCAACTGGCTTGACAAGGACAACTACCACGCCTTTACCGTCAACAGCGACGGCGCCTGCGAAATCCTCCGCGTTCGACGTGGCAAGCCCATTACCATAGCATCTGCCAATGGCAGTTTCTCCCCTGGCGCGTGGACACGGCTTGACGTGGTCACGACAGGTGGAAAAATATTGGCAGCAATCAGTGGCGTGAACCTCATCGAGGTGACGGACGCACAGGCTATCTGCGGACGCGTCGGCATTACCCTCGACCACGCATCGCAGGTCTATTTCGACGATGTCACCGTTCACAGCGCCCAACCAGAAGACTGCCGTCCAGACCGTCCCGCCCCCTTCGGTCCCTGCGAACAGCAGTGGTCAGATTTCTCTGGAAAGCACTTTCTAACAGACGCGCACATGGCTTCCTGGGCACATCCTCGCAGTTTCTGGAGCACTGGGGCGGACGACATGCTCTGGTTCCGCAGCCGCCTCTTCAACGACATGGCCCTCTCCTGGCAGCGAGGTCCGCGCTTCCGCTGGCCAGGCACCCTCCGCATACGGCTCTTTTCTGACGAGGCCACCCCTACCAGCGGCTACCTTTTGGAAATCAAGCAACCCGCCCCAAAGAAACCGTTATTCGAAGCAACGCTCTCTAAGGAAGGCACATCCTGCACCACCTGCAAACTCGACGCAAAGGAGCTTACCAGCCTGAAAGCCGCAGCGGACAATGGCGTCATCACCTTGGAGATGAACGGACTAAATCTTCTTGAATGGAAGGATTCAAACCCAATCGCAAGCGGCATGATGGGAGTCGATTTCGGAACGGCCAACCTTGGACGTTCCCTTCACCATCCCGACTGGCGGGACACCGCGCTCGTCATGTCCTCCCACCGCCTCGACTACAGCTTTGAAAACGCTCCCGCAGCCTGGTACGCCCAGTCTGGCCGCTGGCAGGGTACTCACCGTTGGGCGTGTGTCCCTAGATGGTCCTTCTATGGCGGACGCGGTCCCAAAGGCGTCGTGGAATGCGAAAGCGCACGCGCAGCACTCTGGAATCTGCGCCAGATAGAGGGCGATTTCGACCTAGAGCTCTTCGCCGCCCCGATGGAGGGAACCCCTCAGCGGGCGCACTTCTCCTGGCCCGTCAGTTTGAACGTCGCCTTCTGCGCCGATGGCCAGAACCTTGGCTCAGGCTACACCTTCTCGTATGGTACCTATGACATCCCCTCGCGCCTCTTCTGGAAGAACAAGGAACTGGTTGCCAATGCAGAACGGGTTGACGATACCCTTCGTTCACGCATTAACGACTGGTATCACAAGATGACGCAGGTCTGGCAGCACATACGCGTCCAGCGCCGCAATGGCAAGATCCTCATTGATGCCGCCACCCATAGCGGCGAGGGTCACTACGATGGGTTGAAACGCATCTTCGAGACAGATGACGCCAGCAATGGCCAAAACGGACAGTTCGGTATCTGGACCTGGGAGAATAACGGCCTCTCCATCGCTCGCGCCACACTTTCTTACCAGAACTCCAATGGTGCGGCCAAGGCCAAAAAGCCTATCCAGGAGACGGAGAAGATACCTGGTGGCACGCGCCATTTCTGCAACCCTGAGAATGGAGGCCTCTTCCAGGCAGTCCTTAGCGACGATTCCATCGACGTGTACCAGAATCCAACGTTCTCCTTCAAGTGGCGTCCAGGGCCAAACACCAGCTTGGCACTTTTCCTTTCCGTGCGCGACCAAGTGCTTGAAGTGCCCTTGATGCCCGACACACAACCTCACGACTATGCTCTGGGGGGGGTAACACCGCAAATCAAAGAGCTTGGCGACGGCTGGCAGGAGGTGCGTTTCGCGCCCGCCGAAGAGCTCATCAGGGCCTTCCCAGACGGCCTCAAACTGAATATCGATCGCATTGTCATCGCCACTCCCTTCCACACGTTGGAGGAAATTGGCGGCATTGGCATCAACCAGCCAGGCGCCTATTTCGACGTTAGTGAACTCATCGTAGAAACAGGCTTGCCTATCGCTCCTTCCACCACCTGGTATCCACGAATCAACGGAGTGTACTTCGTCAACCACTTTGAAGACAGCTTCGGAGACTGCCGCCGCTTCGGCGGACATGACGGAGCCGCACTTTCCCTGGACGGCAGCAAACCAGCTTCAGGCTCCCGCTCGTTGAAGTTGCTCAACCAGCGGGTCGATGGTCCAGCTGGCGCCACGCTGGTCTCCACCCCCTTTACCATTGACGCCTTCCCACAACTCACCTTTCAGCTGCGCCATCCTGTCGGCCTTGAAACGCACATCTCCATCATCTCCGCAGACAGGCACTTCGACATCGACATGACGCCAAATGCATCCAGCTCCTGGACGGTCGTCGGCAGCCAAATCCCACCATCAGACAATCAATGGCATGCCATCTCAATCGACCTCGCCGCCCTACTCACGAAGTACATCGGCAAGGACGGACGTATCGATACCCTTCTTATCGCGGACAGCGGCAATATGTCCACACGCCAGCGTCTCGCCTACCACCTCGACGAATTCCAGCTCATACCCGCCCTCACACCCACGCAGGCCATTGAACTCATCTCGTCCTCGGCGGAGAATCCCATTGTCGCCTACCGTTGGCGGCTCGTCGACACCAAATGGAGCGAGAACTTCACCGATGGCGCTTCCGCCGTGCTGAACACTCTCCCCGATGGCAAATCCACTGTCGAGTTGCAACCGCGTTTCAAGAACGGCTCGCTGGGGCGCCCGCAACGCTTCACTGTCGTGAAAACAGCTGAACCGCATGCTGTACCACCCACCGACAAGCCAGCGCCAACCGAACTGCTTGCGCCGACCATCTCCTACATCCCCACCGACCGCCTCTGCCGCACGACCATGGAACGCCAGCCAGGCTGTTCAGACCGTCTCGCCGACATGGAGGACATGTGCATACGCCGCGAATGCTGGCTCTCCCCCACCACGGAGGATGCCGCCACAGGTGAGGCCTCTGCGGAAATCACCAACCTCGAAAGGCACGACTTCTGCTCGATGTATTTCCGCCGCAAGCACTGGAGCCCCAACCGCTGGCCCTGCATCTCATTCGACTACTGCTTCAAGACGCCTGGCTGCCAGCTCGTCCTGGAGCTGCTGGTCAACGATGTCATGACCGTTGTGGAGTGGACGGGCCCCAATGCGCCTGGCAACTACTTCCACAGCAGTGTGGTCGGGCGCACCCCTTGGGCCGTCCAAGATGGCAAGTGGCATCACGTGGAGTTCAACTTCCTGGAGATGCTCACGGAAAAACGCTTTGGCGGCAAGGCACCAGGCGACCTCTCCGCCGCAGAGCTCTGCACCTGGTCAACCGTCCACAACGGCCATGGCTACGACACCCCGCATGGCGCACGCTTTCTCATCGACAACTTCACCATCTACTCGCCCACCGATGCCACGCCCTCCTTTGAGTGGCGGATGCCCGTCGGCAGCCTTCCCGCCGATGGCTACTCATACGTCTTTGACCAAGCCCAAACAACCATCCCGCCTGAGACTGTCATGACCAAGGAGACCACCACTGTATTCAAGGACGTGAAGCCAGGCACCTGGTACCTCCACCTTCGTGCACACTCTCCAGACGGCAAGTGGAGTCCTGCCGCGCATTGCAAGATTATCACAAAATAGGTATTATGAACACGACAAAAAAAGCCTCTCTGCTCGGATGGATTCTCCTTCTGGGAATCTCCTGTGTCTATTACTTCGCTAACCTCCAAAAGGTTCTGGTACCTGCGGCGACCTTCAACGAACTCCAGCGGATTTTCAACGGGAACGCCGCCGCCGTGACTGCCCTCGGTGCGGCCTTTATGTACTCCTATGCCATCATGCAGTTGGTGACGGGGCTTCTGGCCGACCGCTACTGCGGTGCGCGCGTCATCGCCGTCGGCGGCATCCTCTTCTGCGTTGGTTCTCTGCTTTCCGCGTATGAAAACTCCTTTACCCTCCTGATGGTGAGCCGTGCGTTGACAGGCATAGGGGCCGCCACCGTCTATCTCAGCGCCGTAAAGGAAATCAACCGCATCGTGCCCGATTCCCTGCCTCTTCTAATGGGCGTATTGCTCTTCCTCGGCTATTCGGGCAGCGTAACAGGCACCCGCCCGTTTATGGCGGCGGTTCCCCGCTATGGTTACCACACGATGATGCTCTGGGCAGGCATCGGCGTCGCCATCTCCTACCTCATCTATGTCGTCATCTACATCCCGTCCAGCCTTCCGCCCGTGCGCAAGGAGGTCAAGTTCAGCCCTGTGCCATACATTGAAGTGCTGAAACGCAAGCACAACCTGGCGCAGATTGGCATGTGTGGCATCGCCTTCGGGACATACTACGCCTTCCAGTCTGTCATCGGCAAAAAATTCCTCGAGGACTACTGTGGCATAAGCGCCGCAAGCGCGGGTACCGTATTGACCATCACCATGGTCATCGCTTCCATCAACGGCTTCATCGTCGCCAATATCTCGCGCCTATGGGGAAACCGCCGCCGTCCCTTCCTGATGTTCGAGGGCTTCGGATGTATGATTACAGCTCTCTCTCTGACCATCCTGCTGCTATGCGACTGCCACAAACCCGCCATTGCAATCGCCGTATTCATCTTCCAGGCCTTTTCCTGCAACGTCGGCTCCATGACGGTCGCCATGTACCGCGATGCCAACGAGGAACACCGCTTCGGAACTGTCATGAGCGTCAGCAACTGCTTCGCCTATCTCGTCACCGCCGTCTTCGGCGGCTTCCTCGGTAAGCTGATGGACCTCTTCCCGCCCACCATCGTCAACGGTATCAAGGTCTATGGCCGCAACTCCTACCTGACGGTCTTTGCCGTCTTCCTCGTGCTTGGCGCTATCGCCGCCACCCTTTCCTGCTTCCTCCGCGAATCCTATGGGAAAAACATCGCCAAGGAGTTAAAGTAATACCGTGCGCCACAGACCAGGGGGGCGCGGGGGCGAAGGCCCCCATGCACCACAGACCAGGGGGGCGCGGGGGCGAAGGCCCCCATGCACCACAGACCAGGGGGGGCGCGGGGGCGAAGGCCCCCATGCACCACAGACCAGGGGGGGCGCGGGGGCGAAGGCCCCCATGCACCACAGACCAGGGGGGCGCGGGGGGCATAAGCCCCCCGTCCATTGGAGCAACGGGCTACAGATAGAATGGCGTGGTAACGGCGATGGTGGTAGACTTGTCGCCCTCGATTTCCACACGCACGTAGGTTTTCAGCAGAAGGCCCGCCAGGGAAACGGTCTCGTCCAGCACAGCCACATCCAAATCCCTCTCCAGTACCTTTACGCCGCCAGAGAAGACGCGCAGCTTACGTATGTTGGAATCCAGTGCCTTGGCGTGGATGGCAATGGCGCTGTCACCTTTGAGCTCCACCGTGTCGCCAGGCAGTTTGTCGTCCAGCGTCACATCCACCTCGTCAAACCAGGCGGCGGCGATGTTGTGCCCCGCGCGGATGGCGGCGACCACGGAATCGCGTGTCAGTTCCCCTTCTACGTAAATGAAATTCTGAGCGAGGTTGTGAACAAGGCGTTCCACGCCAAACAAATCGACGGAGTTCATCATGGCGATGTGCCGTCCCTCCGCATAGACCTTTTCGTACATGGAACCCTCTAGGGAGGTCAGATGCTCCTTATCGACGCCGTCGTAGTCGTAGTTCTTCCAATAGTCGAAGTAGGGATGAGTGGCGCAGACCGCACCGCCTTGCGCATGCACATAGTCGATGGCCTCGTGCAGGTATGCCTTGATCTCTTCCGTGCTGAAGAAGCTGCGCGTAAACTCGGGCTTATAAGCGTCGGCGTTGGTCCCCATGGCAAGCATGTGGTAGGCATTGTGGTTTGAAATGGCGTTCACCTCCGTCCAGTTGAACGGATGGTACTCCTGGCCATGAAGCATCAGCAGCTTGTCATCGGAGAAGCGGTTCAAGTCCAGTGTTCCGTGGTAGGGGACGGCATCCTTGATGGCGATGGTGGCGATGTCATACTTCATGTAGCGCATCATCGCGAGGATGGTGCCCAGCGAAGAGTCGCCGCCATACCATTCCAGAGAATGGAGATGGATGGCCATCTTGTAGTTGCGCTTCCGCTGGCGCGGAGGCGGTTGCGGCGGCATGTAGGGCGTGGTATCCTTGTCCAAGAAGCGTTGGAAATGTGCCAGCACATTAGGCACGTACTTGCGCCAGAAGGCAAAAGGACGCTCAGCGGTGTCGCACTTGACCTCGGGGAAGAGAATCTGGCTCCAGAAGTAGAGCCCCTCGCCGTGTTTCGCCTGCAGAACCAGTGCGCCATCCGTCACAACGGGATCCATGTAGGAGCCAAGTACCTCCCATTTGTCGCAGTCAACCGCGCAGGAAAGAGCCGCAGACTTGACGATTTCAGGCGGACGTCCCTTCTCCGAACCCACAAGCCCGAAGGTGTTGGCGGGCGTCTGCCAATAGACCATGTCTTCTGGGTTGATCTTGTTTGGCACCTCGAATAGCTGGCGTCCAGCTGGTTCGACCATGGGCATCATATAGCACTTGAAGGTGCTGCCAGACATCTCGACGGTGGTCACATAGCGATGCACCAGCATCGGGTAGCCGACTTCTTCAGGCAGGAAGAACTTTGCCCAGCGACGGTAGTCCTGGTGCATGAACCAGCAGATGCCGCCACGCTTGATATAGTCACGGAAGTAGGCCTCGTCGTTCTCAATGAAATCATTGTAGCCATTCTGCTCAATCAGCACGACATCGTACCCTTCCAGGTAGCCGCGTTTCTTGTAGTCGATCTCCTCCGCCTCAATGCCGAACTCCTCCTTCAAAAAGGTGACAAAGCTGTACGGCGGCTGGAACCAATGCTTGAAATAACCGATTTTCATGTTTGCTAAAAAACTCCTGAAATGTGCTTGTTATTAGATGGCAAAGCTGGTATTGCTCCAAGGACTCTTAATGGGACGGGAGCGACGGGAGGGACAGGAGGGACGCGAGAACGACAACAGGAATTCTGCGCTGTCGCTCCCGTCTCTCCCGTCGCTCCCGTCCCATATCAGGATTTTTCTGCGCTGTCGCTCCCGTCCCTCCCGTCGCTCCCGTCCCATATCAGGATTTTTCTGCGCTGTCGCTCCCGTCCCTCCCGTCGCTCCCGTCCCATAGAGAGTACTTGCAAGGTCGTCATTGCCGCCCCTAGTGCTTTTCGGCCATTTTTGCGGCGGCCTGCTCGGGTGTCATGACTCCCGCGAAGATATTCTGCGTGGTGTTCTTGTGCTCCACGGCAAGGCGCGGGGAGAGGTACTGGTCGTAGTACGGCTGAAGGGAGGAGCTGGCACGCAGGGCGACGAGGGCCTCCTGCGTCGGCTTCGGCAGTAGTGCCTCCTGCTCTGGGGTGGTTTTCAGGGCAGGGATGCGCCCGATTTCACACCATTCGCCAACTACCTGCTCGGAGGTGAGGCAACGGAGCAGCGCAACGGCCTTGTCGGGATGCTTGCACGCCGACGAGACGGCGAAGCCGCAGTTCACGCCGCCAAGCACGGTATCCGCGCTACCCTTCCCGCCTGCCACAACGGGGAAGGGAATCGGCTTTAGCTGCTCCATGAACTCTGGCTTCTCCGCCTTGACGCGTGCCACGAGCCAGCTTCCCATCAGAAGCATAGCGGATTTCTCCGAAAGGAAGCGTGCCCGTGCGGGGCCATCGTCAAGTCCGTTAAAGCCAACGGGGAAAGCCTTTGCATCGACCAGTTCCCGAAGCATCTTCCCCGCGCGGATGAAGGCGTCGTCCGCAAAGAGCGAGTTGTCCTCGGCAGCGTCATAGAAGAGTTTTGTGCCTCCGCAGCGGTTCGCTAGATAACAGAAGTAGAAGGCTCCCGTCCATTGGTTCTTGTTGCCCAGCGCACACGGTTCAATGCCCACGGCTCGGAAGGCCTTGCAGGCCTGGAGAAGCTCATCGTAGGTTTTCGGATAGGAGATGCTGTTCTTCTCGAAAAGAGTTGAGTTGCACCAGAGAAGCACTGCGGATAGGTCCAGCGGCACACCATAGACGCGTCCATCCTGTGAGCAAAGGTCAAGCGCGGCGTCAATAAACCGCTCCTTCCAAGCGTTTTCTTTCAGGGAAGAAGTGAGTTCCATCACCTTCTCCGCGCGCACCATCTCCTTCAGGTGGCCGCCGCCCCAGGTGAACATCACGTCAGGCGCATTTCCGCTGGCAAGCTCCACGGATAGTTTGACTTTGTAGCCATCGTTCTCAAAGGTCTGAATCTGCACCTTGCAGTCTGGATTCTCCGCCTCGAAACGCGCTACAGCACGTTCGATGACCTCACGCGGTCCGCTGTAGTTCATGATATGCCACAGGCTAAGTTGAATCGAGCGTTCCGCCGCCTCGTTCACCGCACGCTCCACCGCTTCCTTCTCCGCCCGCTTGCCGCATCCCACAAAAAAGAGGGAGGCAACCACAAAAAACGACCACCAATGATGCATTGAAATCTCCTGTTGATTATATTATTGTTTTGATTATTTCGCTATTCAATGTAATCCGCTTTAGGATTTCTTCAATTCAAAAGCAGCTTTTTTCCTCGCACCCGTTGTGCAAGCAGCGGGAAGAGACAACCATGAAATACCGCATATTCACAATCCTATTGACCTTGACTGCCCTTCTACAAGGCGGGTGGCTGGTCCAGGAGGCCGATGTGAAGCTGTCGGCGGAGATGCCGCCGTGGGGACGGCAGTTTCTTGTGCCTGTCCCAAAAGGCGTCGAGTGTGCCTCCTGCCTGGCGTTTGACGGACAGGGCACGCCGTTCCCTGCTTCCGTTGTGCCTGGTGTGGGCATCCGACTGGACTTGACCGCGCTCACCAAGAAGCAGCGCACAGGGAAGATGGAGCTTTACTTCTGCAAGGCGAAGCATCCGAAGGAGGTGCTTAACACGTCACCAAACAAGGTAAAGGTCACGCTGGTCAAGCGCCCCATCACCACACGTGCCTTCACCACACAGGAGATTGAACGCTACTTCGGCAGCCTGAAAACCACGGCGGCAACCGATATGCGGGCAGCGTTCGTCACCAAAATGGGCGAGATACCTCAGGGCGACTACTGGAAATTCGGGGACAATCCGCACGCCTGCCACGCCATCCAGTGGGAGACTGTCCTGCATTTCGATGAAGCAACCACCTTTAGTTTCGGTACCAAGCAGCCCAACACCGCATGGGCCATTCTTGCGGACGGCATGCCCATGGCCGACTGGACGTCAGCCGAGCAGCGGGACGGTGCATTCATGGGGAAGGTCTGGAACGACATGCCCAAAGGCACTTACACGATCCAGCTGCTTTCCCTCCTGCGACGGGATGAAGCCCCGCCAGAGGCCCTCATCCTGCGCAACGGCAAGCCAGAGCCCGTCACAGGCGACGCCGCCCCGAACTTCCTGCCAGGCTTCACGCTGGAAACCAAAGACAAACCAGAGGAAACAGCCTCCTTCTTCTACAACGCCGTCGGTGCCACCCATTTCACCGCCACAGACGAGACCATCTGCCAGGCCACTGTCCAAGCAAAGAACGCCGTGTTCATCGACTTGGAGGGCAAGGAGTTGGCCTTCAAGGGCGACACTCTCGTGCATAACGCCAGCTTCCGCCCTGGCATCCGCCTCGACGGCAAATGGGAGATACCCGCCGTGGAACGATTCCAGCCCGCCCATCCCCTTTTTCTGCGGGCCCGCATCAGTAAATCCCCGCTGGTCATTCCGCACAACGCGCCATTGGAATGCACACTGAAAATCGACGCGCCTGAAAACGCCAGTGCCATTCTCTCCCAGGCCACTCTGGTCACGGAACTCTGCAAGGGCAACAACCTCCTTTCGCATACAGAAGAGCCTTTGGAAGGACAACGCATCCTGTCACGTTGCATTCAAAGCCTCCCTGACGAGGCGGACAAAGTCCAATTCCGCATAACCCTTGCGGGAAAGAACGCCATCGCCCCCGCATGCCTGCGTCTCATCCGTCCGCACGATGAAATCAACCGCATTGATGCCACGGGAGAAGCCATCTCGGCTCAATCAAACCGCGTTACTCTGGTCTGCAACCCGCTTTCTACAACCAGCAAGAAAAACAAACCATTATCCAATGCCCTGAGCGTTTGCGTACTCGACGCCTTTTCGGGGGCTTCAAACTCCTCCCAAAGCACCAACAAGCTGGGCGATGCAATTCGCGAAAGGCTCTTCAAGGATGAAGTAAATTATTATAAAAAAACTGCTCAGCTTCCGCAAAAAAACTACGCGTTCTGCGGTTTCGCCCCAGTGGAGGCCGACGAAGGTGCCACCACAACCGCCACCCTCCTCGCGCATCTAGAAAACCTGCTCAATTGGAAGCCTGGCATAGCAGTACTTGTCAACGGGCTTGCCAGCCTCCAGGAGCAAGAGGAGCCGCTCTTCAACGCCACGCTCCTCCTATTTATCGTTCAAGCGTGCCTAGAGCGCGGTATCGAACCTGTTCCCGTGTGCCTGCCACCTCTGCCTGGCCTAAACAAGGAAGCTACGCGGCTGAATGCCCTCTACACGAAGGAAATCGCCGTCGCTACGGACATCCCCGTTATCGATCTCTACTCCAGGCAAATCGCATCCCCCGTCGATATGGAGGCGTGGTACAGCGCAAAGGGCATTACCTCCGCCGTACCCAGCGACAACGCCATCAACTGGCTTGCCGACCAGATTGCACCATTCCTCCTCATGCAGAAACAAAAGAGGCAATGACTTGCCAAGACAATAGTCAAAAATGCCACAACCACCACCCAACAAGATTTGCGACCTGACCACGCACGACAGCAGCGCGCCTCTTTCGCCGCGGGGCTTCCCGCAGGCGACGCTGACGCTCTGCGCCTGGCAGAAGTGGTTCCTCATCGGAGCCGTCACCGCCCTTCTCCTCTGGGCCGTGTTCGACTACCGAAGCGAGCTGCTGGTTGTCAACTTCATCTTGACCGTCTTCTATCTCCTGACAACCCTCTACAGGATGCTTATCATTGAACTGGCGCTGCGAAAACCGCGCGAGATGTCCTTCACGAAGGCGGAGATATCGCGCCCGCCGAATGGCAAAAAGTGGCCCAAGTACATGGTTATCCTGCCCATGTACAAGGAGGGTGACGTGCTTCCCAACCTCATCCGCGGCCTCCAGAAGCTCGACTACCCAAAGGACCGTCTTGAAATCAGACTGCTCATCGAGGAAGACGACGAGGAGACCCTCGCCGTTGCCGACAAGCTCGACCTGAAGCCGCCATTCAAAGTTGTCCGCATCCCGAAGTCGTATCCACGCACGAAACCGAAGGCGTGCAACGTTGGCATCGAAGACGGCGACGCAGACTACCTGGTCATCTACGACGCCGAAGACCAGACCGAGCCCGACCAACTCAAGAAAGCAGCCCACGCCTTTGCGAAGTGTCCGCCGAATGTTGCGTGCATCCAAGCGAAACTGGGCTACTACAATCCGACCTTCAATCTGCTGACCCGCTGCTTCACCGCCGAATATGCCACCTGGTTCGGGCTTTGCCTGCCTGGACTTGATTGCCTCCAAGCCCCCATTCCGCTTGGTGGCACCTCCAACCACTTCCGTCTGAACGTTTTGCGTCAGGTCGGCGGTTGGGATGAATACAACGTCACGGAAGACTGCGACCTTGGATTGCGCCTCTTCAGCCAGGGATGGCGAACGCGCATCCTCGAATCCACCACCTGGGAGCAAGCGTGTCCCTCCGTCCCGTATTGGATCAAGCAGCGCTCCAGGTGGGTCAAGGGGTATGTGCAGACCTACTGCATCCACACTCGCGACCTGCTCAATTTCCATCGCAAACTGGGCTTCTGGAACAGCCTCCAGTTCCACCTTCTCATCGGCGGCACCTTCATCAGCCAACTCGTCAACCCGCTCTACTGGATCATGACGCTGCTCTGGCTCTTCGTGCGCCCTGCGGGTCTGGACCAGTTCTTCCCGACCTCCATCTTCGCGATGGGCTCCTTCTGCCTCTTCGTCGGCAACTTTATCTTCGTCTATACCAGCGCCATCGCGTGTGTGCGGCGAGGTGTAGGGGAGTTGGCGAAGTATTCGCTTCTCATGCCCTTCTACTGGATGATGATGAGCATCGCCGCTTGGAAGGGCTTCCTCCAACTCTTCTCGAACCCACACCATTGGGAGAAGACCAAGCACTTCGCTGATCCCAATGCCACTGCCAAGAGTAGTTGAGGGATTAGGGGATAGGGATTTGGGAAAAGACTCATTATCTTTGCCCCTAGCCCCTAATCCCAAATCTCTAGCCCCTAATCCTTAGCCCCTACTCTCTAATCCCTAACCACGTACAATGGAAGAAGACACTGAACATAAATTGCCGCCTTGGACATTGCCCACCGTTTTCGTGGTGCTGCTGCTCCTGCTGTATCTTCTTCCCCATAAGCCAACAGAGGCGATGGAGATTCACCAGGCCATCACGGAGGCGCTCCGCGCGGGTAACAACTGGGGCAGGCAGGCACTCGTCGGCAATACCGACTACCCCGCCCTCCAGAGCCTTTGCTTGCTGGTATGCGAAGCCGTCGCCACGCCTATCAGGCTCAGCGGTCCACGCCTGATGTGCGCACTGACGCAGGCCTGGATGCTCACCATCTTTGTCCGCATCCTCCTGCATACAGGGCACTTGAAACTTGCTTGGTTGCCTATCCTGCTCAGTGCCGTTCTCCCTGTCATTAGGGATGTTCTGCTCTCCCTTGACCCAAACTGGATTGCCGCCGTCCCCGCCGCCGAAATCCTCTACCACTTGGTTCTGTGGAAGGAGACAAAGAACCTGCGCAGCATGATCGTGGCCTCTGCCTGCTGCGGAATCCTCTGTCTTTGCGGCCTAGCAGGACTCTTCACGGGCTGCGCCACGGCCATCCTGCTCTATATCATCGCGAAAAAGGACCTGGCTGAACAGGGCAGCCCCACCAGCGGGCTGCGCACCCTCCTCTGGTCCACAGCCGCCTACAGCATCTTCATCTGGCTTCTTTGGAACTGGCTGGTCATGGACGATGTTTTTTTCGGTTTGCGCGACCTTTTCGCCAGGCTTCCTTCGATTTCGCGGAAGGGCTTCAATCTCATTCTAATCACACCCAATCCACTTAGCGTTATCATCCTCCTTTTCCTCGCGCCGCTTGTCATCCTTTGCCTCAAAAGCGATAAAAAGGAAGCATCCCAGTGCCTGATAGTCCAGGTTGTCCTCCTACTTGCTGTAGCCGCCCTCAGCCGCTGCATCCAGATCCCCGCCACGGCAGTTTGGCCGCTTGTCATTGTGGACATCCTCTCCACCGTCACCCTTGCCAGCATCTGCACGTTACCCCACAAGGTGTCCCGAGAGACAACGCTGGCAAGCCTCATCATTATCATTCTTGCCTCCTTCCGCATCGCCTCCTCCTTCACTCATGGTTCCATCGTGGCACTGGCACCAGGGGGACTACCCCCACGCGAAGAACTCACCGCCTTCATCGACCAGTTCTGGCCGCAGTCCCGCACGATGCTCTACGGTCTCAAGCTCCCCGCCGCCTACCCCGACCCGCTTGAAAAACGCTTCGTCGCCAGGCTGGATTTCCAGCAGGATGATCTACTCAAGCAGGAGACCGACGAACAACTGCACATCCTCATCCCGCCACCTAATGGGAAATACTACCCCAAGGACAACTCCCCCCTGGCGGATATCTACGTCAACGGACGGGACTGGCTCATCCTCGAAAAACAGTGGCCCTCTGGCTGCCAACTCTGGCGAGTCGTCCCACCACCTCAAAACGAATCCAAACTCAAATTCCTGCAATAAAAAGCCGCGTTAGCGGCGACAGAGCATAGCCGTGGGTGGAGTGAGCACCTCTGGGGCGAGCGAAACCCACGGACATAAAGCCCCCAATAAAATAGGGAATTATGTACTTTAGTTGCCGATTAGACTTCACCAACAGAGAAGAGCCGCGTAAGCGGCGGCAGGAGCATAGCCGTGGGTGGAGCGAAGCCGCGACAGCGGCGAAGCGAAACCCACGGTCAGATGACCACCCCAGTCCCTGTGCGCCGTGCCGCGTAGCGCAGCGAAGCGGCAAGGCGCATCTTGGTCATCGACCAGTGAGGGACAATTTCATCAGGAAACTCAAGTATATAATTCCCATAAATTAAGCCCCGTAGGGGCGACAGAATCCCACCATGGATGAAGCGAAGCGAACCCCATGGAAGTTATTTGCCTACACTTTAAGTTCAAGCCAAGAAATACAAATGCGCGTACTAATCCAACGAGTAACAGAGGCCTCCGTCGCCATCGACGGCAAGACAGTCGGCAAAATAGGCAAGGGCATGTTGATTCTGCTGGGCGTCAAAGTCGGCGACACCCAGGCGGAGGCCGATTTCCTGGCTGACAAGTGCCTTGCCCTCCGCATCTTCAGCGATGCGGAGGGCAAGATGAACTTGGCGTTGGGCGATGTGGGCGGCGAATTGCTGGTTGTTAGCCAGTTTACCCTCTACGGCGATGCACGGAAGGGGCGCAGACCCTCCTACATCGAGGCCGCGCAGCCACCCGTATCCGAGCCACTCTACAACTACTTCGTCGATAGGCTGAAGCAGTCTGGCACCAAGGTGGAGACTGGCGAGTTCGGGGCAGATATGGCGGTCTCCCTGGTCAACGACGGCCCCGTCACCATCCTCATTGAAAAGGACAGCACCAAATGAACAAATCAGAGAATCCCATAAAGCAAGCGATGAAGACCTGCGAGAACTGCATGAATGGACGCATTGACTGGAGCACGGAGATGGCGCAGGAGGTCACGGGCCAGCTCTGCGACTCCTACGCAAAGGGCCTTGGCGTCAGTTACAGCGAAAACCAGTCCATCCCCGAGCGTGACGTCGTCGTGGGGCTTCTGGAATCGATGCTGGACCTCCTTTTCCCTGGCTACACGGGACGGCGTGAAATCACCCAGGCTGGACAGTTCTTCACCGTTGGCAACATGCTTAACCAGATTCACAGCGGCCTGGCCTCGCAGATAGCCAAGGCCTTCTCCTATAAGTGCAAGCGAGAAAACTGCAATGAGGACTGTGTGCAGCACGCGCGTTCCGTCGCAGCCGCCCTACTCAAAAAACTTCCCGAAATCAGGGAACTCCTGCTGGACGATGTGCAGGCCGCCCTCGACGGCGACCCCGCCACGCAGTCCCTCGATGAAATCATCCTTGCCTACCCAGGTTTCAAGTGCATCAGCGTTCACCGTATCGCGCACGAGCTCTATGTGGCGCATGTCCCGCTGCTCCCCAGGGTCATGAGCGAATATGCACACACCATAACGGGCATCGACATCAATCCAGGAGCTACCATCGGACGGCACTTCTTCATCGACCATGGTACGGGCGTTGTCATCGGCGAGACCGCCGTCATCGGCAACAACGTGAAGCTCTACCAGGGGGTCACGCTTGGGGCACTCAGCTTCCCGAAAGACGCATGCGGCAAAATCATCAAAGGCAACAAGCGCCATCCCAACATCGAGGACAACGTCACCATCTACGCGGAAAGCACCATTCTCGGCAACGTCACCATCGGGCACCACTCCGTCATCGGCGGCAATGTCTGGCTCACAGAAAGCATCCCACCATACAGCAAAATTGCCATGAGGGTTTGAATCAGACATAACAGATTTTCCTGCATGGTTCCAGCTGAGAAAACCCATAGAGCAAAAAAAGGGAACTATATACTTCAGTTTCCTGATGAAATTATCCCTCACTGGTCGATAGCCAAGATGCGCCTTGCCGCTTCGCTGCGCTACGCGGCAAGGCGCACGGGGACTGGGGGGGGCATCTGACCGTGGGTTTCGCTTCGCCGCTATCGCGGCTTCGCTCCACCCACGGCTATACTCTTGCCGCCGCTTACGCGGCTCTTCTCTGTGGGTAAAGTCCAATCGGCAACTAAAGTATATAATTCCCCCCAAAAAACGACCATAACATCCTTGCTCAAGCTAGAAAGCAAACTTGAAAAAACTAACACCTTGCAAGGACAGAACGAAAGAACGACATTATCTAATGCCTTGCACTAGTAGGCTGTCAGCGCAACTGTCACAGCGGCGATTATGCCAGTCCGCTCGCCAAGTTCCGCAGGAACGATGCGACAGGCAGCCAAGGCCGACGGCAGTGCTTCCGCCTCAAGCTCGCGTTGCATGGCTGTTTTCAGCAAATGTCCGCTGCGCACAAATATTGAACCCAAAACAATCATTTCAGGGTTCAAGATATCAATCAGCATAGCAAGGGCGCGTCCCAACCATGCACCACTTTCATTCATGACGGCAATCGCCTCGGAACACCCGCGATCAGCAGCCTCCGCCACCTCCTTGGCGGTCGGTTCAGGGAAACCAGGTATCCTCCCCTTGGCAAGCCTGGCTATGCCAGCACCAGAGCAAAACCCCTCGAAAGAGCCAGGCTTGCCATAGCCGACTGGGCCGTCTGGAGCCAGCCGCACGTGTCCTGCCTCACCTGCATCGCCAGTGGTTCCCTCATAGAGTTTACCTTCGAGAATCAGACCGCATCCCATTCCTGTTCCATGGGTCAGGAAAACCATGTTGCGTGTACCGCGGCCAGCTCCAAACTTCCATTCAGCTAGAGCGCCAGCATTGGCGTCGTTCATCAGGCGCGCATGTCCACCGAAGCGCCTTTCCAAAATTTCCGTGATATGGACTTCATCCCAGCCTGGAAGGTTAGGCGGCGAGAGGATAATCCCCCGCCCTGCATCCAGCGGACCGCCGCAGGAGATGCCGAATTTTGGGGAATCCCCTGGGTGCAGTTCCTCGACAGCAGCCAAAATTTTAGCCAACGTCTCCTGGCAGGTTGTCGTCCTGAACAGTCTTGTCTCCAAGATGTTCCCTTGTTCATCCGCCTTGGCGACCCCGCATTTGGTGCCTCCGATGTCAATGCCAATAACCATAATCTCTGAATCTCAAGGAAGTAGCATGACCCTCGCCATGCGGTTACTCCATCCTCAATTTGCCATCCTTCAGCACCAGGCTGAACTCATGCTGCTTTCCAGAAGCGACAATGATGTCCGCCAACGGCGCACGCACTTCGTCATCAAGAATCTTCTCCACTGGACGCGCCCCCTGCTTTGCCTCCATGACCTTCTGAACGATCTTTTCACGCGCCTCGTCTGTCAGTTTCACGGAGAAGCCTCTAGTCTGTGCCTTGGTGACAATCTCATTGAACTTATGATCGACAATGCGCTCCATTTCCTTGTTTCCAAGCTCCTTGAAAACAACGCTTGCGGTAAGACGCGAACGGAATTCAGGGCTAAAACCGTTTTTGATAGCGGTCTGGATGATGGCGTCATCAAAGCTGTCAGAAATCTTTGCGCCAAATCCAAGGCGCATGGACTTCGCGCTCGCCTCTGTGCAGCCTGCATTGGAGGTCATAATCAAGATGGCATTGTGAAAGTCGGTCTTGAAACCTCGGCTGTCTGTCAGTTCACCATCATCCATCACCTGCAAAAGCAGATTGTGGATGGCGCTATGAGCCTTCTCGATTTCATCCAGAAGGATGACGCAGTTGGGGTTGTCCCGAACGGCATTGGTCAGTTGACCACCGCCCTCGAACCCAACATATCCAGGGGCGCTGCCAATAAAACGCGTCAGCATCTGGTCACTCTGATATTCAGACATGTCAAAACGAACCAGCTTCATGTTCATGGCGGCGGCCAGGCTCTTGCAAATCTCCGTTTTGCCAACGCCAGTGGGCCCCGCGAAGAAAAAGTTTCCCAATGTCCCTGCACGCTCCGACATCAGACCAGTCTTTGAAATCTTGAGGGCACGCACCAGAACCTTGACAGCCTCGTCTTGCCCGAAGACCTTCGACTTGAGCTTGTCCTCAAGGGTAGCCATCTCGGCAAAATCGTTGTCATTGCCTTTCCCATCGAAACTGGGAATGGATGGCAGTTTTGCCATGGAACAAATCACAGCGTCAATGTCCTCGTTTAAGACTGTTCTCGCCTTCTTGTCTCCCACAACCTCCGCCTCGTCCTTCGAATGAAGACGATATTTGGAGCCGACCGTATCCAGGACATCAATGGCCTTGTCAGGAAGCGTCTGTCCAGGCAGATACCGTATGCTCAGGGAAATGATTCGCTTCAACTGCTCATCCTGAATCTGAATGTGATGGTGTTGTTCGTAGAGTTTCTTGATTCCCTGGAGAATCTTGAAACAGTCATCGGCAGAGGGTTCGGCTATCATGATGGTCTGAAAACGCCTGGCAAAGGCCTTTTCAGGCGCAATATGCCTGCGGAAATCCTCATCAGTGGTTGTGGCGATGCAACGCAGCTTGCCGCTGGCAATCTCAGGCTTGATTGCATCTCCAGCATGGTTGCCGCCAGCCTCCGCGTTAAGGAAACTATGAAGCTCATCAATAAAAAGAATGGCATTCTCCTGCTTTTCGATGAACTCAAAGGTGGAACTCAGGCGTTTTTCAAAGTCTCCTCGGCAGTTTGCACCAGAAATCGAGCCATTGACATTCAGACTGTAAATATGCGTGTCCTTCATCATGCCTGGCACGTTTCCTTGCGCGATGCGCAAGGCCAATCCTTCTACCACCGCCGTCTTTCCAACACCAGGGGCGCCAATCAACAAAGGAGCAGATTTCTTCTTGCGGTTCAAGACGCGCATCACTTCTTCCGTTTCCTTGGCACGACCGATGACATCGTCAATCTTTCCAGCCTTCGCCAACTCCACCAGGTCTATCAGGAACGGACGAAGTAGCTCAGGAATGCCACTGGACGACTTATTGTCCGATGCTTGAGTATTCTCCATAGCCTGTTCGTTTGGCAGTCTCAGTTTTCTCCCACGGGCACGTTTCCAAAAATCCTCGTCTAAGTCATCTTCTGCGTTGTCCGACGCATCATCATCGCTGTCATCATCAGAAAAGAGTTTCCCGTCAACGGGAGCATCATCTTCCGTGAGCAAGAAAGGCTCATCCTCCTTCAATGCCTTGAAAAGCTTCTCTGCCGTAAATCCCAAGGACAAGAGCAGGTATTGCTGAAAGCTGTCCTCCTCATAGAGCAATGCCAACAGAAAGACTGCTTCAGAAAGGTTGGAATAATCCATATCAAGTTCATTAACAAGTTCATCCACCTTTTCCCAATACCGCGTTGTAAACGGGGTGTTGGTCATTCTGGTATCATTTGATGATTCATCAGTCAGTTCTTCCAGAAATAGTTCCAGATTCTCTCGAGCCTTGCCATGCAGGGATTCGTTCAGTGTAAACATGATTTGGATATCCATGGAATCCCAAATCGCCAGCAGGATATGCTCTGGCATCACGCAAGGCGAGTTGAATCTGAGGACAAGTTCCTTGCACCTGTTGGCAAACTTCCTGCCTTTCCTGGATTTCAGCCATTTTGTATGATTGTTTTCAGCATCCGCCATTTTCCTCCACCTCCCTCTCTATTTCTACACGAAACCAAGGAAAGCCATGCGCTTTCTTCATTTCGTCACATTGTTGCACTTTATACTCTGCAATTGTCTTGACGTATTTTCCAACAACCTGCTTTACGCTTCCGTGAATTGCCAGCATCTTTCCGATTGCCGTGTTCTTGTCATAATCAAAGACAACCATAAGCACCATAACCACGAACTCCATCGTCGTAAAATCGTCATTGTACATGACGACATTAAACATGGAAGGAGGGCGCAGACGCGTCCGTGTCTGCGTTGTAACCGATGTTTTACGTCCTGTCTCCGTCATGATTCACTTCCTAGTGACCTTTGAGGTAATTTCATAAGAAATAACCTCCTTAGTCAATAGAGTTTCTTGCAATCCATATAATCAAATATGTGTTTTTTTTAGCGAAAATTCTCGTTGGTTGACGAAAAATCTTTTTTCCCGTCCATATCAAGGAAAAAGCTGATAATCAAGGCAATCAAGGCAATGCCGCTGAATGACAGATACATCGTGTAATAACTGCTGTGCTGGAGAACAACTCCCGCAACAGCGCTGCCGCAGACACTCCCCAGGCCAACCGTCAATGCAGCGTAAATGGTTTGCACGCTCCCCTGAAACTTTGCAGGGAAAGCACGGCTCACGTATGTCAACGTCGAGCAGTGATACGCTCCAAACGTCAGCGCATGAAGTAGTTGCATCGACATTGTCACCCATAGTGCACTCTCGCAGGCAAAACCAAACAGACGGAGCACCGTCCCAACCATGGCCAGTATGAACATCCGCTTCACCCCGATGCGTGCTATGATCTGGCGACTCCAAAAGACAACAGGGAACTCTGCCATCGACCCCATCAGCCACACATACCCCACGCTCTCGCAATGATAAACCTCATTCAAATAACGGGTAAAGAAGCTGTAGTAGCTCATCATGGCAAAACGCGCCAGAAAAGCTGCGACTATCAGGCCAAGGAATGTCGGTGTCATCAGGCGTCGCCATGGCAGAGATTCCTTCTTCGGGGAACGGGAGGCAACCGAAGCGTCCGTCTCCTTAGGCAACCGCGGCACAACCCACACCAAAACCGCCTGGAACAGCAATGCCCCTATCAGCGTGGAGACAATCAGGCGCCCTGTGGTATCCCCGCTGATGCCCAAGACACGTTCAAACAGGATTAACGAAAGAACAAATCCAATCGTCCCCCCTATGCGCACATGGCCATAGTCGCAGCCATTGCGCCTGAAATGGCCGAACGTCAGCCCATCCGTCAATGAAATGGAAGGCTTGTTGAAGAAGCCTATCAGCAAGGCAATGCCCAGTGCGGTACCCAGTCCCTGTCCTGGACGCAGCAGCAGAATGGCTGGTATGCACAAGAGAACAGTGGTGCAAAGAACCAGTCGAGGGCGATGCACCCGATCACTCAGGATTCCCCATACTGGAGGGGCCAGCACCCCCATCAGTTCCACTGCACCCTGGATGTAGCCAATGGCATCGTGCTCGAAACCATACAGATGCAGAAGCTGCTGTAAATAGGGGGTCAATACCGCGTATGGCGTAAACAACGCCACATAGACCAGAAAAAAGCGCATTTCCATGCGCCTTTTCTCTCTTGCATCAAGTTCACTCATTCTTTGAAAGGAATCTCCAGGCAGAAAGCCTCCCCCTCTCCCAGCACTCTGAGCACTGGGGACAGGACAGGGCATAATGGGACGGGAGGAACATGAGAGACAAGAGCGACAAAAAAGAAGCCTTAGCGTCATTTTGCCGTCGCTCCCGTCCCTCCCGTCGCTCCCGTCCCTTTTAAGTTAGGAGTGGACCGTCGTCGTTACTCAATTGGTGACCACTTGGCAATGGGCTTCATATGGACGACTGTCTTCTTCTTGCCCATGATGGCAGCCACTTCCTTCTCGATGGCGGTGACGCCAGCGGCGGTCGTCTGTACCTCAAGAGTCAGATCGATGGTATAGGTCTGCTGAGGGGCTAGCGTGATCACACGTCCCTTCTTGCGTTCGAAGGACTTGTTGTTCGGATAGTTGACGGCTGGTTCCATACCCGTGACATAGCCTTCGTTCATGCCCGTGGTGTGCTTCCACTGGCAGAAGCAGGGAAGCTGCTTCTTGTTGAAGCGCATGATGACGCCCTTGTCACCCTTCTTGTTGCGAATCATGGAGAGGGTGGAGCCATCCTTCTTCGCGGCCATCTCCAGGTAGTTACCCTGTTCGACATAGCCCGCCTCAGGCGCCTTGTAGGTGTCCCAGGTCTTGATGTCTTCGGCGGCACGGGGGTCACGCGGGGCGACTTCCAGCGCAGGGCAGACCAGCTTCGCGCCCGTGTCCAGGAAAGGCTGACCGAAGTTGCAGTGGTAGAGCATCTCGAACTCCGTGGGGGAATCCGCCCAGTTGGTCACCTCGTCCTTGATGTCAACCTTGTTGCTTCCGACAATAGTCGTGAAGGTGCTGACCAAGCGGTACTGCGGGCAGAAGCAGCGAGCCTCATCGACAATCCCCTTCACCACGATCTTCGTCTGTGCACCAGCGGGAACAATGCTAACCTCCACATAGTTTGCAGGCAGGTTGGCAATGTTGCCATGAAGGCTGAGCATGACCTCGGAGAGATTGCCGTTGTTATCGATGACGGAATCGATTCCAGGGGCCCCGTTGGAGTTCAATCCGCAGCGGACAATGCACTCATTGAACCCCTTGAGCCACCCCAAACCACCCTGTTCCATCATGTTCAGGAACATCGGATTGACGGGATATTTGGCAGGGGAATCCCACCCCAGGGAGCATCCGTCGCAACTACCGCGCCACAGTCCCATGCCGCGTGTGGGAATCACGGTAAAAGAGAGTCTGCCATTATTGACCTCGATGATGTCCACGCCATCAGACAAACCGCCTTTCAAACGTGTCTTGACCACAGACCAGTTACCGCTTTCGCTGCAATGCAGCAAAGTCGGGTCAATGACACAGTTTTCAACATAGACGCGCTTCGAGTTGTCCGTCAGCACCCATTTCATTTCTTTGCTCATAGTCACTCCTTTTTTGCTTTTCATTGACAAAACACGCTACACGAAAAAGAAAGTCGTGTATATTATAGTTGTTTTTAGCAATTTCGCCAATCGCAAACATGATGAAGAGTTTATTTTTTTGATTTGGAATCGCTATGACAGTCAATTTATCCCAAATACTTCAGGAAAGGCTGCTGGTATTTGACGGTGCCATGGGGACGGAACTTTACGCCAGGCACGTTTTCACCAACAGAAGCTATGACGAGGTCTGCCTTTCCAGTCCCAAACTGGTCTCCAGCATTCATGAAGACTACGTCAAGGCAGGAGCCGATGTGCTTACAACCAACTCCTTTGGGGCAAATGCCATCTCACTGAAGCAATATGGTCTCATGGACAAAGCCAGGCAAATCAACATCGCCGCCGCCCAGCTCGCCAGAAAGGCCGCCGATGAATGCAAGGAGAGAAAAATCCTAGTCGCAGGCTCCATAGGGCCAATCTTCACCCTCACCAGCAATCGAGACGATCGCATCCAAGCTCTGTCTAACCAGGCCAAGGCTTTGCTTGAGGGCGGCGTGGATTTCCTGATTTTTGAAACGCTGCCCAATCGGGAAACCGCCCTGGAGGCATCCATGGCCATGAAAGGCATCGATCTTCCTTTTGTGCTCTCCTTCTCCATCCCAGAAGACGGAGATATTTCCTCCTCTGTCCGCCAGCGACTGGCTCCTTTTGAAAACCTGCCGCAACCTGTTGCGCTCGGTCTCAACTGCGGAACAGGTCCCGATTCCATGCTGACAGTCCTTGAATATGCGGTCAAATCCACCCAATTACCATTGATTGTACAGCCCAATGCAGGGGTTCCCCGTATGCAGGACGGACGCCAGCTCTATCTCTGCTCGCCCGAATATCTATTTACCTACGCACAGCGCTACATCAACCTGGGTGCACGCGCCATCGGCGGATGCTGCGGTACAACCCCCGCCCACATTGCAGAACTTGCCCGTGCACTGAAGCCATTTGCAAAGGCCATCCTCAACGCACCAGTCATCCAGGGAACGGACGACACATCCAACATGGTGCCAGAAAAGCCGCTTGCGGAACGCTCAAAACTTGGCTACAAACTCGCCAACCATCAATGGATTACAACCATCGAGCTCACACCGCCTACGACCTGGCAGACAGACAAGCTCATCGAAAAGGCCATCCTCTGCCGCGAGCATGGCATTGATACCTTGAACATACCAGATGGTCCGCGCGCCAGCCCACGCCTTTCCGCACTGGTCACGGGAATGCTCGTCCAACAGCAGGCTGGTATCGAGACCGTCGTCCATATCTGCGGACGTGACCGCAATATGATCGCCCTTCAGTCCGATATGCTGGGCGCCGCCGCGTGCGGCCTCCGCAATTTTCTGCTTATCACGGGCGACCCACCCAAGCTGGGCAACTACAGCTTCGCGTCTGGGGTCTTTGACACGGATTCCATCGGCCTGGTTAAGCTCCAGAAGCACATCAACCATGGCATAGACCTGGGCGGACAGCCCATCAGACCTGCCACAGAGGCAGTCGTCGGAGTCGGCGCCGACCCCAATGCACTGGACTTTGACCGCGAAATCAGCCGCATGAGGGAAAAGGTCGCCGCAGGGGCGGACTACATTACCACGCAACCCGTCTTTGCTCCAGAGGCGCTCTTCCGCTTCATGGATGCCATCAGCGACTTGAACATCCCCGTCATAGCAGGCATCTGGCCCCTGGTCAGCTACCGTAACGCGGAATTCATGAGAAATGAGGTGCCTGGCGTCGTCGTGCCCGATTCCATCATGAAACGCATGGCGGATGCCGCCAATGACGAACAGCTTGCCACTGGCATCAAAATCGCCCAGGAGGCAATTGAAGCCGTACGCGCCAGGGTAGCAGGCGTTCAGGTCAGCGCGCCATTCGGACGCGTGCAAGTCGCCTTTGACGTGCTGCAGAAATGAGCACGATACCCGATGACATAAAGGAGATCTGGGTGGACAAACCAGACCTGGAGGCGGCAGCGGCTGAACGTGCAAACCTGCAGGCAATGAAAAATGTTCTGGAACTGCGCGCCTCCGCCGTGGAAGCCGTGCGGCGTTTTTTCCATGAACAGGGTTTTCTGGAGGTATTCACCCCTGTGCGCATCCCGACACCTGCTTTGGAAGACTACATTGAGGCAGTCCCCTCTGGCGCCGAATGGCTCCGCACATCTCCAGAGTTCCATATGAAGCGGATGCTGGCGGCTGGATATGGCAAAATCTTCCAGACGGGCCCTTGCTTCCGCCGTGAAGAACATGGAGCCAGACATCTCACGGAGTTCACCATGCTGGAATGGTACCGCACCCAGGCCAACTGGATGGATGTGCTCGCCGATGCCGAAAAACTGCTGGCGTTCACAGCCAATCAGGTGCTCGGCTCTACACGCTGTCACTTCCGTGGACAAGAACTCGACCTTGCGCTTCCATGGGAGCGCATCACCGTCCAGGAGTCGTTCAGCCGTTTCGCAAACAAAGAGCTGGATGAATGCATCGCACAGGGGGTATTCGAGGAGGTGCTCTGCGAATCGGTCGAACCATACCTGGGAATGAACGGACGCCCCACCGCCCTCACGGAATATCCACTTGCCTGCAGCGGTCTCTCCGCACAGATTCCAGGCACCCCCAACCGCGTGGAACGATGGGAGGTCTATGTCGCGGGGCTTGAACTCGGCAATGCCTGCACCGAACTGGCTGACCCGCCCGAACAGACACGGCGTTTTATCGAATGTACTCGCCTCCGTGCACGCGAACACAGGGACATCTACAAGCTCGACCAGCCCTTCCTGGACGCAATCCGCCTGGGGTTCCCGCAAACCGCAGGTGTCGCCATCGGCCTGGACAGGCTATTCATGCTTCTTGCCAATTTGGACAACATAGCACAAACAAACGCTTTTCTATAGCATGGTCACCATTCTTCCCATAGCCGAAATGGCGTTGAGCAAACAGTCCCTCGTGCAGGACCTGGCCGCCGTCATGCTGGTCGCGGGCTTGTTTGCAGCCCTCTTTCACTATATGGGATGGCCCAAAGTTATCGGCTATATCGCGGCTGGCACCTTCATGGGACTTCCCAATATCAAAGGATTTCTCATCGCCAGCGAAAACAGCGTGAACGTCCTGGCCAACCTGGGCATCATCTTTCTCATGTTCACCATGGGACTGGAGCTGAACATCCGCAAGCTCCGCAGAATCGGCGGGATGGTCTTTCCAACCGCCGCATACGACTTGGCAGCCATGCTTCTCATTGGCTATGCCACAGGGACCTACATATTGGGCTGGGGCTTTCTGCCAAGCCTTTTCCTGGGTGCCGTCCTATGCGATTCCTCCACAACCCTCCTCGCCAAGAGCCTGGAGGAAATGGGCTGCTCCAAGGAGTATTTCGCCGCCATCATCTTCGGGACTACGCTTTCAGAGGATATTCTCACCATCGGCGTCATGGCAATCCTGACTGGACTAGCCATGACAGGACAATTCCAGGCGGCGGAACTCGGCAGGCAACTTTGTCTCCTTGCAATGTTCCTCGCTGGCGTGCTGGTCTTTGGCTTTCTGATGCTCCCCAGATTCCTCAACAAGATACGCCAGATGAAGGACGAGGAAACGCTGCTCATCATCATCCTTGGCATCTGCTTCGGCATCGCCTTTATTGCGGAGAAGATGCAATTCAGCCTTGCGCTTGGCGCCTTTCTGGTCGGTGCGGTCGTGGCGGAATCCAGCGTTTCCCATCGCATCCACGAACACACCTCGGCTTTGAAGCACACCTTCTCCGCCATCTTCTTCGTCACCATCGGACTGATGGTTGACTTGCACCAGATGTGGAACAACCTCCTGATTATACTGCTTCTTTCCGTCATCGTGATTGTAGGAAAGACAATCAACTGCCTTCTGGCCTCCTTCATCACTGGACTGCCCCATAAAGATGCCTTGAAGACAGGTATCGGACTTGCGCAGATCGGCGACTTCGCCTATCTTGTCGCCCTGCTGGGCATCGAACTCTGCAACAAGGCAGAGCCATATCCTAAAATGTACCAGATTGCCGTCGGCGTCTCCGTCATCACCACTCTTGTTAACCCGTTCCTATTGAAAGCCTCGCAGCCTTTTTCCGAATGGCTGGACAAAAAACTGCCCACCCGTGTGCGCCAGGCTCTGGAAAACTACACGCTGTGGACCCAGCGCACGGGACACCAAGTCAAAAAAAGCGCCATCACTCCTTTCTTCAAACGGAACGCCTTCATGTTTGCAACGAACCTGCTCCTCATCGCCGTTATCTTTGCAGTCGCACACTACCTGCAAGGCAAGGAGGAGTTGTGGGGTGCCCTGCCCAGTTTCCTATCCAACTACCGCACGATGCTCCTGTGGCTGTTGAGCTGCCTCTTCAGTTTTCCCATTTTCATCGGTGTATTCATCAATGCACGAAAACTGGCGGAAGGAATTGGAGAGGCATCAGTCCCCTCCTTCATCAAACACGGACTGGCACACCCCATGCAGAGGATGACCTACCTCATCGTCTTTCTCATTCTAATGTCTCTGACAACGATTGAGTTCACCGCCCTCAGCGTCCTGCTGATCCCCAGCAAGTTTGAGATGCTCTGCATCCTGCTCTGCTATGTCATCATCGGTTTCATCTGGTGGAAACGAATTCAGCCAATGGCTCTTGAGACGCAAAAGACCCTTCAAATGGTCTTCGACCGCGAAGAAACGCCTGCCCAGGAGCCTGAAACATTGTCAAGCATTGTCCAGCAGTTGCCAATCCCCGATCATTCAGGTGCCATCGGCAAAAGCATCGCCGCCCTCCGACTACGCAACAGGACAGGCATCACCATCACCAAAATACTCCATCAAAACGGTGAATCCACTCTCAACCCTGGCCCCAGAACCGTCATTCAAAAGGGAGATACGCTTTTCCTTCTCGCCAACGAAGAACAACTCAAGAACACCCAAAAGTTTTTAAGCCAGAGCGACATCGGGGATTCCGCAATGGACACCATCACCAGCATGCTTTCACTGCAGCTTTCGTCCATTTACATCCCAGCCAACGGTTTCGCGTGCGGAAAGTCCTTGAAGGAACTGCATCTCCGCAATGCAACTGGCGCCAATGTGGTCAGAATCGAACATAAGGAAGCCCCCCCAACGGACAATCCTGGTCCAGATCTCCTTTTCCAACCAGGCGACAAGGTCACCGTCCTCGGCAGCGCGCAGCAGATGGAGCTTGCGCGAAAACTCCTCATTGAAGGACTCCCGCAATGACCGAGAGGCCCCAATATATCATAAGCCCCATTGGATTCTTCTCCTGCAAGCAAAAATACCCATACGATGTGCCGAGGCAGGGGGTCCTGGCAACTGGCAACAAAGGCATCATCACGCTCATGCCTGAATATGAGAATGCCCTTTTCCGACTGGATTCCTTCTCCCACATCTGGGTGGTTTTCCTTTTTCACAAGAACACCACCTGGAAACCAATGATCCAGCCCCCCCGCCATACCAACCAGAAAGTCGGCCTATTCGCGTCGCGTTCACCCTACAGGCCTTCACGCATAGGCATCTCCTGCGTCCACCTTGATGCCATCAAGGGACGCAACATCTTCATCTCCTCCCACGATCTGCTTGACGGTACCCCCATCCTCGACATCAAACCCTATCTTCCGTATGCAGATTCCTTCCCAGATGCATCCCCTGGCTGGACAGCCGAGGGTAACGAGAAATGCTACCAAATCCAATACACGGAACTCGCGGCACGGCAACTAGAGTGGCTTGCCAACAATGGCGTGCCCTGCATCCAGGACTTCATCCAGGATCGCCTATCCATCACCCCTCTCGACAGCACCCGAAACCGCCTCTGCCCCGATATAGATGGTTCGCATGTTCTCGCCTACCGCACCTGGCGAATCCTGTTCACAATGGTGGAGGGGGATTTCCCCGAACAAGTTCTCGTGCGTGAAATCCAAACGGCTTATTCGCCAGAGGAACTTGCCTCCACTGATGACAAATACGGTGACAAAGAAACCCATCGGCGATTCGCCTGTGGTTAAACAACATGGGCACTACATAGCCCACTGGTACAAAGGGTACGCGTAGAACGCGCACCCCAGAGGGATTGGCCCCAGGACTCTTCTGGAGTGCTTCTGGGATGCGCGAAGCGCGCCCGTTTTCCCCCAAGGAAACTGTCCTCCAAACCTGCAAAAAAACGTTCCTCCAAAGGCCTTGCCCCAAACGGCAGTATCAGTGAGGTTATTTTCTAGCAACAACTTGCTTTTTCTCTTTTCATTTGTATAATAAATAGAAATCTATGAAAACCAAACTATCCTGGAGCATAAAGACAATGAAAAGAAAACCATTCACGCTGATTGAGCTTTTAGTCGTCATTGCCATCATCGCCATTCTAGCCGCCATGTTGTTGCCCGCCTTGAGCAAGGCGCGCGCAAAGGCACGGGACACAAGCTGCAAGAACAACCTCAAACAGCTTGCTCTCGCCCTCAACCTCTATGAATCGGACAATGACGAATACGCCTGCTGGGGATATCATCCCCTTACCATGAACTATTACCTTTATCCCTATCTTCTCGGGACATACGACAAGACGGGATATTCCGCGACGAAGCCCATCATCCAAGGCGTTTTTCAGTGTCCATCGGCACAGTACCGCTATGTCTATAACAGTGATTGCATCCAAAGCTGCTACGGTTACAATGGCGCAGCCGCCAACGTAAGCAAAAACAGGGTTTTCGGTTATGTCGGTTCATACGAGGTCCAGCCTGGCAAGGTAATCATGCAGTATCCATCCCAGACCTGGTTTCTTGGGGACGGACGCCTCAACGTAGGAATAAATTCCAGCGGCTCCCAATGGGACGGCAGTACATACCCCAACACAGCCCCTGACTATGACGCCAGCGAAGACGTGCAAGTCCGCCATGGCAAGGGCCTCAACGTCAGCTTTAGCGACGGACATGTTGAGCACAGAGTTGTCAAGGGACTCCTCAACAACACCACTGATGGAAAAATCTTCTGGCAAGGCAGCTGGTAAAGATAACAAACTAAAGAGGGGATATCAGAACTACTCCTCAACATCCTGTGGCTGCAAGGGGATAAGGATGCGAAAGCCCACGTCAGAAGGCGAAAAAGGCGTGTCTCCTGAAACATAGAGTGGCAAGGAACGACGGCTGGAAGTGAAGCTGGCCCCTTTTATCTGGTAGTAATCGGTTCCGTCATTGAACTGGCTATCCGTGATTTCGCGAACATTTCCTGCCATGTCATACGCCCCAAACGGCGATACATCCTTCGGGAAGGAGCCTGGAGGCGCGGGATAATGCCCCTGTTTTTCACGAGAAGCAACATTTTCAACGGTATTGGCATATTCTGGCCCAAAGCTGTTTCCCCAGGGATAGAGCCTAGCATCCACGCCACGTGCGGCAGCCTCCCACTCATCGGCAGTAGGCAGACGGCAGAGCCTACCGATTCGTTGCCCATACCACGTGCAGTATTTCACTGCCGCATCATGCGATATTCCCACAACAGGACACTCTGCACGAAGCTTGTTGTGAAGGTGCCCCTTGCTGTCCAAGGCGTTTATCGGCGTTCGCCGATCCGTCAGAACCACCACTGGCATACACTCATCCCGTTCATCTTCTGGCAATTCAAGCCAGAATTGGATGTATTCCGCAAAAGTCACCTCATATTTGCCGATGAAAAAACCAGAAATGTACTGGCGCCTGTACAAGTCATCTTCCAGATCATGGTCTCCAAGAAAAAACAACCCTTCAGGAACATAGACTGTACCTGCTGGAATCTCGCGGGGAACAACCACGCGGATATTGCGTTCCTCCGCATGACGTAGCAAAACGGGAAGCTCCAGTTTCTGGCCGCCACGTGTCTCGAAGCTGAAAATATATTTTCCCTTTGCCAACGTAAAGCTCTGCAAAGGAGTATGTGCAACTGTCATATCCTCCACAACATCATTGTTTTTCTTAGGCTCATTCTCTTTGCCAGGCTCATTCTCTTTGCCAGGCTCATTGTCTTTGCCAGGCTCATTCTCTTTGCCAGGCTCATTGTCTTTGCCAGGCTCATTCTCTTTGCCAGGCTCATTCTCTTTGCCAGGCTCATTCTCTTTATTGGATTCAGTGGCAAATTCATTAAATATCTTGTAATCATCCAAAATCAGCTTTCCATCCTGGTTTTCCGCCAAAACCTTTTGGATGCGCAAGACGGCTCCTGCTGGTTCCGATACCACAGAAGCAATCGTGCAGTTTCCAGAAAGAAGCAGACGCGCCTGATAAACAGCCTCCATAAACTCTGGACTTGCATACTCGCGCCTGAAGACAAGTAGTTCGTCCGCCTGTCCCAGCCTTTTCCGCAATTCGGGGAAATGCCTGTACTTTGCGCAGAAGCGCATATCATTCATCAGGAGTCTCTCCTGGATACGTTGAAAACGATAAAGCCCTGGCTTGAAATTGGAGACAGAATTCAACAGCAGGTTCGCCGCCTCAAGCTGATTCTCGATTTCGTTCTGCATATTGGCCGTCTTTTTCTGGAAATCTGGATCCATGCCCGCGCTCCCTTCTTGTTTATATTGCAGCAGATGCTGATGGCGTTTAACAGTATCCAATGATTCCTCGACTTGTTCCATAACTCTGTTAAAATTCTGCTTGTCAATGAAATAGCGTATTGATGCAAAGGAGACAACTGCAAGGATTGCGCTGAAGAAAACCGCAGTCCGAATAGGATTTCGCCTAAAAAGCTTCATCATCTTGCGGTAGGCATTTCCCGTGAAAGCCTGGACCTGACTTCCCTCTTGATGTGCATAAATATCCTTCAATAGTTCGTTCACGCTCTGATAGCGGTTCTCACGGTGCAACGCCATTGCCTTGAGGCAAATCGCCTCAAGTTCTTCAGACACATTTTTAGCGGTCGCAAAACGGCGTGGCTTATGGTAGTTCCCTTTGCACACCGCATCAATTATATCACGCTGCGATTCCTTGTCGTAAAAGGGATTATAGCAAGTCAGAAGTTCATATAAAATTACCCCAAGAGAATAGATGTCAGAGCGTTCATCAAGTTCCGAGTTTTGCGCCTCCGCCTGCTCGGGAGACATATACCTTGGAGTACCACTCAGCTCACCATCCAGTGTCGGATTGCTCGTATTAATGAACTTGTCGATTTCAAGCTCGTTCTCCCAGGTCGCGTGCCCCTTATCGTCCCCTTTTTTCTTGCCATCTCGCCTGGTTGATTTGGATGAAACTTCATGGACAAGCCCCCAGTCAATAATCGTCACCTCGCCATAGTCCCCGATACGGACATTCTCGGGCTTCAGATCACGATGCAAAATCCCTTTGCTGTGCGCATAGGACACCCCCTGACAAATGCGGATGAAAATGGCAAGACGACGGGAGGGCGTATAACGCCAGGTATAGGCAGGATTCTGCAATGCCAGTTCAGAAAGGATATGCCTCAGTGAATCCCCACGCAGACGCTTCATCGTGAAATAGACGCCATAAGTCGGGCTCAGTCCAATGGAATAGATGGGAACAATATTGGGATGCTCCAACTGGGCTGCCGCCTGCGCCTCCCGTATCATGCGTTCAAGCTGATCAGATCTGGCACGCAGTTCCTTGTGCAAAAACTTGACGGCGACACTCCTCCCAAGAATACTATCGACGGCAAGACAGACCTCGCCACTGCCACCAGTGCCCAGCTTCCCAAGCACCTCCAATGGCGGCTCTGTGATGCTGACATGCAGACCAAGACGTTCCTTCTCTAGCTCGAGAAAGTGGTCCATTTCGGCATCGTTTTCAGCCATGCTCTCTTGCTTAATATCTGTTTCATGGTGTTCAGTCATTCTTCTGAAACCTTCTCACATCCCGATAAATCGGTTCAAGGCCAGGTTGCTGACAAATGCATCAACCCTCTGCACATCCTGGCGAATGCCAAAATCTTCAGAGCAAAGCCAAAATCTTTCCCCTGCCTGTTTATCGCCATTGATAAACTCCTTGATATACCTGTCCGCATTATGCTCCTCATCCTTGTGCTGGGCATATACCACGTAAAGGCCATCAGAGCATGGCAAAACATTGTCGAAATAAGCGTCATCGCCATCAAACACCAACCGAAGCGACTTGAAATAGCGGGCAATGCTCCTGCATCGCGCGATAAACTCGCCTCGAACTTCCTGAAAACTCATTCCACGTTTTTCTTGATAGCGTTTCCAACCATCAGAACGCATCATAACGTTATAGCCGTCAACCAACAGAATCACGTTGGCAGCTTCAGACAGATGCCTGCGTATGTCCATGATTTCAGGCGTATATTCTGAATCATTGCGCTGGCTTCTGTCCTCCCCTGTCCTAGACATATTCTGCCACAACATACGCCGTTTGTCACACTGATTCAACAGATTCGTCCGTTCGTCGGTCTGGAGAAGCTCCATGCTCTCAGCATCTCGGATAAACTGTCCAATCCTTTCCAATTCCAAGGGAATCTCGTTGGAGTGCTTCAGGCTTCGAATGGTCGTAAAAAGATATTCATAAAGTTCTGAACCGACATGTTCGTTGCCATCCTCAAGCAGTGCATTGATTTTCTGGCGTTTGCGGTTGATGGCATCCATCAGCGTGCGCAATTCGTCATGGGGATGCAGGGACTCCTTGGCGGCAGTCGCCAACTGCATGTATGCCATACGCAATTGGTTTTCCTTTTCACGAAGGCCGCTACGAGTGCCATATTTGATGTTCAATTGCCTTTGTTGCGCCAAGAGATTTTCAGAGCGCTCAAGCAAAACATCCGCCTCATCGGTCTCATTGGAACTGGTCTGAAGCCATTTCCCGTCCAGATCCAGGAAATCCCTCTGCATCAATTCATATTGGACGCAAAGCTTTTGAGAATAGTCGTCCTGCATACGCTGCAAACGCGCATCCTGTTCATGCCTGAAAGCGCCAAGCTCCTTTTTCAAGGTGTTTTTCTCCTTTTGACACTCATCAGTCTTCTGCTCTGCCTCTGACAATTTAGCCTTCAAGGAGCGTGTCAACGCCTGCTCCTTCTCCAATCTCTGCCGAAGAGAGGCTAGTTCTTTTTTTATAGCTTCCTCCTGTTCGATCTCTGCAGCCCCCTCTAGGAACATTTTATCTGGATAAAAAAAGTGGCATGCTGTTCGAATGAAACTCTGCGCATCACGGATTTCAGGGGCATCATCGTTCTGTGGTACCCCCATTTTCCACATGCCATGCGTTTTTAAAAGACGTCTTCCAAAACGCCTGTACAACTCGCTTTCAGCATCATCTTCAGGATAAGTCGCGCACAACAGCACAAAATACTCACGGAAATACGAAAGCCGCCTTCCCATGTCACGCCAATAGGACAAAAACCAGCGGGGACCAAGCCAACCAAGCATCCTATCAAGATGACAATCTCTGGCATACCTGCCAAAAACATCCACCAGTTTCTCACACACCAAAACATTGCCCGTCAATTCCTGCATCAAACGCAGGTGGACAGCTGGCAACCGTAGGTTCTCCGCCGTGGGGCGAAAACCGCCAAACACACTACGGGAAATCTGCGGATATTTCTTCAGGATGGGCAGCAAATCCTTCTGGGAGCAATGCTCTACCAACCAATTGCAGGCCTCTTCACTAAGATTATTTGTGGAGAATAGGGACATCTAATAAATCTTATCAACTAATTGCCTCTTTTGAAAAAGCTCTACTACGAGGAAATTTCAAAACTATCATCGTAATGCGCGTCGCTATGAACACATTGGCGTTGGCAACGCCTCTCGCCACACGTCCGTGCTGCTTCGAGCCGTTGTCTCAACTACTATGCCCATCTCTTAGCGCATTTCGAGCCAGTTTTGAAATCCCCTCTTACGAAAAAGACCCGCGCCCTTCGGCACGGGTCTTCTGTTTCAGGCACCGATGCTATTATTTCGCAAGCATCGCGCGGACTTCGTCCAATTTGCCAGCGCTGCCCAGCTTGACGTTCTTGGCGGCGATGAACTCCGCATATGCAGCCATAAACTCCTTGCCAGCGGGACGCAGGTCAAAGTCCTCTGGATGCAGGATGAAGTGTTCACGGTGAACACGGCACCACACGAGGCGACCGTCCGTGTCAATATTGATTTTGGTGACACCGAGCTGCGCAGCGCGCAGGAACTCGTCGGCGTTGACGCCCTTGGCGCCTGCCAGTTTGCCGCCTGCGATGTTGATGCGGCGAACTTCGTCCTGTGGGACGGAACTGGAGCCGTGCATCACCAGCGGGAAGCCAGGAAGACGCTTCTGGATTTCGGCCAGAACGTCAAAATGCAGTCCCTGGGTGCCAGAGAACTTGAACGCGCCGTGGCTTGTGCCGATTGCGCAGGCAAGGCTATCAACGCCAGTTCTGGTCACAAAGTCCTTCGCCTGGTCGGGGTCCGTGAGCTTTGCTTCGGACTCGGAGACTTTAACATGCTCCTCGACACCGCCCAGCTGTCCTAGCTCGGCCTCAACTACCAGCCCTTTCGCATGGGCCGCGTCAACAACACGCTTCGTAATGGCAATATTTTCCTCGTAGGGCTTGGAGGATGCATCAATCATGACGGAGCTATAGAAACCGCTGTTAATACAGTCCATGCAGGTTTCCTCGTCACCATGGTCCAGATGCACGGCGAAGATTGCTTCGGGGAAGACCTGGTCGGCGGCACGGATGATGCCTTCCAGCATCAGCTTGTTGGTGTAGCCGCGCGCACCCTTGCTAATCTGGATGATAAACGGGGCTTTGCTGGCGATGTTGCCCCTGAAGAGGCCCATGCACTGCTCGAGGTTGTTGATGTTGTAGGCACCGATGGCATACTTGCCGTAAGCGGCCTTGAACAGATCCTTCGTCGTGACGATCATTGTTGTTTCCTTTGTCCCTTTTCAGAACTTTTGTTGTTTCCCGAAAGAGGCAATCATTGTCTCCCTCGGAACTCAATTAGGAGCCGTTTCACCGCCTCCTAAATAAAAAACATCATTTCATTGTAAAATCTTGACAAAACGTATTTGCGTTTTTGCAAAACAAAAGTTAATATAATATAGATAACAGTTTTTTCTAGTTACCAACCGTTTTTTGGAGTTTCCTGCGGAGGTTATTGCAAAGCCAACCTTTTGGGGCGATGGTTTCGCAGTTCACCTCTCCATTTTTCTTCACCCAATACAACACACGAGGTTCTAGCAGTGCGCTTCCAATGTCCTTATTGCAAGACCATATTGGACATCGACAACTGTCTGCCAGGCGAGTTGGTCGCCTGCGGCAAATGCGGTAACGCCGTCAATGTCCCACTCTCCAAAACTGCCCCTGGTGCCATCATCGGGGACTTTGTCGTATTGCGTGAAATCGGCACAGGAGGAATGGGGACCGTCTTTCTCGCGCACCAGATCAGCCTGGACCGAGACGTGGCCCTGAAAATCCTCCTGCCCGCCTTCGAGTCCGACAAGCACTTTCTCCAGGACTTCATTAATGAAGCGCGCATGGCGGCGCAGATCCGTCACCCGAACGTTGTGGAAGCATACGCTGTCGGAAAAGACGATGCATCAAAGACATACTATTTTGCTATGGAGTATGTCGATGGCCCGACTCTCAAGCAACAGGTCGAAATGACAGGCCCCCTCGCAGAAAGCAGGGTCCTTGAAATCGCCAGCGAGATGATTGACGCACTCTCCTACGCATGGAATGAAAAAAAGCTCATCCATCGGGACATCAAACCAGACAATATCCTGCTGAACAGTCTGAACCAGACAAAACTGGCTGACCTAGGGCTGGCAAAAAAGGTCACGGAAATCAACGAAGACGGCTCCTCCGAGCTTTTTGGCACCCCCCAATGCATCGCCCCCGAACTGGTTTTTGGAAACCCTGCAACCCCCTCCAGCGACATCTATGCCCTGGGCGCAACCTTCTATTTCCTGCTTACAGGACAATTCCCATATGCGTCCCAGAACGTTGAGGACATCGTGACCATGCATCTGGAAACGCCTCTGCCTCCTATCGGGGAACCAGACGCCCCCACTCCCTTGGCGACCCTCATCCGAATCATGATGGCCAAACGTCCCTGCCACCGCTATCAAGATTATGATGAGCTAAAAAATGACCTGGAACTGGTCAAAGCGGGACAAATGCCAAACCACGAGGACATTCCAGAAGCCCAGATTCCCATTGACTCCAATGCAGCCGACCCCATGCTCCCTTTGGGGAACGATGATAACACTACTGAACCCGCTTTTGGCAGCGCCAAAAAACTCTCCATCAAAGGAGGAAAAGGAAAGCTCACCCTTGACAAATCCAAGCCCACCTCAGCTATAGGCGATGCACAGAGTTCAAACGCTTCCCCCATAGCTGGTGGCGCACAACCACAGAAGTCTGCGGGGAAAGGGAAACTCATCGCCATCATCGCAATCATCGTCATTCTCCTTGGCGCAGGGGGAGCCTTTTTTGCGTTTGGCGGGAAGAAAACTGGTGATTCCAATACTTCAAAAACGCTTTCTGGCGGAAAAAAGGTCGATACAAACCAACTGGACACCCTTCTTGCAGATGGCTCTGATGCGCAGGCCATCATCAGCGAGGTTACGCGCCTTCTGCCAGATTTTCCTCCTGACCAACCTGCCAGTGCCGAGTTCAATACCAAAGTCGCACCATTCGTAGAGAAAGCACTTGCGGAAGCACGTAAAGCAAAATACGACGAATTGAAGGCAACCTGGGATGCTGGGGTCGCCGCCATGAAGGCAAAGGCTGAAATGGAGGCACGCGAAGCGGAACGTAAGGCAGCCGAAGAAAAAGCAGAAGCCGAGGCAAAGGCTGCAAAAGCCGCCGAGGAAAAGGCAAAAAAGGATGAGGAAGCCGCCTTTGCGCAAAAACAGACTGATTTCAGGGAAAAACTACTTGAGTATGCCAATAAACACGACTTCTCACACCCCGTTGTCATGCTATCCGAAATGGAAGCATCTGACAACGAACAGATTTCCAACTGGGCAAAGTCATGGCATGACAGAATTGACAAGGCCGAAAAATTCTACAAGCTTTTCAAGGATTCCCAAAAAAAATACGCAGGCACCTTTATCCCTGTTCTGGGCGATAAACAGGAATGGGAAATTGATAACATTACTTTCACCTCCATTTCCATCTACCTCACCCGCACAAACTACGACTCCAAAAAGAAAAAGGATATCACCAGCACGACGCGCGGAAAACTCAATTTGGACACTCTGCTCCCACCACAACTTCTGAAGCTCGCCTATGCTGCTGCCGACAAGGAGGAGTGTTCCAAGGACGAAGCGCAGGAGATGCTGGCCACCTATCTGCTCATCCGCGGTGCCAATCTGAAATATGTCAAAGACCAGCTTGAGAAGCTGGGCGACACCTTTGGCGCAGAAGAAGCCGACGCACTCAACGGGGCTGAATACCTCAAATCTATGATTCAGCTTATTCCGCAACTCTCTTCAACACAAGTGAAGCCACTCCTCTACGTTTTGAAGAACTATGACGCCAACGCCTTCGAAAACGCACAGGAGGAAATCGAAGAACTGAAGAAGAACGCGAAACAATAGCCCTGTGGAGGTGATGATCACCTCCTTCAAGCCTCCCGTTTTCCGTCTCCGCTTTCTGCGAACCATGCAACGTCCTGTTCCGATATGCCATCTTTTGAATATTGCCCAAAAGGACAATCTTCCATCCAAGAAAGACGGCTTTGTGCGTTTGCTTCATTTCTCGGACATCCACATCGGACTTTCGCCCTCCTTGCGTGAATTGCTCTTCACAAAACGAATCCTCGGTTACCTCAATCACTTGATACGACGTAAGCACCGCATCCACGTCGATTTTATTCAAAGCCTCGCGCAACTTCTTCCGCAGCTCCAGCCAGACGCGGTCCTCTGCACAGGCGACCTCTCCAGCATCGGCATCTCCGCAGAATTCCAAACTGCCGAAAAGCTCCTGCAGCCATTCAAGAAATACAATCTCATCTACGTTCCAGGCAACCACGACCGTTATGTCAGCGACGAAAAGGCTTTTGACACCCTTCACCAAACCTTTCGACACTGCAACCCCGATGGTTTGCAACTGGACGCCCTACCCGCTATTCATGTCGTAAAAGGAGTGGCACTCATCCTCCTCAATCCAGCCTGCCCAGTCACCTACCACCTCTCTTGCGGCATATTAAACACGGTCATGCAGCATCGGGTGGATGAACTCCTTGAAGATATTCCTGAAGAAACCCCTCGTGCAATCGCCTGCCATTTCCCTCCCCTCATGCCAAACGACACCCTTGCAGGATGGAGACATGGCCTCCGCGGCGCATCGTTTCTCGCGGCAAAACTCAAGGAAGGGAAAGTCGATGCCATCCTCTCTGGCCATGAACACAAACCTTTTCTGTTGAAAATGCCGAGAGGACAGCTTCAACTTTGCGCTGGTTCCCTGACCCTTGAAGGTTCATACACCATCTGCGACTTTCCAAACCAGCCATGTGCTGCTGGCTTATACCCGCAATCGTAGGTGTGCGGGGGCGTCGATGCGCAGGAAACCTCGCAAATAAACCGCCCTTTTCCAGCGTCTATATTTTAATCATCTCCGTCAATAAAAGGAAACATCAAACCATGAGCAAGAACTATCTGGCATTTGACCTAGGCGCATCCAGCGGACGTGCCATCATCGGCACGCTTGACAATGGGAAAATCTCCCTGCGTGAGATTCATCGCTTCTCCAACGGGCCCGTCGCTATCAATGGCGGACTCTTCTGGAACCTCCCAGGCCTGTTCACAGAACTGAAGACAGGTCTTGCCAAGGCCGTACAGGAAGGCGTTGAACTGGATGGTATCGCCATTGACACCTGGGGCGTCGATTATACTTTCATTGATTCCGACGGTTTCCCCGTCGGCCTTCCGCGAAACTACCGCGACCCCCGCACAGAGGATGTGATGCCCTTTGCGTTTGAAAAAATCGCCAAGGACAGGATCTATGAGCTGACTGGTATCCAGTTCATGTCCCTCAACACCATTTTCCAGCTGGCGGCCTCCGTGCGCGACAACGACAAACAGCTCCTAGCGGCAGACAAGCTACTCTTTATGCCCAATGCCCTCACCTATCTTTTCTGCGGCAACGTCTCCGCCGAGTACAGCATCACCACCACCTCGGCACTATACAATCCCAATACAGGCGACTGGGCCTGGGAAATCATCGACGCACTCGGCCTTAAGCGCAGCCTCTTCCCCAACATCGTGCCCTCTGGCACCGTTGTCGGAACCGTCTCTACCCAACTTCAGGAAGAATTGAAATGCGGACCACTGCCCGTCATCCTCATTGGTTCGCACGACACGGCCTCCGCGGTGGCGGCAGTCCCCGTGCAAAAAGGTAGCAACTGGGCCTACCTCAGCAGCGGCACCTGGAGCCTTATCGGCCTGGAGTTGGACAAGCCTCTCATCACCCCTGAAAGCGGGGAGGCAAACTATACCAACGAAGGCGGTGTGGGCGGCAAAATCCGTTTTCTGAAAAACATCATGGGTCTCTGGCTCATCCAGGAATGCAGAAACGAGTGGATACGCCAGGGAACTGAATACAGCTGGGGTGACCTCGTAAAACTTGCCCAGGAGGCAGAACCCTTCTTCGCCTTTGTTGATCCTAATGACGCCTCTTTCGTCACACCCGGAAACATGCCTCAGCGCATCGCCGAATTCTGCAAAAAGACAGGCCAGAAAGTACCGCAGACACCTGGTCAAACCATTCGCATCGCACTGGAATCCCTTGCTATGCGCTACAAGATGTCCGTCGATGACCTGGAAAAGATCACAGGCAAGAAAATCGACGTGCTGCACATCGTCGGCGGTGGTTGTAAGAACGATCTGCTGAACCAATTCACAGCCAATGCTACTGGACGCAAGATTCTTACGGGTCCTGTCGAAGCCACGGCACTTGGCAACATCGCAGTCCAAGCCATTGCGACTGGCGACATCGAGAATCTCGACCAGGCGCGCGCCATCATCGCAGACAGTACTGAAATGGGCATATTCACTCCACAGGATACCAAACTTTGGACACTGGCCTTCGATAGTTTCAAAAAAATCATCCAAACCAAATAAGCATCAACAGGCCCGCATCATCCAGATGTTCAGCGACTTGGCGTAGATTGACTTCGTCGAAGACTATCTCAAACAGCATGACTTAGGCACCTATGAGCATCTGGATGCAACTTTCCTCTCCCACTATTCTCCTGATCTTCCATGAGCAGTGACAAATCATCCCAATACCTTCAACCAGGAACGATCGTCGATGGCTATGAGATCCAATACGAAATTGGACGTGGTGCCATGGCTATCGTCTATCTGGCCAAGCAGCTTGATTTGGATAGGCCTGTTGCCTTCAAGGTGCTGTCAGCCTCCCTTGCGCGAGACAAGGATTACGTATCGCGTTTCTTCAACGAGGCGCGAGCAGCCGCCTCCCTATCGCATCCCGCCATTATTCAGGCATACAAGGCAGGAATCACCACGGAAGGTCTCTACTATTTCTGCATGGAATATGTAGAAGGCGAAACCCTGCTGGACATGATCAACGAGAACGAGCGAGTTCCCATCCTGCAATCACTTGCATTGCTAACAGAAGTTGCGGAAGCCCTTGACTACGGCTGGCAAAGGTATAAGTTCATTCATGGGGACATCAAGCCAGAAAACATCATGGTCAATTTGCAGGGACAAGCAAAACTCGCCGACTTCGGGCTTGCCAAGGTCGAAGGCCACGACTATGCTGGAAATGAGGTCATGCTCACCCCACTCTACGCCGCACCTGAACTCATCCGTGGAAATGGACGAAAAGGCGATTGTCGTTCTGATATCTACGCCTTCGGAGCAACACTTTATCATGTCATTGCGGGGTCCCCACCCTTCCCTGGCAATGATGCACAAGAGGTTCTTGACAGGCACGTACATGAAAACCCAGAGCCGCTGAATAATCGCTATCCCCAGACTCCGCAGCTTCTCTCGGACCTTGTCGATAGAATGCTCGTCAAGGATCCAACCAGACGCATCCAGAGCTGGTCAGAAGTTCTCGCGGGACTGCGCGCAGTGACGGCAGCCCTATCCACGCCTCAGAAGAAAAAACTGGTACTCAACAAGCCAACCGATTCCCGCAATCGTCTTCCTAAAAAGCCTCCAGTACCTAAAAAGAAAGGCAGTCTCCTGTACTGGATTGTCGCTGCCTTCTTCACGATAGTGCTGATTGTCATGGCAATTATCCTGAAGACATCTCAATCGTCTTCACCTAAACTACAGCAGCAATCAACTCCGCTTGAATCCAAAGTTGAGAGGTAATTTCAAAACAAGCGCAATCTGAACGCTCTTTTTCCAACGCTATGTTCCCCAACAGGGTAGTTTACGGAGGCCGCGAAGCGGCAGCGCACAGAGTGCGCAACCATGCGTAACCCCACGCAAGCGCCCGAGGGCGCGCAGCGTGGGGGAGGGATGCCCCCTGAACTTAGCGTCCGCAAGGGCACAACAAAAAATCGTTGCCGTTACCTACCCTCTTGGGGAACATAGCGTTTTCCAAACGGGTTGATTTAACGACCTAAATAACTTAAACGTCTTTGATGCCTGGCATATCTAAACGACGCAAGGGGCATAAAAACATGGTTAATCTCCTATTGTTCTTTGTTCTTCTTGTTCCCCTTGCTTCCTTTGCGGGATATAATGAGACGTTGAAGAAACCATTGGCTGCTTTCGCCAACTCTCATACAGGACAAAGTGAAAAAAAGACAGCAATCCTACATTCAGAGGAAAATAAAGTATTTGTCCAGAAGACAATTGCACAGAAAACAAACGCCAATTCCTACCAAAAGACGGCAACTTCTTCCAGGCAAGATCTGCCGTTTGACCTAAGCAAGCGATTTCTTCTTAACGAGGCCAATGCAAAAGCAGCCCTGCTATTGGCAAAACTCCGTTACGACATCGACGCCTCCTCGGTCGAACCAATGGTACAGACCATTGACAAATGGCTGCTCGACACCTCGCTCCCGCCTAAAACCAGACAACTCCTCCAATTCGTCAACCAGGAGGTCCTCCCGTCGTTGGCCGAGGCAAAAACCTCCATCCTCGCCCAAAAAGACTCGCTCCTCGGCATAAAACTCAAAAACAAAAACATGACTGAAGAGGTTATCACCTCGTTGGATTTCGACGTCATCAAGCTTACCCAGACAACCAGCCGAGGCACGTTGGACAGAACCCTCACATGGGACGCTTTCCGCAAAGAAGGACTCCTAGTCGAACTCTGCAAGCATCTGCTTGAAAAGGAGCCAACCAAACCAAACAGCTCCAAGCCCTATCTGGCCGTTCTTCTTTTTTGCGGACAGGCACCAATGGTCGCAAGCTATTTGCAATCCGCCAAATTCGGGGATTACAAGATAACGTCGAATGTCGATACCCTGAACAACTGGTTCTTACTCGGCCAGATTCAGCGTTTCCTCACACCTTCCACCAAGGAAATCCTCGAACTGATGAGTGCATTACGCATCTCATGGCTTAACGCAAATGACCATCTGACAGCCTCCACAATCAAAAAAATACTTGCAGCTGACAAAAAGGCTGCACTCCTTTCAGAAGCCGATCAGCGTTCCCTTATCGATCTTCTTGACAAACTCAGCTATGCCCTGCCAGAGATCCAGGCTGGAAAACTGGCGCGTGAAGCCAAGGAACTGCAAAGACAGGCAAAATACAACGCCGCCCTTCATACTGCTTTGACCGCCTTCAATCGCTTTGGGCGCATTAAGTTTCCAGAGAAAAATCTCCTTGATGAAACCATCAAGAACGGCTTTGAGCTGTTGAACTCACCCATTGAGCTGCATAAAAACACCCTAGCACATGCGATTCCTCTATTCAACCACTACCCCCCTGCCCATAACCTCGTACTCTGCCGCAATGCAGCAGCAACATTCGAGAGTGAACTTGACCAAAAGGCTATGGAAAGCATGTTACCCCTTGCACGCTTCGCCTTCGGGGACTGGTCCAAAGCCAACACCTTTCTCTCCAGCGAAAAGCCATTTCCATACCCTTTCGACAAAACTCCCAAAGACGCACAAGAAGCCGCCACATTTGCCTTGCTATTCGCCAAGGCACTCTATGAGGCAAGGTTTTCAGAAACTCCCATCAGCTCAAAGGCTTTCGCTCCTTTCGTAAAAAAGCTTCAGCGCACGACACCACCTGACGCTCAAATTATGGCCCTGCTATCAGCCTTCCCCTTGATGCTCTATGGATTGAAAGCACCTGACAAACTGCCGCTTTTCACGCCATCGCCAAACCTTGAACAGCAGTTCCTCACAGAATACAATTACGCAGGAAACGATCAGGCAAAGCGAACCGTCTTCTACCAGTGCTACACCCTCCTCCTGGAGTATTCCCCATCTGAACACTTCAGAACAGACCTTCAAGCAAAATTACAGGAAAACGTTTTCCTCGAAGGATATGGCTTTCAGGGAACCTCCAAACGCTTTTTGGAAAGGCTCATCAACTATGATGGCAATCCTGCCGAATGCCTGCTGGAGCACATCATCGACAGGGATATTGACTGGGCTTTTCTACGTGCATGGATTGCCTCAGCTAATACTCCAGAAGGTCTGTCGAACAAAGGCGACACCACTTTTCTTGCATACGTCGATGCACATGCACCAAACTGGCCTCTCCAAGGCGGAGAAACCATCATGGCCTGGTTGCTGGCACGCTGCTCCTTTTGCCTGAACCATGGTAATCTGGAGACTGCCATGAAACAGACGGAACAGATTCTGGCGATGAACCATGCATGCCTCATCCGATATTATCCATCGCTCCTTGCGCTTGACGCCAGCCTAAAGGCACTCAATGGGAAACAAGGCGGCATCCAGACGGCAGCCGACCTTCTGGGAGCCGCCCCTATCTCGCCCAAATACGAAAGAGACGCTTTCCGCGCACTGGCTAACTTGCAACCTGAATTCTCTACCGCAAAGTTCAACCAATTGCTTGCCTCCCTCCCACAAAACAAGGAATCGACCTTCTGGCTGTACCTGATGGGGACCTCCATTGCATACAACTTTTCCCACGAACCGTCTCCTGTGATGCCCGATAATCAGCCTCCTCCCTCACTGGCATTGCTTGCAAAAGCCTTTACATGCTATATCCAAAGGCGATAACTCCCGTTCCCATCCAGTAAAGGGTGCTTTAGCACCGTGATTACCTGTCCTGTTCCCGCCGCTCGGCGAGCCCCCTCTCCAGCTCGCCCAACCGAAATATCCTTTGCCCCCTGACCGCCGACTATTTCCCCGCAGATTACCCGAAAAAAACGACCTTCTGCATTGTTTTTTGGGTTTTATGTAATATAATTATCAGATACAAGTGTGACCATGGCAAAAAAGCCAACGTTCAGCTCTTACGGCTGCTTTGCCTTGCCCCCAACAGCAATTCAAAACGAGGTTTGACTAAATGGTTTGGTATGATTGGTTGATTCTGGTAATCCCAGTGTGTTTCGTCATGTTTATGGGCATTTACTCCCGCAAATACATACGAGGCGTATCAGACTTCCTTTCGGCTGGCCGCATCTGCGGGCGCTACGTCATTTGCGTCGGCGACCTGGCGAACGCCCTCTCCATCATCGGCCTCGTCACCTACATAGAAAGCCACTACAAGACAGGCTTCTCCGTCAGTTTCTGGAGCAGCATCCTTGCCCCCTTGAGCATTGTTCTAAGTCTGACTGGCTTCTGCGTCTATCGCTTCCGTGAAACCAAGGCGATGAGCCTGGGGCAGTTCCTGGAGATGCGCTACAGCCGCAAATTCCGTATCTTCGCGGCGGGGCTCCGCTCCCTCTCCGAAATGCTGGCCAACATGATCATGCCCGCCATTGCGGCGCGCTTCTTCATCCGCATGCTGGACTTGCCAGACTATTTCAAATTCTGCGGAATCAACTTCTCCACGTATGTTCTCCTGATGATTCTCTTCCTCACCCTGGCCATCACCCTCATCTGCTGTGGCGGCACTCTCAGCCTGATTGTCACCGACTCCATCCAGGGCATGATTCTCTACCCCATCCTCCTCTGCTTCGTCATCTTCATCTTCTATAAGTTCTCCTTCTCAAAGGAAATCATGCCTGTGATGATGGACCGTGTGCCAGGAGAGAGTTTCCTCAACCCGTATGACATCAAGAAATTGCGCGACTTCAACTTCTTCTCTATGGTTATCGTCGCCGCATACTCCACCGTCATGAACCGAGCCAACTGGATCGGCGCAGGTTACTCCACCGCCGCAAAAACCCCGCAAGAGCAGAAGATGGCTGGACTCCTCGGCGGATGGCGCGGCTCTCTTGTTACCGTCTTCTACATCCTCATCTCCTGCGCGCTCATCACCTTCCTCAACCACAAGGACTTCGCCACCGAGGCCAATGAAGTCCGCAAGGACCTCGCCGTCCGCGCAACAGCCGATGTCTTCAAGAGCGATGAACACACACGGGAACTCCTCAAGGAAGCCATTGATAAGATTCCGCCACAAGTCCATGAAATCGGCGTGGACAAGCCACTCTCCCAGAATGAAAACCTCGACACCGCCTTCCTGGACATCATCCACACGACCCTCAAAGACGACGCGCGTTCTTTGAAACTCCAGGAGTTCGAGAAACCAGAAAACGCCGAACTCTCCCAGGAGATAAAGGACAAGGCACTTATCGATGCAGAAGGAATAGCCAACGATAAATTCCAGCAGTGCCGCACCCTCTACAACCAGTTGAACCTCTCCGTCACCATGAGGAAATTGCTCCCGCACGGTCTTTTCGGCCTCTTCGCACTTCTCCTCTTCCTCGCCATGCTCTCCACTGATGACACGCGAATCTACAGCGCCGCCCTCACCATCGCGCAGGATGTCGTTCTGCCCCTTCGGAAAAAGCCCTTCACGCCTGAGCAGCATGTGTGGATGATCCGCATCGTCGCCATCAGCATCGGCGTCTTCTTCCTCGCTGGTTCCTATTTCATGCAGCAGTTGGACTACATCCACATGTTCGTCTCCCTGGTCACCTCCATGTTCACCAGCGGCGCAGGCGCCGTCATGGTCTTCGGCCTCTATAGCCGCTTTGGAACAACCGCAGGCGCGTGGACCTCGCTCATCACCAGCTCCATCATGAGTACTAGTTACATCCTCATCCAACGCAACTGGGCTAACATCGTCTATCCAGCCATCGCGAAGGCAGGAATGGTCGAGACCTGCGACAAAATCCTCCGCACACTCTCCGCCCCGTTCGGCGACTGGATCACCTGGAGCATGAATGAAGTGAAATGCCCCGTTAATTCCGTTGAGTTCGCCTTCTTCCTCTCCCTTCTTACCGTCATTCTTTACGTCATTGTCTCCAAATGCACCTGTAAGGAGCCCTTCAACCTGGAACGAATGCTGCACCGCGGTAAGTATGGTCTGAATGAGCAGCGCGACCTTACCCGCAAATGGACGCCCCGCCACATCTTCAAAAACATTATTGGCATCACTCCCGAATACTCCAAAGGCGACCGCTTCATCGCGTATGGCATCTTCTGCCACAGTTTCGTCTATGGCTTCTGCCTGAACTTCATCGGAACCGTCATCTGGAACACCTTCTCCCGCTGGCCCATCCAATGGTGGAGCACCTACTTTATCATCATCCACTTCGTTGTCCCTGGCTTCATCGCCCTCGTCAGCACATTCTGGTTCGGCATCGGCGGCTTCTTTGGCCTGAAGCAACTCTTCCGTGACCTGGCCGAACGCAAGGAAACCAACATCCTCGACGATGGACGCGTCGAAGGCAACATGTCCCTCGCCGACAAGCAGGCCCTCGAAGCCCTTGACAAAAATGCAAAAAACGACGACAAGCCTGAAAACAAACAATAATCAACTACATATACACATCGCCCATGCAGGGGCCTCAAACTGCGGCTTCCTGAACGGCCACGTCGCCCCCCTCAAGGCCACGCAACTCCACGGCTCCAGCCCCATGTACCTGGGCTACACCTGGTCCAACACAGGTGCCTTCCATGGCGAATAAACACTTGATGGTGTAACGACGATGGCTCATCGTCGAATCTTAAAACGCGGGCAATCCGTTGCCCGCGTTCTTTTTTTGTCAAGAAAAAAGCATTATTTCATTCGCAGAAATGACGAATTATGTTAAATTACACTATATTAACAGACATTCTTGATAATGAACTAAAGGAGGCTCAATGAACAAACAACTTCTCACATCCCTTTGCCTTGCATCCACTTTTGCTTTTGGGGCCAATTTCAAAATGAAGAACGGGGACACGGGCCTGGCGTACAAGATCGACATGGACGCAAAGGAAATGACCGTCCTGGCCAGTACGGCGTATGACCCGAAGACAGATGAGAGCCAGTCCAGCTTCAACCTGAAATGGACTGACAAGACACTGTTCCAAAGGAAAGTCGAAGGCATCGACATGACCACCATCGCACCTGGGCGCGTAGCCCTTTTCTATCTTGATGCCCCTAACCACAAGCTAGCAGAAGAGGGCAAGCCCTTCAAATGCGCCCGCATCGAATTCCACATCCAGCCGCAAAAACCAGGCTGGAGCCCCACAGGCATCGGTCTTCGCGCACCCTTCTTCCCAACTGGCAAAAACACCTTTGAGATTGAAATCGACGGCAAGCGCATCAAGGGGTCTGGCACAGGTATTGAGTTCTTCCCGATGGATGTGGCGGATATCAAGCCGCGCATCGACGCCTTGCGCCTTTGGGTCAACAACGTCGGCGATGACCAGATTCTCACTTTGGTCGAAGTCACTCAGAAAGAGGATGAGCGCAAAGATGACGACCTCTCGCTTCCCAGCGTCCTCGTCGTGGGCGATTCCATCAGCATGAACTACAACAACGCCGCCAAGGCCCTGATGAAGGGCAAGTTCAACTACCACCGCATCCCCGCAAATGGCGGTCCCAGCACACGCGGACTGGCCTGCCTGGCGATGTGGCTCGGCGACTACGCCAACCCTGCATCCAAATGGGATGTCGTCGTGCTCAACCATGGACTGCATGACCTCTTGCAGGACTACAACCTGGAAACTAAGGCCTTCGGCAATACGCACCGCATCGAACCAGCCGACTACGCAGCCAATATCCGCCGCGAACTCACCTTCCTCTCCAAGACGGGCATGAAACTGGTCTGGGTCATGACCACACCCGTCCCGAACGACGGCCATGCGTATGGCAACTGGGGCCGCCACAAGGACGAGGAGCTCAAATACAACGAGGCGGTGAAGCCTGTCCTGGCGGAGTTCCCGCAGGTGGTTGTCTGCGACCTGAACGCAGTCGTTCGCAACTCCCCCGTCTTCGACGAATGGCGCAAAGGGAACAACGTCCACTTCAAGCCAGGCCCAGAACAGGACACCCTTGCCAAGGCCGTCACCGATGCCATCATCGAGGCGTACAAGAAGTAGATTGGTCTTTGGGACAGTTGAGAGTGGTTAGTGATTAGTGGCTAGCCACCTCAATAGAGCCCTGGTCCTCCCCCTCGTGGTTAATAAATCTTCCAAGTAACAATTATGGAGAACAAGAAGCCTTTCTCGCCGTCGCCACTCCTTCGTTTCCCAAAGCGTGCCGTTCATCTTGACTTCCACACGATGCCAGGTATCGACGACCTCGGCAGCCAGTTCAACGGTAAAGAGTTCGCAGCCACGCTCCGCGACGCGGGTGTAGAATATGTCAACGTCTTTGCAAAGTGCAATCTCGGCTTTTGCTATTACCCGACAAAAGTGGGGTACATCTACCCTGATCTCAAGCGGGATTTGCTGGGGGAGATGGTCGATGCGTGCCACAACGAGGGTATTCGCGTCGCCGCCTACTTCAACGTTGGTCTCAGCCACGAGCACGCCCTGCGCCACCGCGACTGGTGCAGTGTGAACAAACTGGGGCAGGTTTACAAATTCGATGTGATGAACCATTGGTTCCGCACGATGTGCTTCAACTCCCCCTACCGCGACCTTATCCTCCAGATGGTTGACGAGGTGCTGGAGGCCTATCCCGTCGATGGTCTTCTCTTCGATTCCCTCACCCCCACCCCCTGCTACGGCATCGAGTGCGTTGAGAAGGCAGAAGCTCTCGGCCTTGATATGAAAAACGACGACGATGTCCGCAAACTCGCTTTCCAAAGCAGCCTGGACATGAAGGACTCCATCATAGCGAAGGCAACGGAAAGGCGCGACAACCTGTTCATGTACTTTCTGGGACTGGAAGCCGCCTATCAACCCACCCACCAAGAACTGGAAGTGCTCCCGCAGGGTGGCTGGGGCTACGACTACCTCCCCGCACGAATCCGCTACATCCGCACCCTTGGCAAGCCATACTCCACCATGACAGGACGCTTCCAAGGCAGTTGGGGCGACCTGGGCGGCATCCGCCCCGAACCCGCCCTACTCTACGACTGCCTCAACTCTGTCGTCAATGGCGGCAACTGCTGCATCGGCGACCACCTGCATCCCAGGTGCCGCCTCGAACCAGCCGTCTATAAGATGATTGGCAACGTCTATTCCACCATCGCAAAACTGGACGAGTGGACAGACGGCGCAAAACCCGTCACGGAAATCGCCATCCTTGCCCCTTGGCTCGTCGGCTGTGGCGACGAAAACAACGCAAAATGCGCCACCGCTTTGCGCGGGTATTCCCGCATGCTACTGGAGTTGAAACAGCAGTTTGACGTTATCAACGCCGAAGCGGACTTCACCCGCTACCATCTGCTCATCCTCCCCGACTTCGTCCGCCTGGACGCAAAGTTTGCCACCAAACTACAAGCCTATCTCGAACAGGGAGGCAAGCTCATCAGCTCCGCTTGGGCGGGACTTGCTCCCGACGGCACGAACTTCGTCCTCCCTTGCCACCGAAAAGCCATGAGGTTCCTTGGGGACGAACCATGCCAATACACCTTCATTCATCCATCTCAAGACATCGCAGAGGATATGCCCGACATCGGCACCACTATCTACAACCAAGGCATCGCCGTGGAAGTCAAGCAGGGCACTCCTCTGGCGGAACTCGGCAAAGGCTACTTCCACCTTGGCGACTGGGACTATAAACACGAATACCTCTACATTCCTGAAAAGGAGCTGACGGGACGCCCAGGCATCGTCGCCTTCGCCGAAGGCTGCCACTTCACCTTCCCCCTCGGCGCGGCCTATTTTGAGCACGCAGCCTGTGCCTACCGAACTCTCCTTCGTAATCTACTGCGCAGATTGCTCCCAAATCCCCTGCTCCACCTAGAAAACTTCCCCTCCTTTGGGCAGGCCACCATCACCACACAGCCAAGCCGCCGCATCCTCCACCTCCTGTGCTACGTTCCCGAAAAGCGGGGCACGCATATGGAAATCGTCGAGGAGCCATCCATTGCGCTTGATGTCAAGGCAAAATTGCGTCTTGACGGCTTTCAGCCAACCACTCTCTATCTTGCACCAGACAGAACTCCCCTGCCTTTCACTATCCAGGATGACTATGCCACCTTTACCATCCCCGTGGTCAAGGGCTACGCCATGGCCGTGCTGGAAGACGCAAGATAACCATAATCGTAATGCATCATTGATTGATAATGCTCGCTGGCATTTCTTCGCCGTGCCGCTCCGCTACGCTAGCGACAAGGCGCAAAGGAACTGGGGATATCGCCTGCCCGTGGGTTTCGCTCGCGCCAGAAGCGCTCGCTCCACCCACGGCTATGTTCTCATCGCCGCTAACGCGGCTCATAACAAAAGGGACTGGGGATATCGCCTGCCCGTGGGTTTCGCTCGCGCCAGAGGCGCTCGCTCCACCCACGGCTATGCTCTCATCGCCGCTAACGCGGCTCATAACAATCGGTGAGGGATCACTCATAATCGCGCAAATACAACACTTTTTCCACCTTCCCATTGGAAAAACGGAGTTTTAGGCTTATATTTTTAGGGTATGGAAATAGCTGCAGTTTGGCAGCCCAGGGTAGTGTCCGCACAGGGCGGTCAATACCTTTGCAAAAGCCTTGCATAAAACAATTAGGAAGACAGCTACATGATGAACACGCAAGAAGTTGAAAAGATGTGCTGCGTGAAGAAAGGGTGCAACCACGGCCCCGCACCCATTCCGCAGGAAGGCAAATGGACACAGGCCAAGGAAATCAAGGACATTTCTGGCTTCACCCACGGCGTGGGCTGGTGCGCCCCCCAACAGGGTGCCTGCAAGCTCTCTTTGAATGTCAAGAAAGGCGTCATCGAAGAGGCGCTCGTTGAAACGCTGGGCTGCTCGGGCATGACTCACTCTGCCGCCATGGCCGCCGAAATCCTGCCTGGCAAGACTATCCTGGAAGCATTGAACACTGACCTCGTCTGCGATGCCATTAACACGGCGATGCGCGAACTCTTCCTGCAAATTGTCTATGGCCGCACCCAGAGCGCCTTCTCCGAAAACGGCCTCGCCATTGGCGCTGGTCTCGAAGACCTCGGCAAGGGACATCGCTCCCAAGTCGGCACCATGTACGGTACCCGCAAAAAAGGCCCCCGCTACCTGGAGATGGCCGAAGGCTATGTCAACAAAATCGCGTTGGACAAAAACGGCGAAATCATCGGCTACGAGTTCGTCAAGCTGGGCGTGATGATGGATCTCATCAAAAAAGGCACCTCTGCTGACGAAGCCCTGAAGAAATCCACTGGTCGCTATGGCCGCTTCGAAGATGCCGCCAAGGTGATTGACCCCCGTCAAGAGTAAGCACTTAACCCGCGAGGTAAATACAATATGGCACTTTTTGAATCATATGAACGCCGCGAGCCCCAGATTCTCGCCGCCATCAAGAAATACGGCATTAAATCCATTGAGGAATGCCGTGAAATCTGCAAGGCCAAAGGTTTCGATCCCTACGAGATCACCGAAGGCATCCAACCTATCTGTTTCGAGAACGCCAAGTGGGCCTACACCGTTGGCGCCGCCATCGCCATCAAGAAAGGCTGCAAGAAGGCAGCTGATGCCGCCGAAGCCATCGGCGAAGGCCTCCAGGCCTTCTGCATTCCTGGTTCTGTCGCCGACGACCGCAAGGTCGGCCTTGGCCACGGTAATCTGGGCGCCATGCTACTTCGTGAAGAGACGCAGTGCTTCTGCTTCCTCGCAGGCCACGAATCCTTCGCTGCTGCGGAAGGCGCCATCGGCATTGCCAAGAAGGCAAATGTCGTGCGCAAGACCCCGTTGAAGGTCTGCCTCAACGGCCTCGGCAAGGACGCCGCCTACATCATCAGCCGCATTAACGGATTCACCTACGTCCAGACCAAGTTCGACTATTTCACGGGCAAGCTGGAAATCGTCCGTGAAATCCCCTTCTCCAAAGGGCCGAAGGCTGCGGTGAGATGCTATGGTGCCGATGACGTGCGCGAAGGCGTCGCCATCATGTGGAAAGAGGGCGTGGATGTCTCCATCACGGGCAACTCCACCAACCCGACCCGCTTCCAGCACCCCGTCGCTGGCACCTACAAGAAGGAATGCAACGAGCGCGGCAAGAAGTACTTCTCCGTCGCATCTGGCGGCGGCACTGGACGTACCCTGCATCCCGACAACATGGCAGCTGGCCCAGCCTCCTACGGCATGACCGACACCATGGGACGCATGCACTCCGACGCACAGTTTGCAGGTTCCTCCTCCGTTCCCGCGCACGTTGAGATGATGGGCCTTATCGGCATGGGCAACAACCCGATGGTTGGCGCTACCGTCGCCGTCGCCGTCGCCGTTGAAGAGGCCATGAAGAAAAAGACAAAAGCAAAGAAATAACATCTGTTCTGTGTGCTACGCTTATAGCGTGGCATATTCCTGTTCTGTGCGCGGCACTTTAGTGCTGTGTTTTTTTGGGGTGGGGTGGGTTTTCCCGCTCCACCCTTTTTCGATTATGACCCACTGGCAACCATATCTCCCATACAATGCGCTGAATTGCCGCTATAATGAAATCGGCACGAAGGGGAAGAACCGCAACCGCTTCGAAGAGCAGCTGGCGGACAGCCTACGCAGGGCCTTCGCCGACATCGGCGGCATGGACTTCCGCTTCGAGCACGGACGTATTTTCATCGTGCCCAAAGCTCCTGCAACCGTGTTCTCACCCGAAGCGCTGGAGATTGTGCGCAGCCGTGCTAAAGCGGTAGCGGGGCTTTCGTCCGTCTCACCAGGTTTCCTGTTGGAGCCCGACTACGCGATGCTGAAAGCGGTCATCATCGAGCATTTTCCGACACTATACAAAGCGTTCATGGCGCAGAATCCTCCGCAGGAGCCCACCTATGCCACGCGGATACGCCGCGTGAACAAGGCCTTCCCCATGACCGCAACCGAGATGGAATGCGATATAGCCGACATCATTCTTGAAGCACACCCCGAGTTAAAGTTGGACTTGAAAAACGCGAATCTGCTCATCGAGGCAGAAATGCGCTACCACCACGCCTTCGTCTCCTTCGAGCGCGTTGAGGGGCCAGGCGGACTGCCATCAGGCAGCGCGGGGCGCGTCCTTGCGCTGCTGTCGGGTGGCATCGACTCCCCCGTGGCATGCTACCAGATGATGCGGCGCGGCTGCACCGTGGATTTTGTCACCTTCAACAGTGAGCCTTACACCCCACCAGCCTACCTCACGAAAGTGGTGGGTATCGCCCGCAAGCTCAATGAATATCAGAAGCGCGGCAAACTATATGCCGTCAACATCCTAGATGCCCAGAAGGCAATTCGGGACAAGTGCCGTTCCAAACACCGCACCGTACTCTACAGGCGCTTTATGATGCGCGTCGCCTCCTTCCTCGCCAAGACTTTTGGTCACAAGGCACTGGTCACAGGCGACAATCTCGGCCAGGTCGCCAGCCAGACGCTGGAAAACATGGGGGTCATTTCCGCTGCCGTCCCCAATATGATTCTGCGTCCCCTGCTCACTTTCGAGAAGCTGGAGACAATGCAGATTGCGCGTAATATCGGCACCTATGACCTCTCCATCGAGGAGGTGCCCGACAGTTGCACCGTCTTCGCACCCAACGACCCGACTACCGCCGCCACCCTGGAGAATGTTCTGGAGGACGAAGCCCTGCTGGACATTCCAGCTCTTCTGGATGCCGCCATCGCCAAGACGGATATCATCAACCCAAACACTGCCTCGCAACACAGGCTTGAGTTCAGCAAGTAGAGTTTATCATGCCGCAACAGGAAATTGAGAAAATGATAGAGGAGATGTCCTCGCTCCTGACCACCATCCAAAGCAAGGAGGAGTTCGCCCTGCTGCTGGACGGCATTCTCACCCCCGCCGAAGTCGAATCCATCCACCTCCGTTGGGAACTCCTCAAACTGCTTAAGTCAGGTGTCACCCAACGTGATATCCAATCTCGCCTCGGCATCTGCCTTGGCAAAATCTCCCGCGGCTCCCGCATGCTCAAATACGGCAAAGAGGGCTTTACCGAACTCGTCGATAAATTAATTGAGCAGGCTCCCAAGAGGAAATGACGATCATGGCACTGACAGGTAAATTATTATTTGGCGCCAGTGAAAACAGCGCAGACATGCTCTATCTGACAGGCTTTTCAGCCCCCGATCCGTTTCTGTGGCTGGAGGTCAACAGACGTCAAATCGTGATCATCAACTCCATGGAGCAAGAGCGTGCCCGCAAGCAGTGCAGACAGGGTATCGAGGTCTATACCCCTGCCCAGGCTGCAAAAGTTTGGGGGCTTGGCAAGGCAAAATGTAGCTACAGCAACCTCGTCGCCGCCATCGCCCGCAAGGAAAAGTGCTGGAACTGGGTTGTCAATAACGACATCCCATACTTCTTCGTCGATAAGCTCTGGAACACAAAGCTATCCGTGAAATCGCGTCGTTTCGCGAACACGGGCGAAGCCCTCTGCATCATCCCAAACGACAACTTCACATCCGAGCGTGAGCGTAAAAGTCCTGCGGAAATCGAGCATGTCCGTCAGTCGGAACGCATTGCTGAGGCGGGGCTTTATCGCGGCCTCCAGCTCATTCGTGAGGCAAAGATTGATCAGAAAGGCTACCTGAAATGGAATGGAGAGACACTTACGGCTGAGATGCTGCAAGGCGAAATCAATGCTGAAATCGCGCGAAATAACGGCTCCGCCACAGGCACCATCACTGCACCTGGCGTGCAGGGGGCTGATCCGCACCTGACGGGTTCGGGTCCCGTTCACGCAGGCGAGCCAATCGTCATCGATATCTTCCCTCGCTCGGATGCAACAGGCTATTTCGGCGACCTCACGCGCACTGTTGTAAAAGGGAAGGCACCAGAAATAGTGAAGAAGGCATTCACGGCTGTTTATGACGCACAACGCAAGGCCATCGAAATGCTGAAACCAGGCGTGGCCGCAAAGGATGTTCACAACAAGGCCAGCGAAGTGATGGCCTCGTATGGCTTCAAGACTGACCACAAGGCTGCCAAGCCTTACGGCTTCATCCACTCGCTCGGGCATGGAGTCGGCTTGGAAATCCATGAAAAACCTTCACTAAGTGCACATTCAACCACTATTTTACAACCAGGTCACATTGTAACTGTGGAACCTGGATTATATTATCCAGAATGGGGAGGCATCCGCATAGAGGATACCCTTGCCATCACCGAAGAAGGCTTTGATGACCTCGCCGTCGCCAAAGTCTTCCTGGAAATAGAATAACATTCAACAATCAATAACTTTAAGCAAAAACAATGAGCAGCAACGACATTACCACGAAAATTGCTTCCATGTCCCCAGAGTCTCTTCTGGTCAACATGCAGACCTGGCTGAAGGAGCCACGTTCTCAGGAGAGGCCCGACTTTGTCGGATGGCTGGAAGACCTCACGAAAAATGACCTGGGCATCATGTCTCCTGAAGAGTTCGCCACCCTGCGCGTAGCCCTCTTCTGGGTTGCTCGACAAAAGACCAAGAAGCCCTTCGGCAACATCTGCCAGCTGATGACGCACAAGTCTTTCAATGAGCATGTCAGCATGACAGACTGGACCATCGTCAACCTCCACCGAATCCTCGGCAGTATAGCAGGTCCCAACGACACCAACAAGCTCGCCGACCTGGCCTGCAATGACGACCTCCCAATTGAAATCAACGAACAGGCACTGCTCGCCATTCATTTCATGTGGGTTGAGAAGAAGCTCCTTGACCAGGATGTCATCGAACTATATCGCAAAATCATCAACAAGAAGCTGGCAGGCGGACGCCTTAAAGAGCGCATGGCCTTGGCTCTTGTCCTCAACTCCGCCGTCGTAGGGGGACAGGCACTTCGCAAGGAAATCACTGCCCTGTTGGATTCGGGCAAGCTCGGCGACAACTCCGCCATGGCAGCACAGGCCATCCAGTCTATCTTCATGGACTCCAAACGCTTCCGCGAAATCTACGTCAAGCAGCACAAGGGCTTCTTCGACAATCCTGAAGATGAAATTCCGCACATTCACGAACCTGTTATTGAGGAGATGCCCGAAATGCCAAGCAAGGGCAAGACCATCGTCCGCGACACACCGAAAATCGGACGAAACGACCCATGCCCCTGCGGTTCAGGGAAAAAATACAAGAAGTGCTGTGGCAAAAACGCATAGAGGGGTAGCGACGACGTCTCTAAGGGGGGCGCGCGGGGCTCTTGCCCCCCGTCCGTTGCCCCCTAGTTCCTAGCCCTTAATAACTAGCCCCTAAAAACCAATCACTAATAACTAATCACTAACCACTCCCATGAGCGACTCCTACCTTCAAAAGCTATTCGCCGAGCGAATCGGCGGTGAGAAATTCGGCAAAGACACCACCATCTACAAATTTGAGAAAATCAAACGCGCCAAGGCGGCGGCCAAGAAAGCGAAGCCTGGTGTGGAACTGATTGACATGGGCGTTGGCGAGCCTGATGACAAGGCGTTTCCCGAGGTCATTGAGGCCCTTGCGCAGGAAGCTGCGAAAATCGAAAACCGCTTCTACTCCGACAACGGTTGCCAGGAGTTCAAGGACGCTGCCGCCAAGTATATGCAGGAGCTCTACGGTGTCACCATCGATCCCGTCAATGAAATCGTGCACTCCATCGGCAGCAAATCCGCCCTCAGTCTGCTGCCAACTTGCTTCATCAACCCTGGCGACATCACTGTCATGACTGTCCCAGGCTACCCCGTTCTAGGTACCTGGACCAAATACCTCGGCGGCGAAGTGGTCAATCTGCCGCTGCTCAAAGAGAATGGTTTCCTGCCCGACTTAGATTCCCTGACCGCCGACCAGCGCAAACGCTGCAAGCTCATCTACCTCAACTACCCCAACAACCCAACGGGTGCCTCCGCCACGCCTGAGTTCTACGACAAAGCCATCGCGTTCGCCAAAGAGAACAACATCCTACTGGTTGTCGATGCTCCGTATGCACCACTGAACTTCAAAGGCAAGCCCCTAAGCATCCTTTCCCGCCCGAATGGCAAAGAGGTCGCCGTGGAGCTGCACAGCATGTCCAAGGGATTCAACATGACAGGCTGGCGTCTGGGCTGGGTCTGCGGCAACGCGGACGCCGTCAAGGCATTCGCCACCGTCAAGGACAATGCGGACAGCGGGCAGTTCCTCGCCATTCAGAAGGCCGCTGCCAAGGCGCTTGCCAACCAGGCGAAAATCACGCCGCTTATCTGCGAGAAGTACCGTCGCCGCCTCCAGGCGCTCGTCGATACACTCCGCGAGCTAGGCTTTGACGCGCACACCCCAGAAGGCTCCTTCTACCTCTACGTAGCCATTCCCAAAGGCGTCAAGGGTGGCCAGAATTTCGCCAACGCCGAGGAGTTCAGCCAGTGGATGATTATGGAGAAGCTCATCAGCACCGTTCCGTGGGATGACGTCGGCCACTTCGTCCGCTTCTCCGCCACCTTCGTGGCCCCCACACTGGAAGAGGAAAAGCGCGTGCTCCAGGAGGTTAAGAACCGCCTCGCCGATTCCACCTTCGTTTTCTGATGGAAACACCGCAGCCTGAAGTTTGGGATTTTTGGAGCGATGGGGCACATGCTCCATCGTTCAACATGGCGGCGGACGAGACTCTGCTGGAGACTGCACTCCGCCGCAACCGCCCCCTGCTCCGTTTCTACAGCTGGAACACAAAGGCCGTCTCCATCGGCTACTTCCAGCAGCACACCGCCGCCCCTGCGGGATACGCCTACGTGCGTCGCCCGACGGGCGGCGGCGTCGTCTATCATGACTTCGACTTCACCTACACGGTCGTCTTCCCCGATGGCCACTGGCTCACAGGGCTTGACCGCAACGAAAGCTATGACTGGATAAACAGGTGCATCCAGTCAGCACTGGATTCTCTGAAGGTACATGCTACCCTCGCGCAGGGCAGCATCCCACACGATGTCGATAGGCTGACGATGGTCTGCTTCACCAACCCGACGCGATACGATGTTCTGCTGGACGGCACGAAAATCGCAGGCAGCGCACAACGGCGCACGGCAGACGGCATCCTGCACCAGGGAAGCCTTCACTTCGGCGGCCCCCTCCCCTTTACCAGAGCCGTTCTTGGCAAGGCCATCACTGACGCTTTCACGCAACTGATGTCCGTCTCCTTCCAGGAGTTCGTCCCAGACAACGCACTGGAAACTCTCATTCAGCAGAAACAAGAGACAAAATACGCCACCAAAGAGTGGAACGACAAACGATAAAACCTAGTAACTATTCAGAAGGGTAAGCCGTGCTAGCTGCGGAAAGAACATAGCCGTGGGTGAAACGAGCGCCTCTGGCGCGAGCGAAACCCACGGACAGGCAATACCTCCAGTTTCCTTGCGCCTTGCCGCTTCGCTACGCTACGCGGCAAGGCGCAGAAAAGCCAAGCAGCCTGTGCCAATATGCATCGTTTCTGAATAGTTACAAAAACTGTCCTGTACGCGAAGCTTTTGCTTCGCGCTTAAAGCCTATGGAAGAATCACGCGAATACGGAACCCAACCCATTGACACCATTATGCAGGAGAACGGTCTCGACAACCACGCCGTCGTCGCGGCCTCCACTGAGCAGATCACGCACAAGATGGTTGCCAAGGCACGTAGTGGACGCTTCCTCACCATGAACGTCCGCCAGAAAGTTCTGCGTGCGCTCAACAAGGTCCTCAAAACAGAGTACACCGTAAAGGAGCTTTTCAACTACTGAGTAGGAAAAGCATGTTAGAGGCAGTGTGTTAGTCAGATGCCCTTATAAAACTTCTAGTTTCTTGCCGTCACAATGCGAAAATCAAGCTTTATGCTGCGTGAGTTGACCTTGAAACAGATAGGACGGTAAAGGGCATTGCGGTTAGCGGCAATCCATGTCTCCTGAAGCTTTTCAAATTCATGGTTTTCACAGGTCGCCATGAAGGAGCATCCCTTGTAGTGTAATGTAAAACCATTGTCCAAAGTTTCAACTGTCCCCCAGTTTTCCCCATCTGTCAGTATCATGGGCACGCGATAGTAAATTACATCGGCGCTGTGATTGACCGCCTCGATATGAACGGAACCAGCTTCCAGACGAAGTGTTTCCGTAATGCGTGCACCAAAGCATGGCCAATCGACGGAAAACTCCACGGCGGAATCGTTTACTGAAATGGAATGGACCTTGCATTCACTTGACTTCTCGATGCTCATACCAGCCACAAATCCATCAGGGATTCCAGGACCAAAGGCAAGCGCCTCAGAAGGCGGCGTTATGGTCAAAAAGGATGGATGCGCCGTGACAGGACAAGAGAGCGCCAATTCAGCAGGAGCGCCCATCAGATGCCAGCGTCCCCAGCCAAGCGCGTCATAGTTCATGTCCGGCATCAGCTCTACCTCTACATGATTTCCCTGAACACAGGCAAATAGCTTGTGGAAATCATCGGTGGTCCGCCAAAGATATGTGCCGGTTTCGGCTGGAGACGAATTGGCGAAGGGAATCGCGTCATCCGCAAAGAGCGAAGCAAGCGCCAGCTGGCTGGCTATCAGAAGCGAATAGGCTCCATAATAGCCGTATGAGCGTTGCCTGCCATGCTGCACCGAGGGCGGAAAGCGGTTCTTGTTGAAGTTGATCGGCGTCTCCTGCAGATATTTTTCGATACTGTGGACTGCGCGGGCGGCGGCACGGCGGAATACCCCAGCCAGAAGCATATCGCCATTGTCACGGCAGCGCCGTGCCTCCAGTTCACAGATTACAGCAAAGCTGGCTTCCACGAAATTCTGCTGGTTGCTTCGTCCGCCAAAGGGCATTTCGCCAGTGGGCGATTGGTAAAGCAGCATGCACATCGCCCCATTCCAAAGGTCTTTCCGCAGCATGGATGCGTATGGCTCATGATATGACGCATAATGCTCGGCAATCTCAAGATTCATCCTCGGCGTGATATCATAGACAATGGGGCAATGTGGGTCGCGGTACATTCCCCACTCGTCGAACTTCCCAAGCTGTTCGGCAAGATATGCTTGAACGAAAACCTGGTTGTCTGCCAGGCAGTGGTGCTTTTTCAGCGCCTCACCTGCCAGGGAAAAGGTCAGGTAGTTCTGCCGTTCGGCAATGTCTGGAGTGGTGCTTTTCGTACGCCCATAGGTTTTCTCAGGGTCATAATCAGCGAAATAATGCTCCCATTCACGGAGCAACTCTGGCCTGACGCTATCCTTCAGAGCCATATATGCCATCATCGCCTCCTTGACCAGGAACTCCCCATGATTGGTCCTGACATAATAAAGATCCTCCAAGACCGGAGTCATGGCTTTGATGCAGCTGTCCGCCAAGTCTTTGCATCGTCCCTGCTGCAGCAATGCTCCCAAGGCTCCGACATAACGGGCGGTGGCAGTGGGCGTCTCCACATGCTCATACGGGTCAATTATACGGCCACTGACCTCATCCTGCCAGGAAACTGCCGCACGGACAATCTTCTCAGCCAACTCAAGATATGGTGCTTTCCTTACGGAGCATTTCTGCGTGCAGTCCATTCGACCTAGCAAATGGCGCACCAACTCCTCTGGACTTGCGGCAACACCACCGTCGCTTATGAAAAATGCCTCAGACATCTTTATTTCCACTGATTTTGTTTTGGCTTAAGGGGCGATTTTGATAATATACATAATTCCAACGCCATTTGCAAGCACCTACGAGCAACAGGGGGACCGCCCCCTACCAACCAGCAAGTGCGCACAACGCCGACGGGTGCGCGTAACGCGCACATGGCTGCCCCAAGGTATATGCCACGCTGCTCCTGCACAACCACGGGGGACATACCTTCCAATGCTATGCGCCTTGGTGAACAGTATTGGAAGCAATAATCAACGACGAGCCCTCGCCGTTATTACCATGCTCTTCTGATGATGTGCGTTGACCGCCTTTAGTTTTCCCAAAACTACCTTCTTGGAAACAGAATGTTCTTTTTTGAAGCAGTACTTATGAGATTTTCATCGGACGGTGTATATTAAGGAACTGTTAGGCAATACTATTGGCAGATAACGCCATTTGGGGCTTTTTTCACTTCAATTGCTCATAGGTTACCATCCCATGAAACACATCCTTTCCTTACTGTTTATGCTGACCGCCTTCGTCATGGCAGCGGAATTAAAGGTATTGGACAAGCCCATGTGGGTATTCCCTGGCCAGCGGTTCCGAATCTGCATCGGACAGGAGAAAGACTCTGGCACGCTGAAGGCAACATTCCCGCTAGATGCACTTAAGCTCTACGCACAGCGAGACAAGGACAGCGACCAGCGCTTCTACTTCACGGCGGAAAAAACAGGAACCCATAAAATCATCTTTGACGGAAAGGGCGGCCATCTGGAGATGGACGTAGAGGTCATTCCGTGGGCAGATGTCTATGCACCCCGCAAATACGGCAACGTCGTCCTGCCGCGCATCTGGCCAATGGACGCACCCTACCAAGAGAACGTGAAAACCAGACGCACGCTGCTTGACGACGACGAATATGCAGAACAACTTGCAAAATACAGGAAGAAACCCATCTTTCACTTCAAGGGACTATCCGACGAGCAGGTCTTCAACATGATACCTGGTCCTGCCGTCGCCCGCACCTGCCTGATTGTCTTGGGCAACAGGGCAGATGACAAGACCATGGGGTGTCCTGTCTGCGGCACCGACATCTACAAGGGACGCAACGGCTTCTATCCCTGGATACTGGATTCCAACAACCCGTGGAAGGTGACCTGCCCCAATTGCAAAACCTCCTTCCCCTCCAACGACTGGGCCAATGGCGACATGACCTCGGGCGACTTCCCCGACGACGGCTTCGGATGCGAACCCGTCAAACCAATCATCGCGCCAAGCGGCCAGGCGCGTCGCTGGCCTTTCATCGCCTACTACCACCAGACCATGGCCTACATGCGGCAGTTCATCCCAGGCATCACAGAGGCGGCGTTCATTGGCCTCGCCAACAACGACAAGGAAGCCCTCCACCGCGCCGCAATCGCCCTCTTCCGCTATGCGGAAAGCATGCTTGACATGTCGCTCAACATGAACCACCGCAAAATCCCCAACCGCGACGGCATCCTGCGCTGGCCTGTCGGAGCCCCCATTCCAAACACCAAATCCCCTGAAACCTTCCTCTACATTCAGCCAAACTGGGACACCCCCATCATGGAGCAGATGGCCCTCGTATGGGACTGCATCTTCGACAAGCTGGATGACGACCACGACCTCATCGCCTTCTGCCAAAGCCATTACCACCCCGAAATCACGGACATCACCGCTTTCAGACGCTTCATGGACGCAGGTGTCCTGCGCGTCCAAATCCAAGCAGCCATGGACAACAAGATTGCCCGCAACTACCCGCAGCAGGAATCCACCGCCCTCACCCTTGCCCTGACGTATGGCACCGAGCAGACTCTCAACGTGGCCGACTGGCTCCTCAACGAAAAAGGCATCCGATTCGCCCTCACAAACCAGTATTACAAGGACGGTCATGCACATGAGTCGCCAAGCTACAACAGTATACAAATCAACGACATGACACGTATTTTCAATACTCTGGACAAGGTAGCCGCCCTCTTCCCTGACAAGTTTGTCCCCCCAACCTTCGTCTCCCCGCGCAACGACCCGAAATATCGCCTGCAATTTGACGCACCGCTTGATTTCGGCCTTATCGGTCGCCACTACCCGATAGTCGGAGACACAGGCGGCGCCAAAAGGCCCACCATTCTTTCCCAGTCCCAAGGCTATCCGCTCTCCAAGCAGAACTTCATCGCCGCCTACAAGCATACGGGCGACGAGCGCTTCCTGCAGGCCATCTACGGTCCAACGGGAAATGGCACGGCACACATCAAGGACAAGGAGCTGGTCGCCAAAATTGAAGAGGCTGGCAAGCACCTCGGCTGGCAGGTGCAAGTGCCCTCCAACTTCCAGGACGGCTATGGCATGGCATTTCTGCGCTCTGGCATGGACAACAACCAGCGTGCCGCCTGGCTGCGCTACCAGCGCGTCCCGCAGCACGCCCACGTCGATATGCTCACCTGGGGATATGCCGCCATCATGCGCGACCTCACACCTGAACTTGGCTACCCCATCGGCTGGTCCTACGCAGTTGATTGGGAGAGCAGTTGGGGCACCCACTACGAGACGCATATCACTGGCATCAAGTCCATCGATTTCCACAAGGGGGCACTGACCGCCTTCGTACCTGCCTCGCCCATCCAGGTGGCCGTGGCGGAGGCCAGACATAAGGATGGACACATCCGCGAGCGCACGCTGATACTCGTGGATGTCTCGCCCGAGGACTCATACGTCCTGACGCTTGAGCGTGTCTGCGGTGGCGATGAGCATACCGTCAGTTTTCATACGCAAGAAGGAAACCTGAAGACCAACGTGTCTTTCACGCCCTATGAGGGCACAGCACTTGGCGCGGGCCTGAAATACGGTGATTTCTCCAGCGTGAACGACAGGGATTTGGCGTGCCTTTCCTATATGAAAGACCCAGCCTCCGCCACTTTTGACGGCCCGCTGCAAATCGATTTGGAGTTCTTCAACCAACCGCACACAGGCTACCGTGTCTTTTCGCTCATGCCGTCTGGTTCGACCACCATCAAGGCCCATGCCACACCACCTGGCGGTGGCAACAACGCCTACGACCTTCCCTGGTTCATCACCAAAATCAAGGGAGGCGACAACTTGAAGGGACAGTACCTCCACATCATGAATCCTTTCACGCTTGCTCCCTGCCTGGAACGCATCGAGCAACTTGACGTTAAAACCGACGGCAAAACCGAGTGGCCGCCACTTGCCATTCGCGTCCATGGCAAGGATTTCACAGACACCTTCATCCTCCAGAAGGCCAATGGTGCCAAAGTCACTGCAGGCGGCATAACATCGGACGGCATCGTGGGCTTTGTCCGCCATCAAAACGGCAAATGCACCGCCTCCACCCTGGTACGGGGTACCACCCTCACAACTGGCGATGTCGCCATCACCCTCCCCACGGCAGCCTTCAGTGCCAAAATCGCCTCCTGCGACTGGAAAAACAAAACCATCACACTTGACAACCTTCCGCCCAAAGATGCCATCCTGCAAGGGCGGCACATCCGCATCTACAATGAACACGGGAGTTCCGCCTCCTACATCATCCAAAAGGCGGAACTTATCGACGGCAAATGCATCCTGACGTTCAACCTCGATGCCCGAATCGGTGAAGGCTTCATCCGCAACTGCACGGAAAGCGCCATCCATACCAAGACCGAACTGCGAATGTGTTACTTCTTTTACTACAACGGCAAGTGTCTCGTCAATGAAAAAGGCGACCGCATCTTCACCATCAAAAACGCATGGTTGAACGATGTCAACGTCATCGGCGACATCTCCAAGCCAGACATGAACAAAGCCTTCCCTGACACTGACGGCGACGGCAATGCCATGTTCACCATCTACGACTACGGCCCAGGCGACACCATCCAAATCGACTTCTTCTCCTCCATTCAATGATAACATATCCTTTGCCTGGTGCTTAAGCGTCAGGTGAATCCACCAACCACGACCATGAAAAAACTACTATTCATTCTTACAGGAGCGTTACTTATGGCTTCATCCTCTTTTGCACAATCCAAAGCACAGGTCAGCGAAATCCAGACCTTGACAGACTTCTCTCTCTTCCCGACCCGCATCAGAACCACGGGCGGTGCCTTCTTCTACCCGAAAAAGGGACTGTTCACGCTCTCGCTCATGAAGATGGACCCGAATAAATCAATAACGGTCCGCGCCATACTCGTCTCCCCTTCCAGAGAGGTTCTAGCGGATGTCTGGATACCAGGCACGCAGAAGAACAACCAGTTCCAGAAGGTCGATTTCACCGTTGACGTGGAGCATCCTGGCGTTTATGCCCTCTGCGTCACCGCCGTTGGTGACCGCTATGGTGACGAAATCCGCTGGGGCTTCACCACAAACTGCGAAAAATACATTATCGAGACCTCGCGCGGACACAGGGATGCCCGCCATGAGGAGCCCATTGTCGTTCTCTCTGGGGAACACGAAGGTGACATTGTGTTCTATCCTCCAAAGACAGCCTTCAACGTGGAACTATCCCGTATTCTTCCAGGTACGGAACCCCCAATGCTGCTCGATGACAAAGGCACTACAGTCGCCAAGTTCGAGGCCGCCTCAGAAGAAGGCAAGACAAGCCTTGCCCTCCAGGCAGACGATTCCCGCACGGCCCCCTGGTCCATTCACCTCTCCAAAATGCAGGCCGTTCTCAATGGCGATCACATTACTCGCTGGGAAAAGAGTTCGCTCTTCCCCAACGGCACCATCTGGACCGACAAGCGTTCCGCCTGGTTCGACTACTGTACCAACCGCCGTCTGCTCCATCCCTACAACTTCACCATCAATATTCCGCAAGGCAAAAAAGAGAATGTCGTCTTTACCATGCAGAATCTTGGCGACCAGCCCAAACAGGTCCACCTCGAACTGGAATACGATGGCGACACCCCCCATTTCGCCACCCTCCCCTTCACAGACGTGACCCTGCCGCCACAATGCTACGACAAGAAGCTCACCGTAAAATGTAATTCCTGCGAGGAAGGTTCATGCCGCATCCGCGTCACCACTGACGGCTTTACCACCTACTCTACGCTGACGGTCCGCCAGGCACAAAAGGACAAGGACTATGCCTTCAAGACACCGTTGCTCCTGACACCCTACAACCACGAAAACCAGCAGTACGCCTACGCGCCCGACTATCCCACCATTCAGCAGCCCTACTTTGACATGGAGAACAGGCCATTCGTCCTCACAAAGGATGTCATGTCCCTGCACGACGGCAAATGGTGCCATGGCCGTTTCATTGTCCCAAATGTGAAGGAACCCAGCATCAACCTCCAGACCTTCAACTCCACAAAAATCGCCTTTGACAAGGATAACTGGGTCTATGTCGTCGTCGGCTACAACCGCGGCCAATACCTTGCCTACTCCAGCGACAACGGCCTCACCTTCAAGCTGGCAAAACTCCCCATCTATGGCTCCATTGATATCGAAGCCTTTACGGGGCACAACATGCCTCCAGGACCGCCGCCCATCATTGTCAACAAGCGCCGCGACACAGGACCGCGCACCAGGCAGACCTTCTGGCGCAGTGAAAACGACATGTACCTCGTCATCCCCGTCAAGAAGGATGGTGAAATCACTTTCCTGCCACCGATTCACGTCACCAAGCTGAGCATCGGCATCTCCCTGCATTCTGGCATCCCGTGCACAATCGTCTCTTTCCAGAACAGGACGCATGTCATCTGGGCTGAAGCAACCGATCCCAATGACAAGAGCATTGTCGGCGTTCCCACCTTCGTGGCGACATACGACTATGAAACTGGCAAACTATCCTCCCCTGCCCTTATCGGCTTCGGGCCGCCTGCCAACGATGTCCACAACACCCCCTGCATCACCTTGGACAGCAAAGGATACCTCCATGCCCTCGTCGGCACCCACGGCAGCACCTTCAAGTATGCGCGTTCCCTTAAACCTAACACCGCCGAAGAAGGCTGGACGCCAGCGGCTGACGTTGGGGAAAAGCTGGGGCAGACCTACATTGGTCTCGTCTGCGACAAACAGGATGTCCTCCACACCGCCTTCCGCCTCTGGGGCAGCAAGCATCCCATCTTCCCAATCGGTTCGTTCGCGCAACTGGCACAGCAACAGAAGCCTGCCATGCAGAATGAATGGTCAGAGCCCGAAATCCTCCTCTATCCACCCTTTACCGACTACAGCGTCTTCTACCACAGGCTCTGCATCGACCGCAAGGGCACCCTTTATCTCTCTTACATCTACTGGTCAACCTACTGGTTCTACCGCAACGAACAGATTTCCTCCCGCGCCCTTATCAAATCCAAGGACGGCGGAAAGACCTGGTCATTTGTCGCTGATTTCAATTAGAGCCGCGTAGTGGCGACAAGAACATAGCCGTGGGTGGAGCGAAGCCGCGTCAGCGGCGAGCGAAAACCCACGGGACAAACAGCTCTCCCAATCCCTTTGCGCCGTGCCGCGTAGCGAAGCGGCACGGCGCAGAAAAAGCCTACGCACATTTCAATTGGAGAGACATCACAGAGCTTCTCTCAAAAACGCAATGGCAACCAAATCCCACTGGAAAATCAACATCGCAATGCTGTGGTTTTCACAGCTGCTCATCATGGCTGGCTATTCGGCGATGGTACCCTTCATCTCGTTGTTCATCAAGAACGAGCTGGGCGTCACCGTGCAGGCTGACTTGGCGAAATACATCTCGGCATTCAGTTTCTTCGGGACACTAGGGTATGTCATCTTCTGCCCCATCTGGGGGATGCTTGGCGACCGTTTCGGCATCAAACCCATGCTGTTGCGAGGCACCTTCGTCACAGCTCCCATCTTCGCGCTGATGGGCTACGTCAAATCGCCAGAGATGCTGATTTTCCTGCGTTTTATCACCGCCAGCTGTGCAGGTACCACAGCCGCCTCCAACATCATGGTGGTCAGAACCACGCCCGAAAATCGCCAGGGTTTCGCGCTGGGACTCCTCTCCACGGCCATTTGGGGCGGTGCCATGCTCGGCAACTTCATCGGCGGACTCATCATCCACAAATACACCTACCTGCACGCCTTCTGGCTCTGCGGTGTCATGTACTTCATCGCAGGCTTTGCCGTCATCTTCACCAATGACGACATGGAAAAGAACAGCATGCTGAAAAAAGCCGTTGACACCGCCGCAAAGAGCTGGCGAACCAACTTCACTCTCCCCATCTGGCTGATGCTCCTGCTCTTCCTCCTGCTGGGACTCATCCGAAGCATCGAGACCCCCTACCTGGCCCTCCGCGTCGAGGAGATGACCTCCAAGGAAGAGGCGGAATACTGGACGGGCATCATCAGCGCCATCGTTTGCATCGGAGCCATCATCGCTGGAGCATCGGCGGGTACCCTGGCCGACAGATACCCGCCCATTGTGCTCATCTGCCCCATCTTCATCGTCTCCATCATTGCGATGACCATGCAGAGTTTTGGCAACAGCCCCATCTATTTTGCCGCCTGCCGCACGCTGCTCTATGTCGCGGCAGGCGGCATCCAGCCTGTCATCCAGCGCACCCTATCTACCATCACGCCTAAAGAGAGGCGAGGCACTGTCTTCGGGGCCTCCAGCAGCATCAGCAGCGTCGGCACTATGCTCGCCGCTGTCATCGGTGGAATATGCTATGCAACCATCGGCATACGGGGCACCTTCCTGACCGCAGCCGCCTCCTATCTTATCGCCTTCCCTATCTATTTCATCATCATCCGCATCCTCACCAGACCACGCTTCCAGACCACGCCCTGCTGACGTCCCACGTCCCACGTCCCACGTCCCACGTCCCACGTCCCACGTCCCACGTCCCACGTCCCACGTCCCACGTCCCACGTCCCACGTCCCACGTCCCACGTCCCACGTCCCACGTCCCACGTCCCACGTCCCACGTCCCACGTCCCACGTCCCACGTCCCACGTCCCACGTCCCACGTCCCACGTCCCACGTCCCACGT
>JAFXUD010000043.1 GCA_017535315.1 Victivallales bacterium | reverse complement strand
CAGGACGGCGTCCACCCACTCGCAGAGGAGGCTGGTCGCCGCCTTGTGGAGGCGCGGCGTGTAGCGGTCGTAGGCGGCGTTCTCGGGGTCCTCGAAGCGCTCCACCTTGCTGTGGGCGATGACGATGACGATCATGCCGCGGGTGTTCCGCAGGTCGTTGAGCAGGCTGACGATCTGCCGCCAGTAGGTGAGCGCGTGGACGTAGCCCTTGCCGTAGCCGCCGTCCGCCTTCTCGATGGAGCGGACGCCGAAGTCCTGGCAGACCTTGTCCCAGATGAGGCGCTCCAGCCAGTCGGCGGAGTCGAGGACGACCGTCTGGAAGTCGTGCGGCTCGTCCCGCAGGGCGGTCATCGCGGAAGTCACGTCCGCGAGGTTCTTCGCCAGCGGGAACTTGGCGGTGTCGATCTCGCCGAGGCCGTCCTCGGTCTGGACGAAGATGGGATTGGGCGCGGAGGCGCTGAAGAGGCTCTTGCCGACGCCCTCCTGGCCGTACACGAACAGTCTAGGCGGGCGGTTCTCCCTGCCCTTGGTGATGGTGCTGAGCAATGACATGGTGGTGTTCTCCTTGTGGGTTAGAGTGAAGAGATGATGCGGATGTCCTCGTAGCCTGTCGGCCAGTGTCCCGTGTACTGGCACTTGCGGTAGCGGGCGAGCGCGGCCTTGTTGACCTCCTCGGCCTGGTCCAGCACCTCGTCGGTAAGCTCCCAGACGCCGGTGCTGAATGGCTCGTTCTTCTCGACGGCAACGAGGTGGACGGGCACAGTCTCCCCGATGGACTCGCGCAGAACGGCGCGGTAGAATGCCATCTGGTGGATGTATCCGAAGCGCTTGCATACCCGTCGTCGCTTCGCTCCTAGGGCCGCCGCATTCGCGGCTATCAGACAATCCGCTTCGCTGCGCTTGCGTCTGCATTCGGCCTCGAACCACTTGAGGCTGTCGCACGTCTTGAGGTCCACGATGCCATACTCGCAGGAGAACCAGTCGATGCGGATCTGGCAGGGGACGTCGCAGTAGGAGGCGCGGACGGTCGCCTCTGACGCGCCGTTGTCCAGCAGCGCGGAGGCGGTGGGGTGCGTCCAGACCGACTTCTGCAGCTTCAGGATGAAGCCGAAGTCCTTCTGGCTGACGATCTCCTTCGTCTGGCTGCCCAGCCAGTCGGCGTATGCCTTCGTTGTCTTGCCGTAGGGTTCGCTGGTCTTCGGGTTCACGGGGCTGTCGGCGACTAGGAACTGCCCGTCGAATGCGGCGCGCCCCTCAAGGATGAGGCAGTGTGCGGCACGTCCAAGCACCAGCGCGGGGCCTTCGGCCTCGGCGATTTCGCCATTGGTCTTGCGGCGATAGAGTTCTGGTGATTCACGGAAGTCGGCCAGAAGGTGGCTCGACATGTACTGGCCGCTCCTGCTGGCTGCGTGGTATTCGTCCGCGGGGATGGTGAGGAATCTGTCTGTGTTCATCGGTGCTCCTTGGTTGGGTTTCTGTCTTCGGGGCTTCTCTGCCCGTCACCGATGTATTAAAGAAAAATGGGATTCTTGTTCTCCCCCCTCCGCGAAAATTTCCGAAAAAACAAAAAGCCCTCTGGCGAACCAGAGGGCTTGAGGAACGGAGAAAACTGCCACAGGGCGGCATGTTCAAAAGCAATGCGCATGAGTAGAGTTTTTTATGACAAATGCTACATTGAGTATTATCACACTTCAGAGCCACCGTTTTCACGCTTGAGAGCCACCCCGAATACGTATTTTCACGTTTGAGGGCCACCACTATATATAGTGTGTAAGATTTTCCTTTTCTGCGCCACTGCATGAATTATCATGGCGTTTTCCAGCCATTTGT
>JAFXUD010000042.1 GCA_017535315.1 Victivallales bacterium | reverse complement strand
CGACAATTATGATTTCAAGCGGCGGAGCCGCGGCAGAGTATAGACGTGGGCAAGCGAAGCCCTGAAAGGGCGAGCGCAGCCCACGGGTACGCAAGTTATTTATGATTTCAAGCGGCGGAGCCGCGGCAGAGTATAGACGTGGGCAAGCGAAGCCCTGAAAGGGCGAGCGCAGCCCACGGGTACGCAAGTTATTTATGATTTCAAGCGGCGGAGCCGCGGCAGAATATAGACGTGGGTGAGCGCAGCGGCGGAGCCGCAAGCGAAACCCACGGAAAAAACGACAATTGTGATTTCAAGCGGCGGAGCCGCGGCAGAATATAGACGTGGGTAAGCGCAGCGGCGGAGCCGCAAGCGTAACCCACGGAAAAACGACAATTATGATTTCAAGCGGCGGAGTTGCGTGTTTACTGCCACTACGCCGCTTGTATGCCGCGGCTACACGAATAACTTTACACTACCTACCCTCTTGGTGTACACATCAAAAGATTATGCACGACATTTGGAATCCATGGCATGGCTGCAGGAAAATCAGCGAAGGCTGTCAGCACTGCTACATGTTTTTCCTGGACGCGCAGCGGAACCAAGACGGCTCCAGGATTTACAGGACGGGCAATTTCGACTATCCCCTCCAGCGGAATCGATATGGAGCATACAAGATTAAAAGCGGAGAACACCTGCGTGTTTGTCTGACCAGCGACTTTTTCCTTGAAGAGGCCGATGCGTGGCGCGATGAAGCCTGGCGCATCATGGGCGAACGTCCTGACGTGGTCTTTTTCCTACTTACAAAGCGTCCACAACGCGTTGCCGAACATCTGCCCCGCAACTGGGGAAATGGCTGGGAAAATGTCTTCTTCAGCGTCACGACTGAAAACCAGCGGCGCGCGGACGAGCGTGTCCCCATCCTGCTGGAGCTTCCCTTCAAGCACAAAGGAATAATGGTCGCCCCATTCATCGGGGAGGTCAGCCTGGGAAAATACCTCTCCACAGGACAGATCAAGCAGGTGATGTCTGGGGGTGAAAACTACGATGGAGCGCGTCCATGCCATTTCGAGTGGGTGCAGAGACTGCGCGAAGAGTGCATTCACCACGGCGTGAATTTTGCCTGGTTCGAGACGGGGACGGTTCTTGTCAAGGAGGGCAGAACCTACCGTTTGCAAGACAAGTTCCTTCAGAGCCGAATGGCTTGGAAGTCACGCATGGGATATATTGCAAAGCCCCTACATTTCAAACTCACCACACCATTGGGAATGGAGATTCCAAAAGAGGAGCTCTATGTGCCGCAGTATTGCCATCGAAACTGCAAAGAATGCGGCAGCCGCGGCTTCTGCAACGGCTGCGTGCAATGCGGACTATGCGAGCGAGGCGTGAATACCTTGCCTAGTTCTTCTGAATAGACTCCCAGTAGTATGCGTTGAGGAAGCTGCCGAGGTACATCCAGCGGCGCTGCGCGTCGTAGTCGGTGATACCTGCGAGGATTTTCGTGATTTCAGCAGAAGCGGCGGGAATCTTCGCGCGGTCGTAGATGAGGTCGGCCAATTGGATGTAGCGCTCCGCCACATCGGCTGTGCAGGCAAGGCGAGGCGCCATGACCTCCTCGGCAAACGCGCGCAAAGTGGCATGCGGGTGGTCGGCAAAGTACTGGAAGGCCAGGTAGTTGAACTCCGTGTTGGCGTGGAACGCAGAGCATTCGCCGAAGATGGAGACGCCCTGGATGCCCGCGTCCGCCGCCATCTCGCACTGCCTGCGAATCTTCTCGACAGTCAAGGTGTGGCGTCCTTCCGCCCACTGCGTGGAATGGTGGCAGCGGTAGATGTTGCGGAATCTGCGGAGGTGTTCGGGAACAGGCTGGAAATCCTCCCAGACCTTTTTCGGGAAGTGGCGGTCCCCCCACTGGAGGAAGCATTTGTCTGGCAGCGTACACATCGCCTTCACGCAGGGATTCTCCGCATCCTGATAGACGGGGTTGTTCGTGTAGTGCGTGTACATCTCACAGACAACCCAGGCATCGGGACTGATGCTCCAGATGGTATTTGCAGCATCGGGATAGATGCCCGCCATATCGCTTAGGGAAAGTTGCGGAATACGTCGCTCGCCGCCCTTCCACAAGGCACGACGCTCACGGCATTTTTCGCACATGCAGACAGGTGTGCAGTCGCCCGTCTCCATCTGGATGCCGCCCAGTTCGGGCAGTGCCATAAAGAGGTAGGCGAGAGTGTCCAGAACATAATTGCGGACGGCTGGATTGGATGGGCAGGCGACAGGTTCGCGCATCCAGCCGTGGGGATGCCTGAATTGAATGAAACGCGGTGTCCCATCCATGTCTTTCGCCATGCATTCAGGATGCTTTTCGAGGAAATTGTTCAGGGATAGCTGTGATTTTCCCTCGTAGTAAAGGCCGCCGTAGGAATAGAGGCCCGCAATCAGATTGACGCGCACGCCCTTTTCGCGGGCATATCCACAGATGCGACGGGCGCTCTCAAAACCGCCATGGCAGTCGCGCAACAATGCCACGCAGCCCACAGAGCTGACACCATGGTCGGCAGCCCATTCAATCATGCGCTTGTAGTCGCGTTCGAACTCGGGTCCGCGCTTGGTATAGAGGTTGCTGACGCCTGTGTTCTGGCGTCCAACGGTATTCAGACACCAGTTCGTCGAATGGTCCCAGTTCCAGAAAAGCCTGTAGTTCAGTTTGTCCAGCATAGTTTACTTTTTCCCTGTTTTGGTAGTTATGTCATCAGCATTTTTAATCAGCTCAATCAATATACCGCTTGCTTTCCGCAAAACAAGCATCCCAGACTAAACTTTTTTACGGCTTTTTTTTGAAGCAAGTTGTTTTTGCAGAAAAATATGTTATAATATAGAGGTAATTTCAAGAACTAGCGCAAAAAGCGTGTTTTGAAGTTACCTAAAAATCAACAAAAAAAGATTTCTATAAACCAGGAGTGCAAACATGAAACGAGATCATTCCTCATCCCGCCTGTTCACGTTGATTGAGCTGTTGGTCGTCATCGCCATCATCGCCATTTTGGCGGCTATGCTTTTGCCAGCGCTGTCGAAAGCGCGTGCCAAGGCCCGTGCCATTGCTTGTACCAATAACCTGAAGCAGTGCTCAAACGGTCATCTTCTTTATATCAATGACCACGAGGGCTGGCTGATGGAGTCATACGCTTCCCAGACCGTGTGGACACGTCCCCTCTCCTATAACGGCTACCTCTCCTCCAAGGACAGTTCGGCCAGCAAGTTCGGACAAACTGGGTCTGGCGTCGGCAATGGGAAGGAGACGGTCTGCCCCGCAAACGAGCCCTTTACGGACAGCGTCAACGTCCAGCAGATTTACGGTTCTCCCCAGACGAGCAACCGTCCCCTTGCCGCCTACATGGTCGCCCTCAAGCCAAGCGTTTGGGCAGGAGCCGCGTCTACGACCAATGACCGTTATTTGCCTACTCTGATTGTGAAGGCTCCCAGCAGTTTCTTCCTGCTGGGGGACAGTTGGAATCTTGACAGGAACGCCCAGTGGTTGGCCGTCCGCCCGCTTAGTGCCCCATCCGACGCCTCCAAAGCAGGTGGCTTTCACTTCAGCGCCCATGGCGAAAGCGGAAATGCAATGTTCCTGGACGGGCATGTCCAGTCCATCAAATCGTTGGGCGAATTGCGTGACCTCTGGCAGGTCGAATACAAGGCCTGCAATGTCACGTTGCCTGCTACCTTCGGTGGAATCAAAAACGGTATTTACGTACACCTATAAGCTGCCAGCACTGCTCTGCATATCGCTTGCTTTTTGCAAAACAAGCCTAATGGGTTGGTAACTATTCAGAGGGGTATAAAATTGGCACAGGCCGCTAGCTTTTCTGCGCCGTGCTGCTCCGCTTCGCTACGCGATACGGCGCAAAGGAACTGGGGGACTCGTCTGCCCGTGGGTTACGCTTGCCGCTACGCGGCTTCGCTTCACCCACGGCTATGCTCTTTCGCCGCTACGCGGCTCTTCTCTGTTGGTGAAGTCTAATCGGCAACTAAAGTACATAATTCCCATTAAATTGGTACAGGCCGCGAGCTTTTCTGCGCCGTACCGCTCCGCTTCGCTACGCGGTACGGCGCAAAGGAACTGGGGGACTCGCCTGCCCGTGGGTTACGCTTGCCGCTACGCGGCTTCGCTTCACCCACGGCTATGCTCTTTCGCCGCTACGCGGCTTCGCTTCACCCACGGCTATGCTCTTTCGCCGTTACGCGGCTTTGCTTCACCCACGGCTATACTCTTTTGCCGCTACGCGGCTTACACATCTAAATAGTTACGTGGATTGAACCTTTTTTGGGTGGCAAGGCACTATTCCCCATGAGGGCAGGACTCCACAAAGCATTCCTGCAATAATTCCTGCCAGATGGGCTGAATGCACAGGGATGAAGCCAGTGGATGCAAAGAATGTGTGCCCTGCGAGGATCTCCGCCAATGTCTTCAGGAGAATCGCCACAATCATGACGGTTCCCCAGAGCCCGTTCCGTTCACGTCCGACTTTTACTGCAAAGAATGCATAAAGGGCGCAATTCACGCCAGAAAGCCCGCAATAGGACGACAGTTCTGGATGAAACAGCAGCACCGTGGAGGAGACAGCCAGCGCGGCCAACAAAAAGCAAGCCAGCAGTTCACGACGGTTGAGAAGCATTCCAAGGGCGGCAAAACAAATCACATCGTAGAAGAGATGCGCCCATGTCCAGTGGACAAGATGGCAGGTGAAAAGCTGCATTACGAATGAAACGGATTCGCCGTCCGTATGAAGCCGCAGACTATCGCCAACGCAAGGAAAAACCATTAAGAAGCCTGCCGCCATCACCAAGCATCCAACCAGCGTGGTATTCTCAACATTTACGCGCATCACATTCTGCTCCCATTGTTGACCGTAATTTTGGGGAATTATTTACTTAAGTTTCCTGATGACATTATCCCTCACTGGTCGATGGCCAAGATGCGCCTTGCCGCTTCGCTGCGCTACGCGGCACGGCGCACAGGGTTCGGGGTAGTCCTCTGACCGTGGGTTTCGCTTCGCCGCTGTCGCGGCTTCGCTTCACCCACGGCTATACTCTTACCGCCGCTTACGCGGCTTCGCTCCTGCCACGGCTATGTTCCTGCCGTCGCTGTCGCGGCTCTTCTCTGTTGGTGAAGTCTAATCGGCAACTAAAGTACATAATTCCCTAAATTCTCCCCCCACGGCCTTCTGTGAAAGCCGTGGGGGACGTATAATCATCACCGTTTACGTTCTGGCAGGCAGACTGCCGCTGCAACGAAGCCACCCATTATCAGCAGCAGCCACGGGTCAATGGCCCCACCACCACCGCCAATCCTCGGCGCAGGCAAGGTGAACATGTGGTTGCTTCTCTGCTGGCTGGAGTTGTCCCCATCGGACGACACAGCCTCCTTGCGTGGTACATCGACACGATAGTTTCTGACTGGATTGGCAAGCCGTCTGCTCTGCGCTTGCCTCTCGTTGCGGACGCGCTTCTGGTTGTGCCGTTCAACAGAATGGCGGCTATGGGCATCCGAGTTGAGGATGATCATCGAGGTCTCGTCTGTCACCAGCTGGTACTTGAGGCCAATACCACGCACGAAATCGGCCTTCTCCGCCTGCGGCTCGATTCCCTGGTTGACCATATCCTCGTGCATCTCGATTTGAGCAAGCGCCCAGAGACGCTCCAACTCGGGGGTGTCAAGCTCTTCTTCTGGGAAATCCATCTGGCAGGTGTACATTTTCGCTTCGCCGCTGATTTTGGTCTCCATGGTGACGGTGGCCTTTCCACCCTTCGCATAATGGCCGAGCATCACGAGTTGCTGCCCGCGATAAAGTTTCGGAATGCACTGATTTGTGATGTCGCTGGTTTCGACACCCTTGATGGAGACCTTGACGTCATGCATTGCCTCATGGAGGATTTTGCTTTTGGCAAGCATGATTTTGCCGATGATGTCATCGTCGTTCGAGACGGCGTCGTAGAATCCGCCAGAGACGTTGCAGATTGTCCGCATCAAGGGCCAGTTCGAGCTATTTCCCATGAGGAAACCAAAAACGCGGATGTCCTGGCGTTTCATCAGCTTGGCGAATGCCTCTGGCCTGACCTCGCCCACGTTTGCAACGCCGTCCGTAACGATAATCATGCTGGTGACGCGGTCGCTGTCCAGTTTCGCGAGCGCCATTGAAAGGCCGTCGTAGAGGTTGGTGCCGCCATTGCTTCTTACCTTCTTCAGTTTCTCGACCGTGTCGCTGACGTTTTCAGGCGTGGCGCACAAGAACCCCTTGGTGAGATCCGTTGCGCTGCTGTTGAAGAAAATGATGCGGAAACGGTCCTGCGGATTCATCTTCTCAATGGTTTTGACGACGCCCTTCACGAGGGTGGCTATCTTTTCTCCGTACATGCTTCCAGAGTTGTCGAGAACAAAGAGATAGTCGGCCCCTTGCGTGATAGGCTGTAGGTCGATTCCAGGGGTGAGTACCATCATGAACGTCCCCATCTTTCCTGTCTTTTTGTACGGGATGACCTCAAGCCGCCCTGGCAGATTGTCCGCCAGGCTGTAGTAGAAGACGAAGTCGCGGTCAAGCCCGTCCGCCAGTTCGTATGTGATGTCCGCCGTCCCAGCAGCGAGATCCTCTGTCTGCGCGGTTGGAGTGCCGTATGGGGCGCGAATGGCAGCGACGGGCCATGCGGAGCGCAGAATCACGCGGATGCTGGTCTTGCCACTCGGACGGCTGTTGCGCGTCCAGAAGGAAAGTTCCGCTTCGTCCGCCGTGTTGCCCTCCTGTAGAGGGTATACGTAACGGCAGACACCCGTGTCTATCGGAAGCGGCTGGTAATAGGTGAAGGAGATGGTAGCAGTCTCCTGAGGCTTGAGGTTTGCGATGTCGAAGCGGAAATCCTGGTAGCCGTTCTTGTCGGCCTTCGCAGCATTATTTCCTGCGTTCTTCTCCTCCTCATAGATTTTATGCGCCCTGTCCTTTTCGACCACCTCGCCCTCAAGAAGCTGCTCGCCGACCTGCACGTGGCATTCTGAAAGGCTTGCAGACTGCGGGACGGGGAAACTGTAGGTCGCCTCCACGGTGGAATCGTTGTTGTTGCGGAACTGCTGGGTCACCTCCGTCTGTGCAAAGCCGTTGTTGATGGTGACGGTCACATCATGGCTGACAATCTCCGCTGGAAGCAATCCCGAACCTGAAGGTGAAAGGGTTCCTGCGCAGAATGCGCTCAAGGCTGTCGTCAATGTTGCAAGCGTCGTAACTATTCGTTGGTATGCGTTCATAATTTCAACTCCTTTTTGAATGTAGTTTGTTTTTGAAGGACAGTTCCTTCCGCCGCCCCCTCCATGGCCAGTGGAAGAGACGGTGGAAAGTTCCACGATGACTGTTTGCAAACAGCGTGCCAAATAATAATCAGGCAACTCTGCCCTTGCAAATACACAAAATATACAATTTATGTCATGCAACTTGACATAATAAGTTGACATATTATGTTAAGAAGAAAAAAGGAGAAAGAAGCGATGTCCTTGTTCAATTCCAATGAACTTGAACTTGCCCGTGCGATAGGCGGCCTCAACTATACCAACCCCTTCACACCGCAGCGCACCGAGCAGGAACGCAGAATCCTTGGGAGACGCGCCAAACGCGACACGCCTGTGTGGCATAAGATCGGCAACCAAGGCTCTGTGACACCAAACGTCGAGATGATCTTCGCCCTCTGCAAGGATTTTGTCGACAGGCTCCAGCAGCGTTTTTCCGCCCCCAGTTTCAAAATGGCGTCGGAGGAGGAGATGAAGGTCTATGACGAACTGGTGGTCTATTGGTTATTCGAGAAATACCGTCTGACGATGGGGGAGATGATGGTGTCGCAACCTGACGAAACCTATTTCCCCTGTTACAAGGCGTTCGCGCATGACTTTGAGACGTGCATAGCAAGCGTGCCGCGACGTTACCCAAGCCTTTTTTCTCCTGAAAAAACCTTCGCCACCTACTTCCAGATTCACAGGGCATTCCACTTCATCTTCAACACAATCGCGGGAAGTTCGCTGGAAGCGGCCAATTTCCGCGCAAACATCTGGCAGTCGATTTTCACTTGCGATATCTACCGCTATCTCCGCGTGCTCTTCGACAAGATGTCCAACGTGACCACGCTCATCACAGGCGAATCAGGAACTGGCAAGGAACTGGTCGCAAGGGCTATCGCCCTCTCGCAGTACATTCCAATCAACGGTCAGACCTCCACTTTCGCCTGCGCCTACCCTGATTGTTTCCATGCGATTCAACTCTCCGCCATGCCCCAGAGCATCCTTGAGTCCGAGCTCTTCGGTCATGTGAAAGGCGCCTACACGGGAGCCATCGCCGACCACAAGGGCTACCTGGAAACCTGCACACCGTGGGGAACCATCTTCCTCGATGAGATTGGCGACATCAATGCCGAAGTGCAAATCAAGCTGCTGCGCGTCCTCCAGACACGCTCCTTCCAGCGCATCGGTGAGGTCAGGCCGCTCCAGTTCCACGGTAAACTCATCGCCGCAACAAACCGCGACCTCCACCAGGCCAGCCAGCAGGAACGCTTTCGCCACGACCTCTACTACCGTCTCTGCTCCGACACCATCGCCACTGTCCCGCTCAGGCGGCTGGTCAATGGAAATCCTGACGAGCTGATGCTCTTCGTGTCGATCCTGGCAAACCGCATCCTTGGCGATGAGCAAGAAGCGGAGGCATTCGCGGAGGAAAGCCATGCGTGGATTGTTAAAAATCTCGGTTTGGAATACCCTTGGCCAGGAAATGTCCGCGAACTGGAACAGTGCCTGCGAAACCTCCTGGTTCGCGGAATCTACATCCCGCCGAATGCGCATACCCCCGCCGTCAAAGAAGCATCCCCCGACATAACCCTGACCGTCCAGCAGGTGCTTCACAACTACATGCAGGCCCTCTTCAGGCATGAAGGCGGGAATCTCGCAAAAACTGCGCGCGCCGCTGGCGTTGATCGGCGCACTGTTAGGAAGTATTTGTAGCCGACCATGGCGGTCGGAGACGAGGGACGAGGGACGTGGGACGTGGGACTTGGGACGCGGGACGAGAGACTTGGGACGTGGGACATGGGACTTGGGACATGGGACTTGGGACGCGGGACGAGAGACTTGGGATGCGGGACGAGGGACAAGAGACTTGGGACGCGGGACGAGGGTGCAGGATTTCTCTTGTTTCTCCATCGTTATGTTGCATATAATCAGGCACAATGTATATTGAATCAAAGAAAATCATTCCCAACGACAATCCATAACGGAGTGAAAGATGACAGAGAAAGCGTTTGAGTATCATCTTTGGACAGAACTTATTGCCTTTGAAAACACGGATGCAGACAGGGGGGCGGCGCGCTATCTGGATGCCATTCCCCAAAAGCCTGATTCCATTTTCCTCTTCATCTGCGCGGCGGATTTTCCATTCAGCCACAGGGGAATGGAGGAGGAATATGAACTGCCGCCAACGGTTTGCTCTCGGAATGCCCATCCGCGAAACGAGCAGAGGGAACGCCAGAAATGGACGAACTGGCAACTGCGCGAGTTGATAGCAAACCTCAAAAAACGCGGGGTCCCGACCTATCTCTCCATGTTCACATGCTACTACCAGAACAAGTTTGGTGCTGAATGGCTGGGGCAGCACGAGGAGCTGACCGAACACCTTTCGGGCGACATTTATCGCTTCAATCCCATCGCGTTTCTGAATGACGGCACCCCGATTGAACAGATTTTCGCACCAAAGGTGGGGCAGGTCTGCCACGACTACGGTTTTGCAGGCTTCCATGGGGCAGACAGGTTCAACTCGACAGGACTCCTTCATCGGCGTGTCGCCAGCGACAACATCACCAAGAACTTCCTGTTGCGAACTGGCCTGGAGGCCCCTGAATACGTTACTCAGTCCTGCGATGGCAATCCAGCCAGGCAAAAGAAGCGCATGAGCTGGATTTGGGGTGAACATCGGCGCGAGTTCACCCGCTTCATCCAAAACCGCTGGGTGGAGTTCTGGGAGGCAATTGCGCGCGAAATCCATCCTCTCGGCGGACAATGCATCATGAACTCCTCCTATACTCGCGGAAGCCAGGCTACTGCAGACTGGCTGGGCCTCGACTACAAAGCGGTCGTCGAGGCGGGTGTCGATGCCATCGTCTGCGAAACAGTCCCCCTTTCTCTATCCAATCAGGCTCCACGGGAGCCCTGGCAGCTTTTCCCCGACCTGCATCGCCACTATCACACCTGGTGCATCGCCGCCATGCAGGAAATCCGCGCCTATCTCCCCGACACCCGCATCTTGTTCTTGCATGGTTGCAAGGATGTCGTGGAGGATTGGGACAATGTCCGCCAGTCTCCTGCTGGCTATGAGAGGGAACTTTTCGCATTGGCCTCGCTCGCGCATTATCGGCAAGGGAGGCTTTGCCGCGCGGCAGATGGCTTGACTGCCTGCCTGGCCGATGGCTTCTCCGACTCGGACTGGGAGTTCATCACCTCCCGTTGGCGTGCGGCCATCCGTCCAGAGCCTCTTATCTCAGCAGGCGAGATGGTATTTGTCTGGGATGACAAGATGGTCTCCGAGGGGAGCGAAGACTACTTCTACGATTATTTCCCGACAGCCTTTGACACGCTCTACAAGTTCAAATATGCAGGATTTGCCTTGCAATCGACAGCCCGCGCAGATGAACTGGAGGAGATCCACGAGCCATTGTGCGTGCCACTGGCACACCTTCTGGGAGAAGAGACCATGAAGCACCTTCTGCAAAGGCCAGAGCCTGTTGTCCTGGTCGGGAGAAGTGAATATCTGGCCGAATATGCACCGCAGGGAGAGTATTTCGACGATTCCCGTTTCGCGGTACTCCTGCTTCATTCTGGCAATCCTTCTCAAAGAAGACAATACAAGCCCATGCCAGACATCCCTGCCTACAATGAGGGTGGCTCCAATTTCCTGCAACTCTATTCCGCCGTCACCGTTTTGCCGCAAATGGGAATCGCCCCACAGCTTTGGCAGGATGTATTCACCGCCGTGCGGCAGGCCCTGGAACGCTGGGGGATGAATAGCGGGAGGCTTGTACCGAAAATCGCCGCTCCAACGGGCGAATGCCAGTTGCTGACAAGGGCATTCGCCAATGGACGCGTGGAAACAATTGTCGAAAACCTGGGGATACGAAACCTCTCCGTTACCCTGAACTTTTCAAAGCCGATAGCCAACCCCAAAATTACGAGTTCGTTCCCCTGCTATCCCCGCAATGTGACCGAAAACACCTTGACGGTTAAGACAACTGCCAATCGCGGAATGTGCGCAGTCGAGGTGGAGGAGCAAAACGACTAAAAACTGTGCAATTGGAGCTACGAGAGGCTCCAATCGCACAAGAGGATTTTTTACAATCATGCACATGCTTCTTATAAACATGCACGTGCTTCCTATAAACATGCACGTGCTTCTTATAAAATTTACGTGTTTTCTATTAATTTTAATAGCGTTTCACAATCTTTTTTAAAAGTCATTTTTGGGGCTTGAAATCAGACCCTTGCATAAGTAAAGTAGGGGTGGTTGGGTGGGGGGTGTGGGGTGGGTTTAATCCAAGGTAGGGTGCGGCTCAATTGCACAAGTGGAAATATTCACACGTTTCTGGTTGTTTTTTCAGGAAACAAAAGCATATTATTGAGGTAATTTCAAAACTGGCGCAAATGCGCCAGGAGATGGCGCAGTGGCCAGGGTAACGGCTAGAAGCCGCACTTACGTGCGGCGAGAGGCGTTGCCGACGCCAATGTGTTCATGGCGACGCGCATTGCGATGATAGTTTTGTAAATACCTCTATTCTCCGTGCTATTCTAATAATTCATCTATTAAGCGAGGTTTACATGAAAAACACCATTTGTTGGCTATTGTTGGCTTTGGTAATGGGAGTGAGTGCCCAGGAGTGGGATTTTACGCAGGGGAGCTGCGGATGGGTCCCTACAAAAGACCTGACGGCACGTGAGACCCCCGAGGGGCTTGAGCTCACCTTCAACGGTAAATACCCCAATTTTCTTGTCGAAAAACTGGATTTTGCCTCAGCCAAATATGACTATCTGGAGCTGAAGTATGTCGCGGAAGGCAAGCTCGAGGGCAACGGAGGCATCATGTTCTTCGGCACAAAGAAGGCCCCAAATCTCAACGAGAACGCGAAATACTACATGCCCGCCATCGTCGCAGACGGCAAGGAGCATGTCTCCTTAGTGCAACTCTATGCGGGGCGGGGCACGCCAATCTGGAAGAATACGGAGACCGTCGTCACCTCGATGCGCCTGGACCTGGTCTCAGGTTTCACGGGCAAGATGCTGCTGAAGTCCATTCGCCTTCTCTCGCGGGATGATCTGCGCGCCGCCAAGAACTGGCCTCCCGCCAACTCCAAGGAGTGGGTGTTCAACAACACAAACGCGGGATGGGACAATGCGCGGCACCTGACCGCCACCCCAACCCCCGACGGCTTGGTGCTGGACTTGACGGATACCTACTCAAACATCGATATCCGCGACATCGAAGTGGCACCGCAAGGGGCCGACTTCATGCAGATCGAATATGTTGCGACGGGGATACCCGCTGCAACCACTGGGCAGCTCTTCTTCGGCACAGATACGGCACCTGTGCTGAACGAAGCCGCCAAATTTGGCGTGGGGAGCCTCAAGGGCGATGGCAAGCCACATACCCACTTCATCAACCTCCACAACGGCAAAGCAGGCACCCTCTGGGAAAATGCAAAGGCCATCACGAGGATGCGCCTGGATTTGGTCAACCAGTTCCCTGGCAAAGTCACTATCAAGGCCATTCGTCTGGTTGACGGGGAAAGTTACTGGAAGGAGCAGGACAAGAAATACGCGCACCTTGGCATTCCTGCCCGCATCAAATCGGAGATGCCAGAAACTAGCGCGGCCCAGGCCAAGACCATGCAGGATCCAAATGCACCAAGATTCTCCTCACCGATGACCTCCCCCGCAGGAGGTTCCCACTTCCAGGGCATCAATTATATCCGTGTAGATTTTGCGCTGGACAGCCTGCCTGCCAAGAACCTCCTACAGAGCATGTGCGATGACGAGGTTATCGCGCTTTTCCTTAATGGAAACAAAGTCGAACACAAGTGGAGCGACTTCTGGCGCACGCAGGATTCCCTTGAAATCCCGCAGAAATACTTCAAAACGGGCAAGAACGCGCTCTGCGTTGCCTACGAGAACACGGGCAGCATCGGCGGCCTGATGATGGATTTGCAGATGGTGCTGGCAGACGGAAAGTATCTTGTTGTCACCCCCGCGCAGGGCGTTGGCACTACGAAGAAGCCTGAAGACGGGTGGATTAAGCCAGATTACGAGTGCACCTGGGAAAAGGTTGAGACGCGTCCTGGCCCGCCTTCGTCGCCATGGACCAACACCATCCCTGACTACACCTCCATCAAGGCTCTGAACGGCAAGGTCGAGCTATCTGTGAAACCCCTCCAGGAGTGCGACGTGGAGGTCACATTCCGCAGCACAACTCCTTTTGCGGAGGACGAGAAGTTCTTTGGCAAATACACCACCCTTGGCGGTGCGCTCATCAGTTCCATCAGCGGCAATCTCAAGGAACTGGGTGGCAAGTTGAATCCCGACGGCAGTGCTGTCATCCGCTTCTCGCCGTACAAGATGCCTCTCTATGGCGTCCCCCAGAAGGGCAGATGGCACTTCGGCATCTACGGATGGAGCTCCGAAGGGCAGTACAGCCTTGAGGTTGCCAGCCCCGAACGCGTTGTTCCAGGCGAGACAGCCGTGCTGAAGCTGGCGCAGACGCCGACGGGGCCTGTGCCGATGCTCAACGGCAAGCCATTCTTCTTCAACATCCTCACAAGCCACCAGTACAAACAGCAGTTCTCCGTCCCAAGCGGCATGGAAGGGAAGAACTCCCCCTTCAACGTCGTGGTCATCCGTGCGGGCGGCGCGGCGGAGACCGACTGGTGGAAGGGACCCGACCAATACGATTTCGAGGCATTGGACCGTACCTTGAGCCAACTGATGTACCTCTATCCCGACTCGATGCTGGGCATCTATGTCTGGTGCCATCCCTCCAACTGGTATGAGAAGCTCTATCCTGACCGCATCTCGAAGGCGCACGACGGCAGCAAGTTCGGCTACTACGTCTCGACCGTCACCTTCTCCGACCCAGAGGTGCGGGCCGACGCACAACGTGCGTTGACTGCCTTCGTCAACCACTGTGAGAAGTACTTCGGCAGTAAGATTGTGCTGTACAACCTGATGGGCGGCATCTCCTGCGAGTGGCAGGGGTGGCAGTCTCACTCTCCCAAATTCGCCGACTTTGGCGTGAACGCCAAGCGCGATTTTATCAAGTACGCTGCAACGCGTGGCGTCAAGGTGGATGAGGTGCCTGGCGCGGATGCACGCATGGCCTCCGACGGCGGCATCTTCCGTAACCCGAAACAGCACGCCCTTGCCATGCTCTACGACGACTACTACAACGAAAGCGTCGCGGAGTGCGTGCGCGGCATTGCCGAAGTCACCAAGAAGGCCTGCAACGGCAACAAGCTCGTCGGATGCTACTATGGCTACCTTCTCGAATACGCAAATCTCGGCCACTGCGTGAACGGCGGCGGACACAACAATCTGGCACTTCTGCTTAATTCACCCGACATGGATTTCTTCCTCTCGCCGCAAAGCTATGGTATCCGTGCCTTGGGCATGCCCAACGGCGAAATGAAGCCCTTCGCCGCCATACGCGAGGCAGGCAAGCTCTCCATTCTTGAGGATGACACGCGCACGCATCTCACGCAGCCTGCTGGCTTCAACCAAACCGTCACCCTGGAGCACACCCTCAATGTCCTGAAGCGTAATGTCGGCATGTACCTCGCGCACAAGATGCCCTTGAACCAGTTGCCGCTTGCAGGCGGCAATGAGCTGGACGACCCCAAAATCCGCGAGATGTTCACCAAGAGCATCAAGGCAGGGCAGTACCTGATGGAGAAGGGGCTCGACCCCACGACGGAAATCGCCGCCGTCGTCGATGAAGATTCCATCAAATATCTGGCTGCAACGCGCGCCAAGCACGGCATGGAGTGCAACGGGGTATTCGACTACAATTACAAGGGAGAACTTGTGGAAGGCAACGGGCGTTCCGTACAGGCGCTCTCTGGTGAGCTCCTCTACTACCAGCGGGAGGCCCTGGGCCAGATCGGCGCGCCTGTTGATGTCATTCTTCTGCCTGACGTCAAGAAGGTTGCCTCTAAATACAAAATGTTCATCTTCCTGAATGCCTTTGCGGACTCTGATGAACTGGAGAAGGCGTTTGCCGTCCTGCGCAAGAACAACATTCCGACCATCATCACCTACGGTGCGGGCTTCATTGACAACAACGGCTTCAACACCGCCACGATGAGCAAACTGGCTGGCATGACCATCGCCAACACGCAGCCTGGCTGGCTGAAACTCGACTGGAACCAAGGTGGTTCAATTGGCAGCAAATACGAGGTTAATCCACGCTTTGCCGTGGAGGATGCATCAGCAAAACCGTTCGGCAAATACTCCGACAACGGGGCGGTCGCCGTCGCTGAAAAAGGGAATGTGCTTTTCTATGGCGCAGCCACGCTGGACACCGAGTTCATCCGCGAGTATGCACGAAAGAAGGGTATCCACATCTACTGCGACACGAGGGAAAACCTCTGCGCGGGCGGTAACATCGTCTCCATCAACGCGCGTTCCGCTGGCAAGAAGACCATTCATCTGCCGCGCAAATGCCGTGTGGAGGATATCTATTCAGGCGAGGTCGTGGCGGACAACGCCAACGAAATCACGCTGGATATGAAGGCGTTCGAGACGCGCGTCTTCCTCTGCAAATGAGCGACGAACACTTTACTGTCCAGCAGAATACTGCACAACAGGGCGCTATCTGGGATCTGGACGGCACCCTGCTGGACAGTCTAGCCTACTGGAATCGCCTCGGCGCGGACTACCTTGAAGCCAGGGGAATATGCGCACCAGACGACCTCCAGGTAACGTTGGATACGATGGAGCTTCGGGCAGGCGCAAGCTACCTCAAGAAGCGCTTCTCTTTGCCAGAGGACAGCGACACCGTCTTCTACGAACTAAAGGCGAGAATCCGCCGCGTCTATACGGACGATGCACGCTTTTTCCCAGGCGCGCTTGCTTTTCTCCAGAGGCAACACGATGCAGGCGTGAAGCTGGCGCTGTTCACCTCCGCCGAAGGCGAGGCGGCGCGTGCCTCCCTGGAAAAGAATGGGGCGCTGCATCTTTTCAGTTGCATCGTCTCTGCCTCTGACTTGAACTTGGACAAGTCCAACCCAAAGGCGTTCCTGTATGTGCTGGAGCGTCTGGGGACGAGACTTGACCGCACGGTCGTTTATGAAGATTCGAAATACGCCATCCAAGGCGCAAAACAAACAGGAATGACAGTCATCAAACCTCAATTCACATGAAAACAGTATTGACAATTGCAGGGTCAGATTCATCAGGCGGCGCAGGAATCCAGGCCGATTTGAAGACAATGTGCGCACACAAGGTCTATGGCATGTCGGTTATTACGGCATTGACAGCACAGAACACGACGGGGGTGCAGGGTATTCACTCCGTGCCACCAGAGTTTGTGCGTGCACAGATGGATAGCGTATTCAACGACATCTTCCCCGATGCAGTGAAAATCGGGATGCTTTCCAACGCGGAAATCATACAGGCGGTCGCCGATGGCCTGAAGGCCTACAAGCCTGCCAACATCGTGCTGGACCCCGTGATGATTTCCACCTCAAACCACCGTCTGCTTGAGGCCTCCGCCGAAAAGGCGCTGATTGACATCCTGCTGCCTCTTGGGGACATCATTACACCGAACCTGCCCGAGGCAGCGGCACTTTCAGGCATGGCTGCGATTACCTCCAAAGCGGAGATGCTACAGGCCGCGCATAGGATTGCGACATTTACCAAGGCTGCTGTCCTGGTCAAAGGAGGACACTTGAATGACTGCGCAGACGACCTGCTCCTCTGCGATGGAAAAGAGTACTGGTTCAGCGCAGAGCACGTCGATACGAAGAATACCCACGGCACGGGCTGTACCCTCTCCTCGGCTATTGCCAGCAACCTGGCACTGGGGTTCCCGCTACCCAAGGCAGTCGAAAACGCAAAGCGCTACATCACCAGTGCCTTGAAGAACGACCCGCACCTCGGCCATGGCAATGGCCCGCTCAATCACCTTTGGAATCTGTGAGGTATTCTGTCGCGCTTTGAGCGGTGCAGAGGCCCTTCCCGTACTTGCAACTCCCTTGCTGCCCTGTGCGCCGCGCGAATGCGCGGCGATACACGGCAAAGGCGAGTGACGGCTATGCAACTTCCTTCCTGTCCTGTGCCCTGTCCTGTGCGTCGCGTTTGCCTGTCCTATGCGCCGTGCTCCAGCGCGGCGGAATTACCACCCGCCGAAAACGGCACCAAAGAGCTTGGCAATGGCTGGTTTCATCTCGGCGGGGATGCCAGTAAAGGCAGAGATGTCCTCCGTATCCGCAAGGAAGGTGAGCAGCTTGGCTGCGGAACCTACGTACTGGGCACACAGGTCAAAGCCAATCTTGTCCAGTGTGTTATCAACGCGATGATGGTAGAAGAGGCCAGCCGCGCAGTTGAGGCGGGAAACCCAGATGCCAGGCACGCCACAGGCCGCGAATGGGAATTGGTCCGTATAGGGGACGAGCCCTTGGTTTTCTGTGTAATAGACACCGTCCGCATTGAAGGTCTGCTGGATTTTCTCACGCAGTTTTGGATTGGCGTTGACGGTGAAGTTGCCCCAGCCCATGGCAGAGCCGAAAGAATCGAAGTTGCACATAAAGACGCCGTTCTTCTCTATTTCGGCACGATGGCAACGCACGTATGATGCACTGCCAACGGAGAGCTGTTCCTCGGCTCCAAAACTGATGAGACGCAAGGTGCGCTTGTGGGGTGTCTGCGAGAGGAGGCGTGTCAGTTCCAGGACGGCTGCAGAGCCGATGGCATTGTCATCGGCTCCGACGGTTGCTGCCTGCGTGTCGTGGTGTCCCCCTGCATAGAGCACGCCCGCATTCGGGTCGGTGCCAGGCAGTTCGGCGATGACCACGGTCGTCGTGCTCTTAAGCCGTTCACCCACCACATTGATTTTCGCCTTGGTTGCGCCTTCGGTGTTCCAGCGCCAGGCATCCTTGTAGGCCACGTTCAGGCTGGGAACTGACCCATATTTGGCGACGTAGGCGGGAAAGAGGCCATCCGCCAGCGCATATTCAGCGGGATAGCGCGTATCAACGAACAGGATGAAGGCGGGAGCCGCCTCCATCAGGCGGCGGTAGTTCTCCTCGCTCTCAATATGGCACCCAAGATGGACGACCGCCTTGCCGCGCAGATAGGAGATATCAGGTTGCTTGTAACCTGTCGCGGTGTCAAAGAAAACCAGTTCACCCTCCACATCCTTGCCATGGGTCGAAGCAGCGGAGCTGAAAAGGGAACAAGGAAACTCAATCCATTTTCCGCCAAGCAAAACCTCCAGATGCTCGTATGAGACGCAGCGTGCGAAAACGGGGTACTCCTCTATCGAAACGTGGGGAGTGTAGGCCGCCATCTGCGTGGCCAAGTAGCGTGCGGCTTTCGCTTCCCCTTCCGTTCCTGCCAGGCGCAGGCCGATTTCCTCTGTCAAAACACTGACTGTCCTCTTTAGATTGGATGCTGATGCTTGCATGGTTTTGATTCCTTGAGTTATGGGATTGTTATTCCAATTATTTCCTCACCTGCTGCGATTGTTGTGGCTGTTGAACGCGAATTGGGGTGGGGGTGGGGGCGGGCTTGATCGGCAGTGGTAGAGCTGCCTTCTCCAAATCCGTCCACAAAGTGCCATCACCCGCGTAAATCACCCTTGTGGTGATTTTGGGATTCAAAGCCTCCACAGCCTTCATGTAGGCAAGATACTGACCGCCGCCAAGGGCGTTAGCCAGCATGCCTTCACCAATGGCGCTTTCATTTGCAGTCAGGAACTTGACATTCGCCTCCGTCTCGCCTTTCAGACTGGTTATTTTTGCGAGGAGTTCGGAACGCTTCACTCCGATTTCTGCGACTTTCAATTTTACCTCAGCGGCAATGGTCTCCACTTCGCGCTTGCACTCGGCGGCCGTGGTGGCGACCAGCTTCTCGGTCTCCTGGTTGACCTCGCGCCTACGTTGCTCAATAAGTTCTGTCTCTGTGTTCAGCTCACCCAGTTTCTTGGCGGTCTCCTGCATGGAGATGTTGGTTAGGTTCTGCTCCTGCGCAAGGCTGACAGCACGGATGGGCTGCAGAATGTCCATCGGTATCTCCACCGTGCGGATGATGGCATTGTGGACGATGATGTTCTTGGTGGCAAGCGTCTTCACCAGTTCTTCGCGCAAATCGTTCTGGAACTTTTCACGCCCCTCGCCCAGGATGAAGTCCTGAGCACCATAGCTGGAGCCTTTCAGGCGGGAAACCGACAGCACCTGCGGGAGGATGATCTTTTCCACAACCTGCGGCAAATCGCCATACAACAGGTAGATTTTGGAGATATGTTCGGGCAAAAGCTCGAATTCAACTGTCATCTCCAGGGAGACCTTGAAGCCATCCCTTGAGGGGAATTCCACTGCCTTGCTGACGCCGAAAATCTGCGCCTCTGGGCTGATGGCGGGGATGCCCACTCCCTTGGCTCCACCTTCTGCCAGCACCATGTCGGCCATGGCCTCTTCCCGCATAGGCATTTTGGCCTTGGCATCACCGCGTACCATTTTTGATGCAGGCTTTGCATTCTGCTTCATCACGCGATTGAAGGATTCCTTAACGCTAGGCGTTGTCATCTGCGACTGGTTCTGGCGGCGGAGTTCCTGCTGGAAATTCAGCGTGTTGGCCTCCAGTTCCTGCATGGCAGAGTTGTTGATGGAAAGCCTGGACTTGGTATTGAAGACACTACCTCCCTTGTTGCTGGAAGTCATCGAAACCTGGTTCATGCCGATTTCAATCACATTGACCTGGTAGGCATAGCGGTTGATATAGTAGAGTCCTGGCTGAAGGATGTCCTGCAAGACCCCCTTCTCGCCGATAGTGGCGAACTCGCCAGGCTTGGGCATCGCGCCTGTCTGGCTCGTCACCACGCCCACATAGCCAGCAGGAATGTTGATGGCATCCGCAATCTCAATGGTATAGCCCTCTGGATTCAGGCGGTAAAGTCCTGGTCCCAGTACGTCGCGCCAAACACCCTTGCTATCGTGGTCAGGCGCGATGATTTCCCCAGCAGGCAATTCCTTGCCGACCTTGGAGATGACAATACCGATCTTTCCAAGAGGTATCTCCGTCGCCTTCACAATGCGCACATCGTATCGGACTGGATTCAGGAAGTGGCGCCCTTCTGGCAGCACCTCCCGCCAGATGCCCTTCTCGCCACGCTCGACCAAAATCGTTCCAGGAGCGGGCTCCTTGCCTGACTTTGCCGTCACAATCGCCATGCGCCCCGATGGCACATAGACGCGGAAGGTGTTCCAGATAAACATAAACACAAAAAACAGGAAGACGACAATGAAGACAATCGCCGCACCTGCGGCGGAGACATTCTTCGCCAATGATGAAGGAGTGATGTTTTTCATTTGTCACCTCCATTGTTCTGGGCATTGCTCTCCTTGGACACTTGGTTTTGCACCGTAGGCGATGCCTGCTGTTTAGGCACGGCTTTTGCGGGAGGAGACTGCGTTTTTCGCGGTTCCACCTCGCTATGCAATGCATCGAATGGGAGTCCAAAACCGCCATTTCCTGCACCGTTGTACATAATGGACTGGATGTTCGGCATGATCTTCTGATAGAGCATGGCGTTGATGTATGTCTCGCCAGAACCATACGCGGCGATCTGCTGGTTCAGCACCTCCGCGTTTTTGCGGTTCTGCTCGGTGATGATGGAACGCTGCGCCTGTGCCGCATTGATGGCGGCCTTTGCCTCGGCCTCCGCCGTCTTGTAGTCAAGTTCAGCCACCTGGAGCTGGGTTTGGGCCGCGATTTCGGCCTCCGCCCCTCTCTGTTTTGCCTGGATGACGGTGGTCATTTTCTCCGTTTCAGCAGCAATCTTCTTCAAGTTCTGTTCGGCCAGCATCTTCTGCCTGGCCAGTTCCGCCTCTGAGCGCGCCCGCTGGATTTCCTCGGAGTACTTCTTCGCCTCCTGCTGCGCCAGTTCGCGTTTGCGGATAATCTCCGCAATCTCCTGCGGAACGATGATGTCCCGAATCAGAACTGAATTGATTTCAATACCCCACTTGCGGCAGTTTTCCTTCAGGAACTTCTCCAGTTCCCGCTGGAAAAGCTGGCGACTCTCGCCGACGATAAACTCAGTCGCCCCCTTCTTGCTACCCTCAATGCGCGAGAAACCATGCACGGAGGGAAGGATGATTTTGTTCAGGATGTCCTCCATATCGCCCACCACCTGCACCAGACGCGGCGCCATATCTGGAATGATGTTGAACTCGACAGTACCCTCCAGCGAAACCTGGAAACCGTCGATGGTCAGGAAGGTGATGGCATCATCGCCCGCGAATTCATGCCTCTGGCTCTGGATGTTCACGGAAATGACATTATAGATGAATGGATTCAAGCGGTGCGTACCTTCCTTGAGGATGCCGCTGACAACTCCTTTCTTGCCCTCTGACACCAAGAACCCCTCCTGGTTGTTGAAGTCATTCTTCACCCCATTAAAGATGTCATTCCCCGTGAGGTTGGTTACAACGCCAATATTGCCAGGCAGAATCTTGATATCGTCAAACAAGCGCACTTCGTATGCATAGGGGTTGATTCTGTGACGCCCCGTTCCAAGTACTTCGGGGATGATTCCCTTGCTCTCCTTGTCATTGGCGATTATGCCACCCGCAGCCTGGTTCTTGCCGTATTTACGAACTAGCACTGCAAATTTTCCTGCGGGGACTTCAGTCACACGGTGTATCTCCCAATCCCAAGTGTATGGATTGCGGAAATAGCGACCTTCGCCCAGGACATCCAGCTGAATTCCCTGTTGTCCTGGTTCCAGTGCGATGACATCCTCTGGAGGCAGTTTTTTGCCAGTCTTGCGAATCAGAACGGCAATCTCACCATTGGCTGGTTCAATTCGACAACAGTTCCAGATAAACAGTGGTGTGCCAACCACCAGAATCAAAATGATTATTCCAATTGTCTTCTTCATGCCATACCTCCTAAACATCGGCATCTTCTGTTATTGACCTTTTATGACCTATTCATATTTTTGGAACTATAGTATATAGCGGCAAGAGAAAAAAGCAAACCAAAACACCTACAATCATCGCTATCCGTACCAAGGTCAAAAATGCGTTGAAAAACCATTTGAACAAATACCAAAGCCGATTATATTGTTTTCAGATGAAGTATTGTCCTCCTATCACAAGGACCGTCGCTTGCGTGGGAACCGCTGTTTCCACGCAAGTGTTTTTTTTAAACTATCAGCCTAGATGATCTAGACTATCTAGACTATCAAGCATAATCATCGCAAAAAAATGACCAAAGAGTACATCAGCACGGCGTTCAGCGCCTCCATGCTCAGGCAGTCTTCCTCCTGGCGATGGGTGTACTCTGATTTCGCAGAGGAGTTCGCAGCCCTTCAGACAAGTGATGCGCTTCTGGAGAATGGCTCATCTGAGAAAATCTGGCAAACATCGCAGAAATTCGTACTGAAAGTTCATACGCCCTCTAGACGTATCATCGTCTATAAGTCCTACCGCATGGTCAAGGACTGGTTCCGTTGCATTTACCGCCTCTCGCCGCTGGCGAGAGAAGCATTGAACTACCAACAACTGCTGGATATTGGCCTCCCGATGGCAAGACTGCTGGCTGCTGGGGATACACGCTCCTTCTTCATCCTCAAAGGCGGCTTCCTGGTGACGGAATATGTCCAAAACACAAGCGATGGACGCGATTTCTGTGACAGTGGCCAACATGCGTCCAACCCCGCCTTCCGCGATGCCTTCATCCAACAGGTTTTCGCCAACCTAGCGAAGATGCACGACCACGGTTGGATCCACCGTGGTTCGACTCCTGCCAACTTCCTCTACAGGCGCAAGGACGACTCACTTGAAACCGTCTGGATTGACGTGGCAACCTGCAGAAAGGTCTCACGCTTCACCCAAAAGTTCAGAATACCCGATGATTTCGTCAACTTCTTCCGCTTCTTCGACTTCACAGCCGAACAACGGAAAGGCTATGAGGAACTCTATCTCTCAAATGCCCACCATAACCTTTTCACCTCGCAAACCTTATTTGAAGCCGTTGAAAAAAAACTTTTTGCCAATTCAAAATATCAAAGGAGGCTAGAACGTTCTAGAAAATGAACGGCTCTGCCCTTGTCCTTCAATTATTTCCATCTTCAAACCTACATAATGGAACTTCTCTATGAACAACTGAATGCGGTCTCCCCAGTATCCGTCGTGATTATCGCGATTGGAATCATGCTGGCTGTAGGCGTGTTCGTCACACGCTTCACAGGGATGCTCAGGCTGCCGAATGTCACGGCATACATCCTGACAGGTGTATTTCTTGGGCCATTCTGCACCAATCTCGTGCCGCAGAGCGTCGTAAAGGGAATGGACTTCATCCCTGACATCGCGCTGGCCTTCATTGCTTTCTCCGCAGGTGAATTCTTCAAAATGAGCACCCTCCGCAGCAATGGCACAAAGGTCATTCTGATAACCCTATTCGAGTCCCTTGTTGCCTCGGTACTCATCTTCATCCTAACCTATTTTATCCTGCATTTAGGGCTGCCTTTCTCCATCATCCTGGCGGCTCTGGCTTCCGCAACGGCTCCTGCCTCCACTCTGATGACCATCCGCCAGACTGGCGCCAAGGGCGACTTCGTCAACACGCTCCTCTCCGTGGTTGCGCTGGACGACGTGGTCAGCCTTGTCGCCTTCTCCATCGCCGTTTCGGTTGCCATTGCTTCCCTGGGCGGCAGCTTCAGCATCGGAGACATCGTCAAGCCATTCCTGCTGAACATTGTGATGGTTGCGGTGGGAGCCCTACTTGGGCTCCTCTTGAAGTTCCGCATGGCACACCATGGCACAGACAACCGCCTGATTGTCGCCATCGCCATCCTCTTCGCCATCTGTGGGCTCGGCGCCGCCATCGGCGTCTCTCCTCTTTTGGGCTGTATGACCATCGGCATGGTCTATATCAACACCACTGAGGACGAGCGCCTCTTCAAGCAGCTCAACTATTTCTCGCCGCCTATCCTGCTGCTTTTCTTTGTCAAGTCAGGCATCGAATTCCGCCTCAACACCCTGCTGGACATCAAGAGCGCCGTCGCCAACACGCCTCTTCTGCTCATCGGTGTGCTCTACTTCATCGTGCGCATCGTCGGCAAGTATCTTGGAGCCTTCTCTGGTTGTCTCTTGTGCAACTCCACCAAGGAGCAGCGCAACTTCCTGGGACTTGCCCTGATCCCCCAGGCGGGTGTCTCCATTGGACTGGCTGCACTGGGTGCACGCCTTCTCGGAGGTGAAACAGGAGCCAACCTGCAGACCATCATCCTCTCATCCAGTATCCTCTACGAGCTGGTTGGCCCCGCCTGTGCCAAGCTCTCCCTCTATCTCTCACACTCCTACGGTTCCTCACCAGACCCCCTGAATAAAACGGCAGCAGAGCCATCCGAAACAACCGAACCACCCACGACAGACGCCACCGAGCCAACCCCATTGCGAAGCGATGTCAGCACCCTCAAGGAGAGACTGCAGGAAATACAGAACGAACTGGAGCAGAAGGAATACTCACGCTCCGCCGAGGAACTCGCCTTCAACCAGGCAGCTGACGAAACCGAAGAAACCATGAGCGCGTATGACTATCTGCGCCGCCACAGACCCATGAGAAACAGGAGGTAAACACTATGGACCCAACCATGGAAACATACGGATTCATCTCAAAGCTGTTGGGCGACTGGTCGCAACAGCCCCTTCACCCTGCATCCATCCTTTTCAGGATACTTGTAGCCTTTGTTTTTGCCTCTATCATTGGCTCAGAGCGTGCCAGAAAGCGCCATCCTGCAGGTCTTCGCACCTTTATCATCGTAGCTCTTGGAGCCGTGTTCGCCGCCATGTGCGACCGCTACATGATTGCAATGGCACCCCCAAAAGCCTCCTCCATGAGTTATTTATTTTACAGGCTTCCACTCATTTCGGCGGCTTCCATCATCAGCCAGGCGATCATCAGCAGCAACTCCATCCTGTTCAGTTCAAAAAGCCAACTGAAGGGTCTCACCACCACTGTCTCGCTCTGGGCGACTGGCATCATCTCCCTCTGCATCGGGTTTGGTCTCTACGATACCGCCGCCATCGGTTTCCTCGCCATGAGCCTCTGCGTCGGCCTCTTCCCTGCCCTGGAACGCTGGATCAAAGGACACTCCAGCCTCTTCGAGATACACGTGGAACTCCAGTCACGGGACAAACTACAACTCTTCATCTCCACCCTGCGTGAATTCGGACTCAAAATCGAGGAGATTGAGTATAACCCTGCCTACGCCAATTCAGGCCTGGGAGTCTATACCCTCCAACTCATCAAGGGTACCAAACTCAAGAAACAGTCCCATGCCGAAATCATCGAGGCACTCTCCGCCTTGGATTACGTGCAGTTCATTGAAGAGATTTGACCATTGCCATGCCCCATATCGGACATTTCAGCGGTTCCTGTAAACTAGTCGTCACCGATATCGACTTCACCTTCGTCGGCGGCAGCAAACAGATTCCCCCACGCAATCTCCAGGCACTTAAGGCAATCAAGAAGGCTGGCATTCCGCTTGCCATCGCAACAGGGCGCTATTGGCACGGCATCAAGGAGATTGTAGGACAGCTCAGCCTGACCACACCGCAAATCACGGACAACGGCGCCACCATTATCGACCCGCGCGATGAAAAGGTCATCCTCTTCCATCCTCTGGGCGAGGAGGTTGCCGCCCACTTCTACGACTCCTTCCGCGCGGACGGACTCTGCCCCGTCGTCGGCACCCCCATGGACTACTTTGCAGTAGCCCCCGACGATATGTCCGTCGCCATTATGAAAATCCACAACGAACATGCCATCCCACTGCCCGAAAAAGAACTTCGTGCGCTTTTTCCGACCTGCGTCAAGATAACTCTTTATGTTGAGAATGCACGCATCCCCGCCTTCCGTGACGCTGTCGAAAAGGCGCGCCGCACCGCCACCAAAGCCAACCTCTCCTTTGGCGGCTTCTACACAGAAGCTGGTATCTTTACACTCAATGCGGCTGGTATTGATAAGCTTGGTGGCGTCAAGGACCTCTGCCATGTCGTCGGCTGCAACCTCGATGACGTGCTCGCCATCGGCGACGGCGACAACGATGCCGCCATGTTGTCTGGCTGCGGACTCGGCTGCGCCGTCGCCAACGCCACCCCTGCCGCAAAGCAGGCCGCTTCCCATGTTGTCGCCAGTTGTGATGACGCGGGCTTCGCAGAGGCCGTCTTCAATTACCTCTAAAGTTACAATACTTTTACTAAAAAATGAAAACACGGCTAATACTTGCCTGCCCCGTCGCAATGTGTACAATGATGACTGCTTTATGTGCGTATCCCGAACTGCTCTGGGACATGGAACACATCCATGAAATGAGCGGAGAAGCCAAACTAACGCTCCACCACCCCGATTTCCGCGAAGTGGTGATGGTCCATGACGCTCCATGGGAGGGGAATGTCTGCTGCTACCATACCGTCCTCTACGATGGGGTAAAATATCGTATGTACTATCGTGGTGCTGCATACCAGCTCCCTGGCTATGACCGCCATCAAGTAACCTGCTATGCGGAAAGCGACGATGGCATCCACTGGGTGAAACCCAACCTCGGCCTCTATGAATTCAACGGCTCAAAGGAAAACAACATTATCCTGATGAATGATGATGATGTTGCACACAACTTTTCACCCTGCTATGATACCAATCCAGCCTGTCCCCCCGAACAACGATACAAGGCATTGGGAGGACAGAAAAAAGGACTCTTTCTTTACTGCTCGCCCGATGGCATCCACTGGTCCAGATTGCAGGAAGAACCCGTTCTCACCCAAGGTGCTTTTGACTCCCAGAACACCATCTTTTACGACAGCGTCAACAACCGCTATGTGGCCAATTCCAGGTGCTTCTACCCTGTCAAAGAAGGGTTCAATGCACGCGGCATCCAACGCAACACCTCGGAGGACGCCATCCATTGGTCCAAACCAGAAAGACTTGACTATGGACCAGAAGCACCAGATATTGAGCTCTACACCAATGGAATCCACCCGTATGTGAACAACCCTTCCGTCTATATCGGTCTGCCTAAACGATTCAATCGAACCCGAAGCAGCATTTACGACAAAAGCACCGCAGGCGGAATACCAGGAGTTTCGGATGGCGGCTTTATGAGCAGTCGTGATGCCCTCCACTATCATCGTTGGGACGAGGCCTTCATTCGCCCAGGGATTCAGCACGAGCGGTGGGTCAACCGCAACAACATGTGCGCGCTGGGTGTCGTGCTGACGAAAGCGGATCTGGAGGGTACTCCTCCCGTTCTGACGATCTACTCCACAGAAGGCTATTATGGCCCCACGCCAAACCGACTCAGACGCCTGACCATACGACAGGATGGCTTTGTCTCCATTCACGCCCCACTGACAGGGGGTGCTTTCACCATGAAACCATTGGAAGTCGTCGTTTCTGGAACAACGGACGTATCCCCCAAGCAGAAACCCATTCAAATTGTGACAAATGAGGGAATACCAGTCCTGAAGGTGGACGAACCTTGTGCCTACACTCTGCCAGTTGAAAGCGACTTGGGAACCGCAGTCAGTTTCGCCATCACGGTGGACAAGGCACACCCAGGGAAATTCCGTCGCCTCTTCTCCTCATATTCGGGCGGACCAAACAAGGTTGGCGAACGAAAATTCATCCTTGATTTCCAAGCAGGACTGCTCAAGCCTCAATATGGTTTGCTCCGCTTCTGGTACGATGGCATGGAGGTCGCAGTTCCTGCTTCGAAGTTTCCCGACTGGGACGCTGTCAGCCAGGGGAAATTAGCCGTTGTTGCGACATATGACAACGGCATCATAAAGCTGTATGTCAATGGAAAACTAGCTGCGGAAGGTGGGCAAGCAGGTTATGGAAATCTGGTTACTCCTGTTGGACCAGTCCGCTTCGGCGAGGACTACCCCCCGACAGACACACAGAACGAACCTTTCCTGGGAGAAGTCCACGAGATGGCTGTTGTAAAAAGGGTCCTTTCCGAAGCAGAAGTGAAGACTGTGGCGTCACATGGATTGAAGGCGGTTTTAACAGTCGGTCAGGACAGGGGAGTTCATTATGATATGTCAGGAGACAACGCTTTCCGTCTCTTCAATCGATTGAATCCGAATCAAGTTCCCATCTGCATTGGCTCCGAAAACTGGGGTGAAGTTATGCTTCTGCTGAACGCCTCAACCTCTGCCCTAGGTGAAATACGGTGTGAAATCCGCGACGAACAGAACAATCCCATCCCAGGCTATGCCCTGGAAGACTCCCTTTCCATCTTTGGCGATGAACTCGACCTCGCCGTCTCCTGGAAGAATGGTCCTGAACTAAAACCCCTGCTTGGGCGCAAAGTCATCCTGCACTTCGAATTAAAAGACGCGGACATTTATTCCTTCCGCTTCGGCACCCCTGCCCACGACACTAATGCCGCCCTAAAATAGGGCTGAACATGAAGGTCTTACCAGCTTCTTTCATGCATTCCTTGTATCCAATTATCAGGCATCAATCGGTTTGCGTACGGTCATTAGAACATATGTATCGTTGAAGACCACCTTTCCGCCGAATGCATCCACGGCTTCTCGCAAGCCATTGAAGAATGGGGTTTTATAGGGTTCTGAGATGGTCAGGTGGTCGCTGTGCGTCCCGCAGTAGCCGATGTAGTCGTCGGTCGTCAGGATGCGTTGGCCGAAAAAGTCCTGCCGTTTGAAATCCACGTAGCCATAGTTCAGTGCGTTCTCATACTTGAATGCGATGGTGTACGGCTTATCGGGTTTGTACCAGGTGTCATAAACTTGCTGTATGCGCTTGTACAAGGCCTCGTTTGGTGTCTTGTAGTCGCCAATCAGCTTCATCATCGCCAGCGTGCCGCCTGGCTTGAGCAAGGCGAATGTCTTGGAGAAGGCAACCTCCTCGGGAATCCACTGGATGGTCGCGGCAGAATAGATGACGTCAAAGCGCTTTTCACCGAAATCATGGGTGATGAAATCATCATGAATCAGCGTGTAGTTTTTGCGAGAACCATACTTGCGTTGGAGAACCTTGCAAAAGTTGTCGCCGATTTCGATGGCATGATAGTCACACCCTGTGTCAAGGACTGGCTCAGTAGCCTGCCCCGTGCCTGGTCCTAGTTCCAAAACGGATGAGGCTTGCGTTATCCGCGCCATTTCAATGAACTGCGCAAACAATGCAGGAGAATAATGAACACGATATTTATCAAACTGCTCAGGTATCGTGTCAAAAATACGTCTGAATTCCATTGTGGTTCCTCGGGAGAAAATCATGGCCAGATGATGGAAACCGCATTTTCGACATCGCTTGGGACTGCGTTTTCAAGGCGTGCCACAAGCGTGTCCCAGTCATCGGCGTCATCGAGAAGATAGCCATCCGAATCATAGACTGCCCAGCCGAGGGTATCGTCGTCATGGAAGACGGCAAGCCTCCCCTCGCCATCCTGCAGAAGTGTCCCGTTTCCCGCTGCAACCATCAGCAGAATCGCCATGCGGATAGAGGCGGCAATTTCCTCATTGTCCGCAGCTTGCTCTTCTGCATCTTCAAGTACGCACGCGTAGGGCAGCTCCAAGTCGATGCTGAGCGTCGGTTCACTCCAGCTGAATCTGAATACCTGGCTCTGGAGGCCGTGTCCCTCCACAAAATGGGACAGGTTCTCGCCTGCATCCAGACAAATAAGCGCAGCACGAAGCTCCGCAATGGCGTTCATGCAGGGTGAGTCTTCTTCCATAGCTGATTCCTTTGTATATTCCTATAATTGTTGATACGCCATCAGACCAAGCAAGCGGTCACTCAATGCGCCGTGCCGCTTCGCTGCGCTACGCGGCACGGCGCAAAGGAACTTGGGGTATCGCTTGCCCGTGGGTTTTGCTCGCGCCAGAGGCGCTCGCTTCACCCACGGCTATGATCTTGCCGCCGCTTACGCGGCTAACCCTTCTAAATAGGTACATCGTTAGATAGAAATGGCGCCATAAACGGCTACACGAACCAGCCCTTTCTGAAGAGGGACTTGTATATGTCGCGTGCGTAAAGGGAACGTATCTGATGCTTGACCTTGTCAACCACGTCGCCCTTGTTCAGCCGGAACTTTTCATCCTCCGTCGGCTTGATTGTTATCCCCGTACCATGCAATTCGCGACAGAGAAGGCGATTCTGCACATCACGCTTTTCAAAGTCCTCTTTGGAGATAACCATACCCGCTTTCTTCAGTGATTCGGCGTGGGCGATGGCCTGGTCAAGGCGGGTTATAGCGGAGGTGACAGCCTCTTCGGGAAGGCGTGTGCGAAGATCGGCAAGATATGCCTCACGAGCCTCGCCCTCCTTAAGCGTCTGAAAATGCTCATAGACGTCTTCTTCGATGAAATCTGGAAGGACCGAGCCATGAAGCCCAGTGGCCTTCTTCAGCGCGTATGTCAGTTCTCCCGCTTTGAACTTCGTCGCATCAATATCAATACTACCGTCTTCATTCTTCACGACACCTGGATCGGAATTAAGGCGCTCACGGATTTCCGCATGGTATTTTGAAGGATATGAATTGACAATATCATCGTAGGCCACCAAGAATTTAGCCGCATGAGTTCCTGTCAAATGGAACGACCGCACACCCGTGCGATAAGCGGGGAAGCACTGATCGTTGTCAATGCCCTTGACTATGACGGTCAAATCTGGGCGTACTTCAATCATGTAGTTCTTGTGGTGGCGGTCGCCCTGCCCTGTGACCAAATCCAGCCATTCGAGACGGTTGGTCTGGCGGATGATCTCACCAACGACCTTGCCGTATTGCTCGTCAGAAAGGTTCTTGATTTGCGCAGCCGTCAAGCTCCCTTTCGCAACTTCTTTGCCAGAGGCAAAACCCTTTGCCGTGGTGCCAGGTGCCTTCTCCATAAAGAGCCCATACTGGCCGTTGTGGCAACCGACGGTAGACTTTGGCATAACATCTTCTAGACCAAGCACCTCTGCCGTCTTCTGGGTGGCCAGATTCAGCTGCGCAACCTGCTGTTCGGGCTTGTAGTCTTTTGTAAGCAGCAGGCTCTCAACCCCTTGACGCCCCTGCGCCTCAGGCTTGAAGACGTATTCCGTACCGTCCTTGTACTTGACGAGAAACACGGTGTTGGCTGCGCCACTACCGAGCTTCTCCGTGGAAACCATGTTGCTGTCATCAAGCTTCGGGTTGACGTCTGCGTCTGTCATGCCATGGATGCGCGCCTCGACGATGGTCGAAAACGCGAGGCGTCCCTCCATAAGCGCGCGGGCTGAATCGGTCGAAAGGAACTGTTCGGGGGTAAGCTCCTCGTTCACATGGTCGATACAATAGGCGAGATGCACAACCTGAGAAAGCATGCCGCGCGGCTCCTTGAACGTAGCCTGAAGCGCCTCCCATTCCTCTTCCTCCATATCGCCAGCGTTCATCTGCTTGAGCAGTTTGATCTCCGCCTCGATTTTACTCGCACTCAACCTGCTATATTTGACGGCCAATGTGAGCAGGTCCTTCACGGGGGCCTCTTTCGGATTTTTCACACAGCTCTTCGCCAGTTCATACATCTGATGACGAAGCAATGCCGCCGTGGCGAGATTACTGGCATAGCGGGAAATGGCACCAAGATTTTCTTGGTAAACCACAGGAAAATCATCGGACAGCTTAAACGTCTTCTCCACAAAGGATTCCATAGAGGCCATGCCAATCTCCTTGCGGGTGTTGGCTAGCTTCTGTTCCGCGAACTCAACAAACTGCTTGGCGACGGAGAAGAAGGTCTTGTCGGGCATCCAGCGGCCACCGTCTGGTGTTGGAAACCCCTCCTGTCCAGCACGTGCAAGAGCGTTGCGAGCCATCGCTATCTCATGCTGCAACGCCGCAAACTCCTCGCTCGAAATTGAGGCGTTTGGACGCGAGGCGAAATCGTCCAGGCGGTCGGCAATCGGCTGAAGCTCCGCCTTTATCTTCTCAAGCGCAGCTTCGTTTCCATGCATTGCAAGTGCCTGGCGCGGGAGAAGCGTCGTCATCTTCGCTCTGAGCTTTTCGACAACTTCGGGGTCGTCGCCGTTCTGCTGCACGGCGTCAGCGAGCTGAAGGGCCAGCGACATGATTTCCGTCTGCCGACGGTCGGCCTGCAAGGCCATCTCGCTGAGCGTCTCAAACGCCTCGCCCGTGACCTTGGGGTCGTTCACAACCTCGTGAAGCAGCGCCGACAGCTCCGCCTGGGCATCCAATGCCTCCTTGAGCATCTCGGCAGCAGGAGAATTACTCCAGTCAAACTTGCCATTTTCATCGACGACAAGCGCATTGGCTATCTGCTTTCCTGAGAGTTTTGCTAGCGCAGAAAATGTGCCAGCCGCTTGGTCAGCAGCATCGGCTAGTTTACTGCGCTTCGCAATGGAGAGCCCCGTACCAGAGAGCGTGGAGTGCATTCGCGTCGTATTGACAGACCGCGTCGTAGTCTGCGCCACTTTGAACAGCATTGAATCAAGCTTCTGCGCCATCGAACGGGCGGACGGCTGTGCAGGCGGTGCCAGCGGTGGAGGCTCCGCCACAGGCACCGGAGCATTGGATGTGCCAACACCTTTCAACGGCTGGATTGGAGCAGTTGAATTTCCCGCTATAGTTGGCCTGATTCTTAACGATTCACTCATGGATGAGAGTCCTAGTTGAAGGTTGTGTAAAGTACGAAACCAGTGTGGGGTGTTTCATACTGAATACACGCAGAGCAGGAAAAGGTTACACCATGATGTGACTAGTTCAGCTCCTTGAGTTCGGAGAGGTTGTCATAGACCTTCTGGAAGGCGTCGCCGACCATTTCCGCGATTTCGGGGCCGTTCGGGGCACGGAGCGGAACGGTCATGCCGAAGTGGGTGTCGCAGTGCTTCTGCGCCACGGGGAAGGCGGCGGGATCATAGACCACCTTTTCACCAAAGCCATTCGCAAACGGGCAGCTCCAGGGGCAGCCGCCGCCATAGGCGTTCTTCGCCTTGAAGACAGTCATGTTGGGGAGGATGAAGCGCTGCCAGATGCCCACGGGCACACCTTCCGCCTGAAGCGCCTTCATGATGGCGTCACGGGCGATGGCGGGCTTGCCCGTCCAGCCAATGGCGGCCATATCGACGCGGTTGGTGTAGTTGTACCAGTTGTGCAAGTAACCCTCGGGCTGGATGGGTGCGATGTTACCCTTGATGCCAGCCAGCTTGGCGGAGAGCACCGCCGCGTTCTGCTGGAGCGTCTCAAAGTAACGTCCCATCTTGGAGAGCTGCGCGCGCCCGAAGGCGGCGGTCAGGTTGTTGCCGCGGTACATCCAGCCGAGCGCGTAGGAGTGGTAGTCGCGGGATTCCAGCGGGGTCGCCGTCTCGCCGAAGCTCCAGAGCTGCAGGGCTTTTTTGTACATCTCCTCGTTGTCGGTAACAAACATGCCGCCCTCGCCTGAGCAGAGGCATTTGTTCTGGTTGAAGCTGAATGCGGCGCAGTCACCCAGCTTGCCCGTGTTGACACCGTGGAACTTGGCGCCGTGCCCTTGGCAGGAGTCCTCGATGAGCTTCAGGTTGTATTTCGTGGCGATTTTGCGGAGGGCATCAAAGTCGCAGGTCAAGCCGTGCAGGTTGACGGCGATGATGGCCTTGGTCTTGGGCGTAATGAGGGCCTCAATCTTGTTCACGTCCATGTTCATCGTCGCGTAGTCGATATCGACGAAGACGGGGATGGCGTTGTGGTGCAGGATGCAGGTCGCGCTGGAGGACCACGAGTAGGAGGTCACGATGACCTGGTCGCCCGCGCTGATGCCCGACGCCACCACGCACATGTGCAGGGCCGCCGTGCCGCTGTTCGTGAAGATTGCATATTTGTTACCAGTATAGGCGGCAAACTCCTCCTGGAACGCCTTGCAGTCGGGGCCGAAGGCGTGGGAACCGCCGTCGAGCGCCGCCAGAACCATCTTGTGGTCTATCTCATCCACAGGTGGCCATGCCTTGATTGTCCCTTGCTTGATAACTGGGGTACCGCCGTTGATTGCCAATTTCGCCATTTTGTTCTCCTTGTTTTTTGGGGGGTATAATGAAAGATCACTGTGTGCTTATTCCCCTATAATATAACGCATCTCTTCGGCATTTCCTTTAAGTTCGGGTGAATACATCCCTAAGATGACCGTCGGCAGGGAGTAGAAGGTGCCAGGCACCTCCGCGCGGAGGCGATATGTGACGCTATACCGCCCCCGTAGCAGGCTCCTGAACATCATGGCGGTGTGGGTGTCGCGATACTCCATATAGACAAGGAGCCCGCCTACGTAACGATAACCGCTCTGCACTGCTGCGTTCTCCGTGCCAGAGGCACGATAGTCCTCCAGGAAGATGTACTCGTAGTCGTTCTTGCTGTCGATAACCAGCTCCACCTCAAGCAAGTCGCCGCTCTTCACCGAGGCCCCGTCCGCCAACTGTTCGCGACGGTATTTCTCCACCTGCTTCTTCGCTATTTCACCCGAGGCATCCAGCGTCTCCTTCTGGCTAATTTCTCGATATAGCCGATAGACATTCCGCTCGACTTTCAACTCCAGCCCTGCCTTGCCGATATGCTCGCTTCGGTCGTAGTAGGAGAGATAGCCGTTGAGGAAAAGCATTCCCTCCCCTGCCCGCTTCACCGTCACGATGTGCTTGCCAGGCTCCAACTTCTCCAGCACGGCGGAGAGCTGCGCCGTAAACAGGTTATTCGCGTCAATATGCACATTCGCCACCTGCTTTCCATCCACCGTCACCTCCACGGTCTGGTCGGGCTTGTTTTCGCCAACGGCCAGTGCGTATTCGGAGAGTGCCTCAATGCAGAGGGCCGTGTCGCGCGTAGAACTCCAGTAGGAGCCGTTTTTGCGGTTGTTGAGAATGTACTTCACAAGGCGTGGAGCCACCTTCCCCTTCGGTTCCGTCTTTACAAGCAGTCGAAGCAGCATTGCCTGCGCCTCTATCCTGTCTCCATACCAGTACCACCAGTAGCCTGAATTGTCCCAATCGAGGAAGGCGGTCTGGTTCTCCTCGTCCTGCACAAGATACTGCATCACATTGCGCTTCACCGCTTCCATGCGCGCATCCCCCGCTAATGCAAGGCCAAGTGCAAAGAGGCATTTTCCATAGACGGATAGCTCGTTCTTCGCCTCAAACAACAGCTCCGCCATCTCACCATTCGGTTTACCAGCCTCTGCCAGGACCAGATAGACGAATGCATCCATATTATCCGCACGGGGCTTGCCCTTTCTACGCCATTCTGTATCATCAGATTTCCTATAGGTGCGTATCTTCTCCACCTGCTGCTTCAGATGCTCTTCCAGCCAGGCAATGCCTCGCTCCACTACCGCGTCCTCAACCGCCACGCCATTCTCCCTGGCCAGTCGCAGCCCCCGCACAACTTGTGCCGTTGTATGCGGATACGATCGTTCATACAGGCCATCAAACCATCCCCAGCCACCGTCGCCACACTGCATCTTCTGCAAGCGACGCACACCTATCCGAACCATCTTATTCATCTCTGCGGTGTCGAATACAGGTGCAAGACTGCTGTGCAGCCTGGTCCAAGCCCCCTTCTCCCCCGCATCCTTCTGCTTGGCCGCCAGCTCCTCCAGAGCAAAACCCTGCTTCGCCAGCACATTTCGCACGATCACGGCGGGTAGGAAGCGGTTGAGCGTCTGCTCCGTGCAGCCGTATGGATAGTCCAGCAGGTAGGGCAGAGCCTCCATCATGGACATCGCCAACGATGGCGACCACCCAAGCTCCAGCCGAGCAGAACCAGATTCAATCTCCTGTGGCACCTCAATCTGCACAGAGAGGTTCTCCTGCCCACGTTCCATTGTACGCGAAAGGGCCACCAGCTTCTGCATCCCATGCTTCAGCACGGGGTAGCGCAGCTCCATCGCGTCATTCTCCCGTGGATTATCCACAACAAACGCCTTCACGCGCAGGAGGGCCTCGCCTGGTTGCACCACCTTCGCACGCCAATCGACGCGCTTCTCGCCATTCGGAGCAACCTCCACAACCGCCTCCCGTGCGTTTTTCAGCTCGAAGCAGCCATTCTCCTGCTCAAGAAGCACCTTCACCTTCTGCGGTGTGGCGAGGCGACTGTTGACCACTGCGCTCAACACCACCTCGTCCTTTTCGACGAAGAAGCGCGGTGCCTCCAAGCGCACCATCAACTGCTTTGCCGTAATCACCTGGCCTTCGCCCTGCCCTGCCGCGCTTCTGGCGCCGACCGCCCAGGCGATGACATGCCAGCTTGTCAGGCTGTCGGGCATCTTCACCTTGATTGTGGCCCTGCCCTCCACATCCGTCACGACCTTGCCCGACCAGAAGGCGGTGTCCGCGAAGTTGCTCCGCACAGCCATGTCGGGGGCCATTTCGCCGAAATTCGCTTCAGGAGCAAACGCAACATCCATACCGTCAGCGGCCCCCCAGAAATCCCCAACAGCCTTCGACTTGTATGCGACCATCGAATTCATCTCCTTCATCGGCTGGTCCCATTTCCAAAACACCTGTGCCCTCTCCCCGAAGTTTCTGTTGAAATACATAGCGGCTTCATCAAATGGAGACCTTCTTTCGCCCTCGCGATAAATGCCCCATGACTGATGCCTTGTCATGTCTATATGTGAATAATAAGACCTTATCCATTTCCAGAAGACATCCTCTACCTTTCGGTTCTCCCTGTTTCCCGCGATGTATTGAAGACTTCGGTCATAGACGCTCACGGCCAGCTCACCCTGCATGGGTTTTCCATTTGCATCCGTCACCCTTATCTCCATCTCGCACTCCTCGCCTGGCTTCACCTGACGAGGCGAGGCGACCTCCACCGTCAGCACCTTGCTGGCTGGCGGAACAGCTATGCTCTGTCGATGTTGAAACAGCTCCCCATTCGCCACCATATAGGCATCGATGATGAAATTTGGGTAGTCGGATGGCAGAACTGGAATATCGACAAGGGTAGATTTTCCCGTCAAATGCAAGACACGCGGATAGGGTGCCCAACTGTTTTCACAGCGCACAAACAGCATCACCGTGCTGTCAGGCCTCATCGTATTGACAAGCAGCCGCAGCGTCTCGCCAGGCGCATACTCCCGCTTTTCAGGAATCAGCTCCAAGCTGTTAAAGCGGCACTTGTCGAGAGTCTTCCCCTCCTCAAGCACATTGAAGATGCAAGCACCCTCTTTGGTGCGCCCCTTTTCATCCGTCACTTCGCACGACAGCCGATACTGGCCTGCCTTCAATGCGGCAAAGCTCAGAGTGCATTCCGTGCCTGCCAACGGCAACGGCCTGCTCTCCACCAGCCGCTCCACAGGCATGCCTCCGTCGGAATAGTCGATGGCATAGAGGCGCGCCCCCCCCTGGCCGACAAATGGCTTCCCATCGCACCGATCCACGCTGCACTTGAAATCAGCAGACTTTCCAGCCCAATAGAAGCCACGTTCACCCCAGACATGAACGTCAAACGGCGTCTTCAAGGCCAGCACAATCCCCTCTCCGACAACTGTTCGCCGCGAGCTGTCCCGCACCTCTGCCGTCACGACATATTGGCAGTCGCCATCGCCATAAAGCCGCACGGCATCCTGCGTGTCAAACTCAAAGGAGTAGCGGCCGTTTCCGTCCAACCGCCCCTTTGTCCGATAAACGACCTCGCCCGTGGAATTGCCACCATAATGCCAGTTGCATCCCCAAGCCCATTTGCGCCATCCAGGATACCATGAATAGGCGCCACACGGCCACCACTGATCATAGCCATACAGCCATCCCCAGCGCCACGGCGGATTCCACCTGAAATAGTACATGCTGCGCCGCACCGTCACATCCACTTCGCCATCGGCGACTCCGCCGCCGAAATAGTATTCCGCCTTCACCGTCACAGGCAACTTCTCCCCTGGCTGGCAAGGCTCTTTCGGCACCTCGACGGTCACCTCCACCTCTGGCTTTTTATACTCCTCCACTCGAAAAGCGGCTAGACGCATTCCACCCAGGCTCACATTATACCGCCCCAACTTGGCGTCATCGGGGATTCTCCACTCCAGTTCCACTGCCCCGTATTTGTCGCGTTTTAGTTCCTCAAACTGCAACACCTCCCCGCCTGGCGGATAAATATGGATGCGTTGGTCCTTCCCTTCGACCTCTGGCAGCTTCTCCTGGTCGTTGTATGACACGTATGTGGACCATGCCTTGAGATGCACGACATCCCCTGGACGATAGACGGGACGGTCCGTGACCACATATCCCACTTGACGGTTGGATTGGTAATCCGTACCTTTGATGAAAATATTACCACCACTGCGAAGAAACAACTCGCCTTTGTCCGCTATAGACACAAACGCCATGAAGTTGCAGAAATGGACATCATATGCCAGCCTGTCCTCCTTTTTCAGCAGGCACTCCTCCCTCTTCACAAACGCAAAGCCATCGCCGTCCGTCTTTCGTGTTAGCTTCTTCCAGAACAACTTGCGCCTTTGACCAGGCACCTCGTCAACCATCCCTTCATCCTTCTGCTCCTTCGGGGCACCTCCAACAAACCAATTATCCTCCTGTTTTTCGCCTCTTTTCGGCAGAAGCTCTCCCTCGCCCCAGGTTAAAATCCCAACATCCTGATTAGGAAGAGGCTTTCCCGTGGCTGCATCCAAAAGCTGCCAGAAATGCCCGTCACGATACATCTTATAGACCAGCTTCACGGCTTCTACGCAAACCACCGTGCGGGCCACATTTCCCTGTGGCACAGTGCCTTCGATCAGGTAGAACCCAGGCTTGAGCTTGGGAAATTCCAAGAAGGCCTCCCCATTGTGGTAGTTCTTCACTGGCTCAAGAGACTGCTCCCAAGTTATTTCCCCCTCCTGCAAAAACGCCTCATGCTTCGCCTTTTGAACCAAGTTGTTCAACACCATCGATAAGTCCAAGTCAATGTGGCGTGCCCCCATGGTATATTTATCAGGTTTTGCCTTTGGGTCGATAATACGACTGCAATAATCCTCATAGACACGGCGTACATCAAAGCGCCTGGCCGTGCAGGATATCTTCTCCGCATTGCGATAGACCAACTTCACACGGTTTTCCGATGACGCCTCGTCGTCGAATAAAATCGTACCAACTAGCTCGAACGCCACGTATGCCCCCGTGATGCTCTCCTCATAATGCTTCCTTTGCTTTTCGTCAGGCATCTTGCGAATCCACTCAAGTGCCTTCGAATATTGCTTGCGCTCCCAATACGCGCCCACAATGCGCTCCAAAACCACCTGCACATTCAGCTTGTGCTCCAAAGAATAATCGTACAGGTTGAACAGGATGTGGAAATAACTGAACTCCTTGGGGGCCTTCACCCTGTTGCCTTCGGCATCCAGATACTCGTCTTCAGGAAGGTTTTCCAGCAGTTCATCAAAGGCAGGTGAAGAGATGCCAAAACTGTCACGGTTGTAGTAATTCCGAGGGAAACACCCCCGCACGTAGTCGGCAAACTGCAACTGCGCCTTATAATGCCCTTCAGGGCTGCAATCAGCCCGTTTCAACGCCCAGCGCCAGCGTTCACCGTCGTTTTTCGCGGCATCCCAGGATTCAGGTACTACGGGCAGAAATAATGCCTTCGAATTGTCATACCTGTAATACTCATCTTCTCTTGAATAGTCGGGAAGCTCCGACAAGTTGCTCAACAACTGCAACTGCCCTTTCTGCCTGTGTATCAGAAGCTGTGCAATCGTAAGCCAATACTCTGCGCGATCGTTGTCCTTGGCCTCCGCCTCCATTGAGGGCAAGTTGGCAATTAGAATCTGCAACGCGCGTATCCTGTCCCTCTCCGCTGTTCCAAGCCGCTCTCCCCGCACGATGCCACGCTGAAAACGGTTATTCTGCAAGCAGCCATAATGAGGCAAGGGAAAAATGCCATAGCAAACTGCAACCGCCTTCGCTGCCCGCCAGTTGCATTTCGTGGCGAGGATGCTTTCGAGCAACTCATCCACCTCGACGATTTTTCCACACTGCCGCATCGCCGAGACGCACGATCTCACCGCCTGGGAGTATGCCTCGTCCCGCACCGCATCACCAAGCAAAATGCTTTTGTATAGCTCGTATGCCTCCTTGTAGTTGCCGTCGTCAAACAGCTTCTTCGCCGTTGCGTAGGGGCTTTCCGCCGCCAACAGGCAAACAGCAGCAATCATCATCAACGCCAAAACTTGCCTTACTCGCATACCACACCTCGTCACCTGATTTGCTTGGGTTCATTTTGCGTTAATATATAGCAGGTTGCGAGAGATTGCAAGAACTAAGCGATAAAAGCGATACCAGAAGGGATAAAAGCGATGGAAGCGATAAAAGCGATAAAAGCGATGGAAGCGATAAAAGCGATGGAAGCGATAAAAGCGATGGAAGCGATAAAGCCCCAGGCCCTATCGCTTCCATCGCTTTTATCCCTTTTATCGCTTGTTAACCAACAGCCCTATCAGATCCCCGCCAACGCCTGCGCAAGGTCGTCGATGATGTCCTGCGGGTCTTCGATGCCGATGGAGAGGCGGATGAGCTCGGGTGCGAGCCCCGCCGCACGCTGTTGCTCCTCGCTAAGCTGCGAGTGGGTGGTGGAGGCGGGGTGGATGGCTAAACTGCGCGCATCGCCGACGTTGGCCAGTTGCAGGAAGAGCTGTAGGCCATCGACGGCGGCCTTGCCTTCCGCTGCGCCGCCCTTGACACCGAAGACCACCATGCCGCCCTTGCCGCCAGGCAGATACTTCTGCGCCAGCGCGTAGGATGGGTCATCCTTCAAGCCTGGATAGCGCACCCACGCCACCTTCGGGTGGGCAGCCAGGAACTCCGCCACCTTCTGCGCGTTCTCCGAATGGCGAGCCATGCGGAGCGGCAGCGATTCCACGCCTTGCAAGAAAATCCACGCGGCATCAGGCGAAAGGGTCGGCCCTTGGTTGCGCAGGGCAACAGTCCGCAGGCGTGTGGCAAAGGCCGCTGCGCCAAGCGTTGACCAGACGATGCCGTGGTAGCCGCGGTCAGGCTCGTTGTAGAGCGAGAACTTCGGGTCGGTCCAATCGAAGTTGCCTGCGTCGATGGCAACGCCGCCGATGCCCGCACCGTGTCCGCCAATCCACTTAGAGAGCGAGTGGATGACCACATTCGCGCCATACTTAATCGGGCTCTCAAGGGCGGGAGTGGCGAAGGTGGCATCGACGATGAGCGGCAGGTGGTGCTTCTTCGCAACGGCTGCGTAGCCCTCGATGTCGGCGACATCCAGCCCTGGATTGCCGATGGCCTCCACGAAGATGGCGCGCGTGTAGGCATCGATGGCAGCGTCGGTTGCGGCGAAGTCATTGACCTTCACAAATTTGGCGTGGATGTTGTTGCTCTGCGGCAGGATGGCGTCGAACTGGGTGTAGGTGCCACCGTAGAGGTTGGAGGCGGCAACCAAGTTCTGCCCAGTGGCCACGATGTTGGTCACGGAGAAGTAGATGGCAGCCGTGCCAGAGGAGAGCGCCAATGCGGCCACACCGCCCTCCAGAGCCGCCAGACGCTTCTCCAAAACGTCCTCCGTGGGGTTCATCAACCGCGCATAGATGTTGGCGGCCTTCTTGAGTGCGAAGCGGTCGGCGCCGTCCTGCGCGTTCTGGAAGTTGAAGGCCGTGGTGCGGTACACGGGGACTGCGGTCGAATCGGTGGCGGGGTCGCCCTTCCAGCCGCCATGCACGGCGATGGTGTCAAATCTGTATTGTTTGGTATTTTCGGTCATAAGCGGCTCTCCTATAGTTAAATAGTGTTATTCGTGATGGGGGTGGCTGCACGCTCAGGCGTGCAGCCGTGATTGCTCTTTACAGGTTCTCGAAGAGCCAGGTGGAGAGGTAGCGGTCGCCAGAGTCAGGCAGCAGCGCCACGATGGTCTTGCCCGCGAACTCAGGCTTCTTCGAAAGCTCCAGGGCCGCCCACAGGGCTGCGCCAGAGGAGATGCCAACAAACAGGCCCTCCTCCTTCGCAGCACGGCGTGCCGTGTTCCCTGCGTTTTCAGCGGAGACGCCAATCACCTGGTCAACAATGGACAAATCCAGCACCTTCGGGATGAAGTTCGCACCGATGCCTTGGATTTTGTGCGGTCCAGGCTTGCCACCCTGCAGGATGGGGGAGACGTCGGGCTCCACGGCGAACAGCTTGAAGCCTGGCCTGCGCGCCTTGAGCACCTGGCCGACGCCTGTCACAGTACCGCCCGTGCCGACGCCGCCCACAAAGGCATCAACCTGGCCGTCAGTGTCCTCCCAAATCTCCTCGGCGGTGGTTTCGCGGTGCGTCGCTGAGTTGGCAGGATTCTCGAACTGCTGCGGGATGAACGAACCAGGGTTCTCCTTCTGGAGTTCCAGCGCCTTGTCAACGGCACCCTTCATGCCCTGCGCACCAGGCGTGAGCACCAGTTCCGCACCAAAGGCGGCAAGCAGCTTGCGGCGTTCAACGGACATCGAATCGGGCATGGTCAGAATCAAGCGGTACCCTTTCACCGCCGCCACCAGCGCCAGTCCAACGCCCGTGTTGCCGCTTGTCGGCTCGATGATGAGGCCGCCAGGCTGCAGAAGCCCGCGTTTCTCCGCATCCTCGATCATTCCCTTCGCGATACGGTCCTTCACGGACTGCGCAGGATTGAAGAACTCAACTTTTGCCAGAACAGTCGCCTTGCCTTCGTTCAAACGATTGATGCGAACCAACGGCGTGCGGCCAACTTTTTCAAGAATGTTGTTGTAAATCTTTGTCATGGTCATTTCTCCTTAGTGATTAGTGGTTAGTGATTAGTGGTTAGTTAGTTGTCAGTTGTCAGTTGTCAGTTGTCAGTGGGCGGTTATCGGTGGTCGGTGGTCAGTTTGCTAATTGCTAATAGCTAATTAACTAACCACTAACCACTAGAACTGGAACTGTGCGCTCAGGACGAAGCCGTCGCCTACGCCGAGGTCGCCAAATCCCTTGTCCTTATTGCCCGTGTTCACGTAGGCGCCTACCAGAGTGAGCTGCTTGGTCACGAACCAGGCAACGTGGCCGTTCCAGTAGTCCGCATTCTCGATGCCGTCGCCGACCTTGACGCCCTGGCGGTATTCCACGCCAATGGCCACGTTCTCGCTGGGCAGCACATCGATGTTCGCAAACACCCCCGTGCCGTAGTGGTTGTGCCCGACCACGCCATAGACCACCTCGTCGCTGCGCTGCACGCCAGCCGAAACCAGCACAGGCAAGGGCAGTTGCGTGATGAGTTTGCTTGCTACAATATAATAGTTGAAGCCAGCATCGTCAAGCCCGAAAAGGTCAGTGGTGTTGCTGTCCGTGTGGCGGTATTTCACACCGATGGCAACTGCGGGCACCCAATTGGAATCAAAGGCGTTCTCGTCCAGAAGGCGGATCTTCAGGCCCACCGTGTTCGCCTCGATGTTGTTGTCGCCATAGTCCTTCGCGTTGACCAGGTTGAACGCATAGCTTAGCTCGACTCGCTTCGCGACGCTCAGCGACAGACTGTAGGAACTCCACTTGATGTTGCTCTCCGACAGTTGCACATACCATGCGCCAATCTGCGGCTTGCTTATCCACTCGTTCCCTTCGATATCCAGACCCGATGTGAAGGCCAGCGGATTGAACGCTATGCCGCCCGTCCCGTCCAGACTGTTCAAGGGCACGCCGCCATGCACCGCGCCAACTGCCCAAATCACCAAAACCAAAATGCTCGCCCTTACAAAATTGCTTTTCTTCATAATGCCTTCTCCAATTTTCAAAACCGACTTGTTGCCATTCACACGAAACTCACCCTGCTCGCCATTCATTCGACATCTCTTCATCGCTTCATTCTCCTTTATTGGTTCTTGTCTTTTAAATCAACTACTGAATTAGTAGTTTTTTTGTTCAACGCAAATTAATATACACCCTAAAATCAGCTTGTCAAATAAAGGCTACTAAAAAAGTTGATTTTTTGTTATTTTTTTTGAAAAAGGCGTTTTTGAGGCTTCGTTGTAGCTTAGGACCACTTGCTTCCCAGAATTTGACAAAACCACTTGCCTAAATGCACCAAAAAGGATATATTATATAATGACAACAAAAATAATCGTATTTTTATAGGAGTTTTTCCATGTGGGACTACACTGACAAGGTTAAAGACCATTTTCTGAACCCTCGCAACGTGGGTGAAATCGAGGATGCGGACGCTGTGGCAGAGGTGGGAAACCTCACCTGCGGCGACGCGCTGAAACTCTACCTGAAGCTGGATGCCGACGGTAAAATCGCCGACGCGAAGTTCAAGACCTTCGGCTGCGCCAGTGCCATCGCCTCCTCCTCCGCGCTGACCGAGCTCATCAAGGGCAAGACCCTCGACGAGGCGTCGAAAGTCACCAATCAGGACATCGTCGCCCTGCTAGGTTCCCTCCCCGAGGAGAAGATGCACTGCTCCGTGATGGGCATGGAGGCCATGCAGGCCGCCATCGCAGACTACAAGAAACGCCATGGCCTCGCCACCGACGCCGTTGAAGAGGACGACACCCACGAGGGGCGCATCGTCTGCAAGTGCTTCAACGTGACCGATGCCAAAATCCGCAAGGTCGCCCTGGCGAACAATCTCCACACCGTCGCCCAAATCACCGACTACACCAAGGCGGGCGGCGCCTGCGGACGCTGCCTCGACGAGATTCAGACCATCCTCGACGACCTCTGGCGCGAACAATCTACCGCAGCCCCTGCTGCCGCACCTGCGCCCACTGCGCCCGACACCGCTGCCTACGATGCCCTCTCCCCCGTGCGGAAGATCTTCCTTCTCAACGACATCATCACGCGGGAAATTCGCCCCCTGCTGGAGCGGGACGGCGGCGGCATCGAACTCGTTGATTTGGATGGCGACACAGCCATTGTCCGCCTGCAGGGCCACTGCGGCCACTGCGTCTGCGCTTCCGCCACACTGAAGAACCTCGTGGAAAAGAAACTGCGCGAACTGGTCTCCCTGAAAATCACCGTGAAGGAGGCATAGGCCATGTCCGAAGCTAGAACTGTCTATTTTGACAACAACGCCACTACGGCGGTCGCGCCCGAGGTGTTCGAGGCGATGACCCCCTTCCTGACGACGCTCTACGGCAACCCCTCCAGCATCCACACCTTCGGCGGGCAGGTAATGGCGCATATCGACACCGCACGCGAACGCCTAGCCGCCCTGCTCGGTGCGCAGCCTTCGGAGCTCGTCTTCACATCCTGCGGAACGGAGAGCGACAACGCCGCCCTCCGCAGTGCCCTCTACACCAATCCCCAGCGGGACAAGCTGGTCATCTCCGTCGTGGAGCACCCCGCAATCCTGAACGTGGCCCTCGACCTTGAGCGGCAAGGCTACCGCGTGGAGCGCATACCCGTCGATGCCAATGGGCGTCTGGACATGGAAAAGGCGCAAGAGTTCATCGACGACCGCACCGCCATCGTCTCCGTGATGTGGGCCAACAACGAGACGGGCAACATACAGCCCGTAAAAGAGCTCGCCGACCTTGCGCACAAGCACGGAGCACTCTTCCACACTGACGCCGTGCAGGCCGTCGGCAAAGTTCCGATGGACCTCTCCGAGGGGTGGGTCGATTTTCTGAGCCTCTCTGGCCACAAGCTGCACGCCCCGAAGGGCGTCGGTGCCCTCTATGTGAGGCGCGGTGTGCGCTTCCACCCCTTTGTATTGGGTGGCCATCAGGAGACTGGCAGGCGCGCGGGCACGGAAAACGTCGCCTCCGTCGTGGGACTGGGCATGGCTGCCGAGCTCGCCTCCAAGAACATCGAGCGTGAAAACAGCCAGGTGCGCGCCCTGCGCGACCGTCTGGAGAACGGCATCGTGGCCAACGTGCCGAAAACCCGCATCAACGGCGATGTCGAGCATCGCCTGCCCAATACCACTAATATCTCCTTCGAGTACATCGAGGGCGAATCCATCCTGATGCTTCTCGACCAGCACGGCATCTGCGCATCCAGTGGCAGCGCATGCACGACAGGCAGCCTGGAGCCATCCCACGTCCTGCGCGCGATGAGCCTTCCCTACACCGCCGCCCACGGCGCCATCCGCTTTAGCCTCTCCCGCTACAACACCCAAAACGAGGTCGATTTTGTCCTCGAGAAACTGCCCCCCATCATCGAAAGGTTGCGTGAAATCTCCCCCTACTGGGGAAGCCGTCAAAAGCAATAGCAAGACAATAGGAGACGCATGAAAATCTCGACAAAAGGCAGATATGGTCTGCGAATCCTGATAGACCTGGCGACCCATGACGCGCAGAAGCCGCGTCTAGTCCGTGACATCGCCGAATCCCAGCAGATATCGGAGAAGTACATCAGCCGCCTGATCATCGACTTGCGGCGTGCGCGCCTTGTACGTTCCGTACGTGGGGTAAAGGGCGGTTTCTTCCTGGCGCGTTCCCCGAAAGAAATCACTCTGCTGGACATTCTGGAGACAATGGAAGGCACCCTCTCCATCGTCGATTGCGTCATGGCCCCCGAAAAATGCGCGCACAACGCGGATTGCACCGCGCGAGGCATCTGGCAAAAGCTCAACGACGGCATACGCGAGCTGATGCGCAGCATCACCTTTGAACAAATTATCGAGGAATACCGCAAGGGCACCGCAAAAGAGGGTGTTTTCGACTACTGTATCTGATGTCAAATTGATAAAATAATATTTGGGTATAAGAGATCGGAAAACACCTTTTCGACTTGAAATTAGTGATTATCGTATTACATTGTTGTTTTACGTCTTTTAACTCGTTCCACCAAGGCTAGTGATGCACTAGTGCCTTTGGTGGGTTATGTTCCCTAAAACTGGTATTTTGGAGAAAACGCCGTGAAAAACTGTGCACCCGAAAAGATTAGAAATTTTGTATTGGCTGGCCATGCAGGTTCTGGAAAGACAACACTTGCGGATTTGATGCTGTTCAAGGCTGGCATAGTCGGGCGCCAGGGAAGCGTTGACAATGGTACCAGCGTCTCTGACTTCCGCAAGGAAGAGCAGGAAAAGAAGAGCAGTATCTACACCAGCGTTCTCCACCTCCCTTGGAAGGACGGCCACTTCTTCTTCCTGGACACTCCTGGAAACTCCGACTTCTGCGGCGAAGCCATCAATGCCATCAACATCTCTGACATGATGATTCTGGTCATTGACGCCAACCTCGGTATTGGCCCTGGCACCATCCGCGCCTGGAAGCACGCGGAAGAGCGCAAACTCCCCCGCATGATCTTCATCAACGGCTGCGACCGCGACCAAGCCGACGTCGCTGGTCTCGTCGAGATCCTTCGCGAAAGCTATGGCAAGACCAAATGCATCCCCTGCACGGTTCCCGTCGGTGAAAAGGCGCAGTTCTCCGCCGTCTCCAAGGTCCTCAGCGACGATGCATCGGGTGACGCAGCCAACTACAAGCAGGAACTTACCGACGCCATTGCGGAAAGCGACGAGGAGCTCATGGAGAAGTACCTCGATGCAGGCGAACTCAGCGCCGAAGAGTTGGTCAAGGGTTTCCGCAAAGGCCTCATGGCTGGTGAACTCTTCCCCATCTTCTGCGGCAGCTCTGCCAAAGACATCGGCGTTGCCGAACTGATGGACGCCATCATGGAACTTGGCCCCACACCGCTCGACCCCGTTCCGTTCCGCCTGGACGAAGGCGAAATCGACCGTACCGCAGCCGATTCCGTCGGCTATGTCTTCAAATCCGTCAACGATTCCTTCATTGGCCAGATGAACTACATCCGCATCATCAGCGGCACCTTCGCCTCCAATAGCGAACTGGTGAACAGCACCAAGTCTGGTAACGAGCGCATCGGCAACCTGCTCCAGATTCAAGGCAAGGACCAGGCCGTCGTCGAAAACGCGGGGCCTGGCGAGTTCATCGCCATCGCCAAGCTGAAGAATACAGGTCTGAACGACGTACTAGGCAGCAAGCCTGTCAGCGCGAAGTTCTCCGCCATCGTCTATCCGCAGCCCACCACCATCTATGCAGCCTCCGCCACGAAGAAGGGTGAAGAGGACAAGCTGGCGCAGGGCCTGGCCAAGCTGGCGGCTGAAGACCCGACCATCAGCATCGTCCGCGACACAGAGACCAAGCAGACCATTCTCAGCGGCATGGGCGACCAGCAGATCAACCTCATCGTTGACCGCCTGAAGAACGAATCCAAGGTGGAAGTGACCCTTGAAACCCCGAAGATTCCGTACCGCGAGACCATCACCATGACGGGTTCCGCCGTCTATCGCCACAAGAAGCAGTCTGGTGGCCACGGCCAGTTCGCCGAAGTCCAGATGAGGCTGGAGCCCTACGAGCCCGCTGAAGGCGAGCCTGATTTCGTCTTTGCCAGCGAAGTCGTCGGCGGCAACATTCCCAAGAACTTCATTCCCGCCATTGAAAAGGGCGTCAACGAAACCCGTCTGAACGGACCGCTCTCAGGCTCCATGGTCACCAACTTCAAGGCGGTCGTCTTTGATGGCAAATACCACCCCGTTGACTCCTCTGAAATGGCGTTCAAGATCGCGACGCGCCGTGCCTTCCGCGATGCCATGGCCAAGGCAAAACCGATGCTGCTTGAGCCAATCATGACACTTAAAATCATCTTCCCCGAAGTCTATATGGGTGCCATCTCTGGCGACTTGAACTCGCGCCGCGGACGCATCCTCGGCATGGACCGCGAAGACGGTCTCCAGGTTGTGAACGCGGAAGTGCCGCTGGCCGAGGTCTATAGCTACCCGATGCAGCTCCGCTCCATGACCCAGGGACGCGGTTCCTTCGAAATGAAGTTCGAGAGAAGAGACCCCGTTCCAAAGGCCATTGCCGACAAGATCCAGGCTGCCATGGCCGCCGAAGACGAGGACGAGGAATAGCCCTCTTCAAATACATAGAGGCTGTTGCAAAAACATCTTGCTATTGCCTCTAGTGCTTGCACTAGGCTTGCGTGACAGCACCTGCGTAAAAGGACGGGCGCGACGAGAGCGACAAGAGCGACAGCACCTTGTTCTGTCCCGCTTGTCCCGCTTGTCCCGCCCGTCTTTTCGCCTTTGCACTGTATCTACGTTCCATATAATCCCCCAGGAACCCAATTATGGCAGAACTCGTTGAAACATTGTCCTCCTTTAATCCAGCGGAACGTAAGGACGCCCGTGAGCAGCTCGCATCTATAGCTGCGTTTCCCGCTGAAAACCAGTGGGTGAACATGCACCTGCACACCTTCTTCTCCTACAATGGCGAGGGGTGGTCCCCCTCCCGCATCGCCTACGAGATGAAGAAGCTTGGCCTCTACTCCGCAGCCATCTGCGACTTTGATGTTCTGGAGGGCATGGAGGAGTTCCTGGAGGCCGCCGACCTCTTCCGCCTCCGCTCCGCCGTCGCCATGGAAAGCCGCGTATTCTTCAAGGAATACGCCAACTGCGACATCAATTCCCCTGGTGAAAACGGCGTCTTCTACTTTATGGGGATGGGCTTCGTCAACAGGCCAACGCCTGGCTCGGACGCTGAAAAGACGCTCTCTGCCATGCTCACCTCCTCGCACGCACGCAATAGGGCCGTCATCCAGCGCATCAACGCCAAGCTTACGGAATTCCAGTTGGACTATGATCGAGACGTGCTGCCGTTGACGCCCAAGGGCAATGCCACAGAGCGCCATATCATCGCCGCCTACAACGCACTCGCCGTCAAAGCCTGCGGTTCTGTTGAAAAGGCTGCCCAAGCCTGGGCAGCGCTCTTCGGCACTGACATCGCGGAAACCGTCGCCAAAGCGCAAAACACCAATGCCTTCAATGAATTCCTGCGTGGCAAGCTCATCAAGCGCGGTGGCATCGGCTACGAAAAGCCAACAGAGGCTTCCTTCCCGCCCCTGGAAACCGTCATCCGCTTCATCCTCGACTGCCGTGCTATCCCCATGACCGCCTGGCTCGACGGCGACAGCGACGGCGAAAAAGATCCCGTCGCTCAGTTGGAATGCCTCGCAGCCAAGGGTGTGCAGGCTGTCAACATCATCCCTGACCGCAACTGGAATTTCAAGGACGATGCCGTCAAAGCACGCAAGACCGCTGCTCTCGCCGCGTATGTCAAGGCCGCGCAGGCTCTGGACATGCCCATCAACGTCGGCACGGAAGGCAACAAGCCTGGCCAGCGCCTCGTCGATGGCTTCGACAGCCCCGAACTCTCCCCTTACCTCCAGCTCTTCAACCACGATGCCGCCGTCTTCGTCGGCCATACGCGCCTCCTCCGTTTTGCAGACCTTTCCTTGACAGATGCCAAATGCGACACTATATTCAAGAACAAGAAGGCTCGCAACAGCTTCTTCGCCTCCGTAGGAGCCCTCCCCTGCCCGACCTTGAAGCAACTTGACGATCTGAAGGAGATGGGTCCAGAAAAAGCCTTCTCCACCATCAGCTACGCAGCAGCACAAGGTTCTTGGGACTAGGGGGTAACGACGACGGCCACGTCGTCGAAAAACGGGGGTAACCGCAACAATCAAATCACCCAAGGAACTGTCTTCCACAATCTTTCACATAAAAACCAACAGGAACACCACTATGGCAAAAGCCCCATTCACGGCTCCGACGAAAGAACAGATTGAAAAAGCATACGATTGTGCAAAGGCGCAATACAAAGTGCTGGGCATTGACACCGACAAGGCCATCGCCACCCTCCAGGCCACCCCTATCTCCCTGCACTGCTGGCAGGGCGACGACGTCAAGGGCTTTGAAGTCCACGAAGGCGAAGTCTCTGGCGGCGGCATCATGGCCATTGGCAACTACCCAGGTCCCGCCATGAACGCCGACATGCTCCGAAAGGACGCAGAGAAGGCACTCTCCCTCATCCCTGGCACGAAGCGCTTCAACCTTCATGCCATCTATGCGGAGACCGACGGCAAGGTCGTTGACCGCGACGCCATCGCACCCAAGCACTTCACCAAGTGGATGAAATGGTCGAAAGCCAACAAGGTCGCACTCGACTTCAACCCCACCTTCTTTGCACACCCGAAAGCCAACTCAGGCTACACCCTCTCCAACCCCGACCCCGAAATCCGCAAGTTCTGGATTAACCACGACAAGGCCTGCCGCCGCATCGCCGAGGCGTTTGGCAAGAACCAGGGCTGCCCTGCCGTCGTCAACCACTGGATGCCAGACGGTGCCAAGGACCAGCCCATCGACAGGCTCACCCCACGCAAGCTTATGGCTCAATCCCTTGATGAAATCTTCGTGGAGAAGGTCAACCCCAAATATTGCAAGGACGCCGTTGAATCCAAGCTTTTCGGTCTTGGCTCCGAAGACTACGTGGTCGGCTCCCATGAGTTCTTCATGGGCTATGCCATGACACACAAAGACATCATGGTCTGCCTGGACATGGGCCACTTCCACCCTACCGAAAACATCTACGACAAGATTTCCTCCATCCTCAACTTCAAGAAAGAGCTTCTGCTCCATGTCAGCCGCGGCATCCGCTGGGATTCCGACCACGTCGTCATCCTGAACGATGATCTGCGCTGCCTCTTCCAGCAGGTTGTCCGCGGCAACTTCCTGAAGAGCGTCAACATCGCCCTCGACTTCTTTGATGCCAGCATCAACCGCATCGCCGCATGGGTGATTGGCACGCGCGCCACCCAGAAAGCAATCCTGGCCGCCCTCCTGGAACCCTCCAAGCTCATGGCCGACTACGAGGCCGCCAACGATGGCGCTGTCAAGCTCGCCCTCCTGGAAGAGCTCAAGACCTATCCGTTGGGAGCCGTCTGGAACATGTTCTGCCTCTCGCAGGGCGTCCCCGCTGGCGCCGCCTGGCTGAACGATATGATTGACTACGACCGCAAGGTCATTAAGAAACGCTGATTGCATCATGTCCAAACCCTACATGATATCCGTCATGTCCCACGACCGCGTCGGCATCATTGCCGATGTGACGGGGGCCATCAAATCCCTTCATGGCAATCTGGAAGACCTAAGCCAGACCGTTATGAAGGGTTACTTCACCATGTTGCTTCTAGCCACCTTCCCAGACGGGACCGAGGAGGAGGCCCTGCGCAAGGCTCTCCATGCAGTGAAGGGCCTATCCTCCTTTGAAATCGGCGTGCTCCCCTACGAAAACACAGACAATGCACCCGATGACCACGAGGACTCCTCGAACCTCTACGTCCTCACCGCCACAGGCCCCGATGACGTCGGCCTGGTCGCCGCCCTCTCCAGCTATCTGAAGCTCAAACAGATAAACATCATCGACTTGGCCTCCAAAAACGACCAGGGCAACTACATCATGATGTTTCTCGTGAAGCTGCCCGACGGAACCAACGTCGCCAAGCTCAAGAAGGGCCTCCAAATCGCCATGGAAGAGTATGGCTTAACTGTGGAACTCCGCCACCAGGCAATCTTTAGCAAAACAAACGAAATATAGGATTTTTACATCAAGTAAACCATAAAATAAGGAATGATCATGAAAAAGCTCCTCGCAGTTGTCGCCCTGGCACTTCTCTGCACCTTCACAGGATGCGCAAAAAAACAATCGAACACCTTCACAGTAGGCTTCGACGCCGAGTTCCCACCCTACGGTTTCAAGGACGAGAAGACAGGTGAATACACTGGCTTCGACTTGGAACTGGCCGAAGAAGTTGCCAAACGCAATGGCTGGACTCTCGTGAAGAAGCCCATTAACTGGGACAGCAAAGACATGGAACTCAACTCTGGTTCCATCGACTGCATCTGGAACGGCTTCACCATCAATGGCCGCGAAAACGAGTATGAATGGACCGAGGCCTATGTTGACAACTCCCAGGTCGTGATGGTCAAGAAGGACTCCCCCGTCAAGACCCTCGCCGACCTCGCAGGCAAGGTTGTTGCTGCCCAGACCGACACCCCCGTCCTCAAAGCCCTCCAGGAAGGCGGTGACAAAGCTGACCTCGGTAAGACCTTCAAGAAGATTGTCATCTCCAGCAACTACGTCTCCGCGATGATGGAGCTGGAAAGCGGCGCCGTTGACGCCGTCGCCGTTGACATCGGCGTTGCCAAGGCAAAAATCGCCGATACGGGCGACAAGTTTGCCATCCTTGACGAGAACATCATGTCCGAACAATATGGCATCGGCTTCAAGAAGGGTAACACCGCCCTCCGCGATAAGGTTCAGAGCACATTGAAGGGTATGGTCGCCGACGGTGCTGCCGTCGAAATCTCCAAGAAGTACTTCGACGGCAAGGATGTCCTCATCATCAAGCCCTGACAAGCTCTCCATGCCGCTTAGCGGCAGGCAAGGAACTGGCCACCCTAGCCCCCTGTCCTGTGCGCAGGGCCTAGCCCTGCGGTTAACCCCCGCCGCTAAGAGCGGCGGGCACAGAACAGTCCCCCTACCCTCCTTTCCCTGTTTCCTACAATGCTACTGGATCTGCTCTCTGGTCTTGTCACCTCCATCGCCATCTTCCTGCTGACCCTGGTGTTTGCGCTGCCGCTTGGGCTGGTGATATCTTTAGGCCGCATGTCCAAGCGAGGTTTCTTGAACATCCCCACCAAGATATTCATCTCCATCATGCGTGGTACGCCGCTGATGCTCCAGATCATGGTGGTCTATTTCGGCCCCTATTATATCTTCAAGATACCACTCTCCAGCAACTACCGTTTCATAGCGGTCATCATTGCCTTCTCCATCAACTACGCCGCTTATTTTGCGGAAATCTATCGTGCGGGCATCGAATCCATTCCGATTGGCCAGTATGAGGCAGCGCATGTTCTGGGCTACACCAAATGCCAGACCTTCTTCAAGATCATCATGCCCCAGGTCATCAAGCGCATTATCCCGCCAGTTACCAACGAGGTCATCACGCTTGTAAAAGACACCTCCCTCTCCTCCACCATCTCCGTGCTTGAGATGTTCACCATCGCCAGACAGCTCTCCTCGGCGCAGACCTCTATGATGCCTCTCATCGCAGCTGGCATCTTCTACTATGTTTTCAACTTCATCGTTGCCTATCTTATGGAGCAGTTGGAAAAAGCGTTGAACTACTACAGATAACGGAGGCAAGCATGAACGTCCTGACCATTGAACACCTCTCCAAAAGCTTTGGCTCCCTGAGTGTCCTGAAGGATATCTCGCTGAAAGTCTCCAAAGGCGAAATCGTCGCCGTCATCGGCCCTTCAGGCTCGGGGAAATCCACCTTGCTACGCTGCGCAACCATGCTTGAAACCATGGACACTGGTTCCCTCTCCTATTGCGGGGAATACGTCTGCCAGCATGATGCAAGCCTCAACAAAAGCGTCTATGCCTCCCAACAAAAACTTCGTGACCTGCGCAGGATGTTCGGGCTGGTCTTCCAGAACTTCAATCTCTTTCCGCACTATACCGTCCTCAAGAACATCACCGACGCCCCCATCTGCGTCCAGAAGCGCGACAAGCAGGCCGTCATCGAAGAGGCACGAAATCTACTGCGCGAGATAGGCCTGGCGGACAAGGAGAACGCCTATCCCTACCAACTCTCAGGCGGCCAGCAACAGCGCGTCTCCATCGCACGCGCCCTCATCAACAAGCCCGAAATGGTCTTCTTCGACGAGCCGACCTCCGCATTGGACCCCGAACTCACCAATGAAATATTGAAGACCATACGCAAGCTTGCCTCCCTCCGCATCACCATGATGATTGTCACGCACGAAATCGAGTTTGCTCGAAACGTGGCTGACAGGGTGATTTTCATGGCTGGCGGCGTCATTGTGGAGGAAGGCAAACCTGATGATGTCATCCTGCATCCCCAAAACCCACGCACACAAACCTTCTTGGCCAATCTTAAAAAGTAAGCCCATCAAACTTTGAGCTTACCTCCCTTTTTATCCAAATGAACGCGACAGAAAAATACAAAGAGCTCTACCATACAGAACCAGAGAGCATCTCCTTTTGTCCCTACCGTGTCTGTCCCGTGGGAGCGCATATCGACCACCAACGCGGCAAGGTGACAGGCTTTGCGCTTGACCGAGGAATACATGTTGCGTACACCCCGCAAAGCGACGATACGATTGAATTGCAGTCGCTGAACTTCGACACTCCCTACCAGTTCCGCATTTCGGAAATACCCAAGCAAAAGCAGAACGACTGGGCAGACCACCTTCGCGGAGCCGCTCTCGTGCTGAACAAACACTATCCGTTGAAGCGTGGTCTGACAGGTGTCATAGAGGGGACACTGCCCACGGGTGGGATATCCTCCTCCGCCGCCGTCATCCTCGCGTTCTTGCAGGCACTCTGCCGCGTGAACGAGCTGCAAATCCCACCAGGCACGATGATTGAGCTGGCGCAAAAGGCCGAAAACCAGTACGTCGGAGTCAACTGCGGTACGCTTGACCAAAGTTGCGAAGTCCTCTGCAAAAAGGACAACCTGCTCTGGCTTGACACCAAAACCTCCGTCTGGATGAACTTCCCACGCCCTGCCAACATGCATCCCTTCAAAATCGCCATCTTCTTCTCTGGGCTCGACAGGGCACTCGCGGGCACACGGTACAACATGCGTGTCGATGAGTGCCGCAGCGCTGGTTATGCACTGCTCGCATACGCAGGGCTTCCATACGGCAATCTAGTCGAAACCAACCTGCGCGACATCCCGCAGGAGGTGTTCGATGCGTACAAAGACCGCCTCCCACTTCCCTGGCGACGCCGCGCCGAGCACTGTTATGGCGAGATGAATCGCGTCGAACAGGCCGTCGCCGCCTGGAAAAAGGGCGACATCGAAGAGTTCGGCAGAATCTGCTTCGAGAGCGGACGCTCCACCATCGACTACTGGGAAACGGGATGCCCTCAAATGAAAACCATCTATGACATCATGGTAAAGACAGAGGGCATCCTCGGCGGACGTTTTTCGGGTGCGGGCTTCAAGGGCTGTTGCATGGCCATCATCTGCCCTGACGCCGCAGCAAGCATCGCAGAGAAGCTCACACACGAGTACTTGAAAGTCTATCCCGAACTGACAGGCAAGTTCTCTGTCCACATCTGTGACACAGCCGACGGTCTCAATTCCAATTATGGTTCAAATTGATTTCTAGTCCAGTTTCAGGGTGAGCTACCCGAAGGCAGCCATCATAATGTTGGAATAGCATCTATTTGAACAATAATTGGAACTACCTACCAACAGGAAAACTAAAAATGAAATGCCTCTTCCTTGCCGCAGGCTATGCAACCCGCCTCTACCCTCTCACGGAAAACTTCCCGAAGCCCCTTCTGGAAATACAAGGGAAAAGCATTCTCGACTGGCTTATCGACGACTTGAAGCGTAGTGGCATCATTGACCAATTCATCGCCGTCTCAAACCACAAGTTCGCCCACCATTTTCATGACTGGTCCACGATGCACCACAACGGTGCCATCGCCATCATCGATGACGGCACCACTTCCAACGAAAATCGCATCGGTGCCGTGCGCGACATCGCACTCGCCATTGAGACGTACAAGCTAGACGAAGAACTACTCGTCGTCGCGGGAGACAATCTCCTCGATTTCAGCCTACAAACCTTCCTCGACTATACACGTCGCAAGAAGACCTCCTGCGTGATGCGTTACTGGGAGGCAGACATCGCCCGCCTGCGCAAATCAGGTGTCGCCACCATCAACGCAAACGACAGAATCATCTCCATGACGGAGAAGCCTGCAGAACCCGCCAGCCACTGGTGCTGTCCTCCATTCTACTACTTTGTGAAGGAAGATGTGGCGAAGGTCAAGGAAGGTCTGGCGGCAGGCTGCGGCTATGATGCACCTGGAAGCTACATCGCCTGGCTCAGCACCGTCTCACCCGTACACGCCATGGAGATGCCTGGTCGGCGCTACGACATCGGCAATCTCGAAAGTTACGACTTTGCGCAACATTCCTATCATGCACCGTTCTGACGCAATAACCACAGTCCTCTTTGACATGGATGGTACCCTCATCGATTCGGAAACCATCTGGATCGAAGCCATACAAGCCGCCCTTGCCGCCAAAGGCATTGCCCTCTCGACCGAGGAGATTACCCGTATCGAATATGGACGCGCCTGGAAGGATATCTTCCATGATATTCACACATGCTGGCCCGAAGTCTATACGACCATCCAGGAAATGGAAGCCTTCACCGTCCCCTACTACGAGAAGGTAACGGCGACGCGGGACATCTCCATCCAAGGTTCCGTCTCCTTGCTGAAACGATTGGCAAACGAGGGATATACCATTGGAATTGTATCAGGCTCCACACGGGAGCGCATTGCCGCCGTCATCGACAAGCTGGGCATTCGCTCGTTGGTGGCAGGATACGTTGGAGGTGACGACTATCCGAATGGGAAACCAGCACCAGACGGCTACCTCGCGGGCGCACGGTTGCTAGGCGCCCACCCCTCACAATGCATCGTCTTCGAGGACGCGCCCGCGGGCATCGCCTCCGCCAAGAACGCGGGCATGATCTGCGTGGCGCTGACCCGCACATCCAACCACAAAGCCGAAAAGACAGAATCATCAGACAACGAACATTGCCAACCAGATTTGTCGTTAGACGACCTGGAATCATTCTCCTTCTCCCTTCTCGCATAGAAGAGTTTTTCACCAATATGATTATCCCCGACCAAGAGCTTATCGAAAAAGACATCGACGCATATCTGGAACAGCACAGGAACAAGGATTTGCTACGCTTCCTGACCTGCGGTAGCGTCGATGACGGCAAATCGACCCTCATCGGACGCCTCCTCTACGATTCCAAGATGATTTACGAAGACCAGCTGGCCGCAGTCCGAAAAGACTCGAAAATACATGGAACCACTGGCACCGACTTCGACCCCGCCCTGCTCACAGACGGACTAAAGGCAGAGCGCGAGCAAGGCATCACCATTGATGTCGCCTACCGCTATTTCTCCACATCCAAGCGAAAGTTCATCATTGCAGACACGCCTGGACACGAACAGTACACCCGCAACATGGCAACGGGCGCATCCAACTGCGAACTGGCCATTATCCTCGTCGATGCACGTCACGGTATCACCGTGCAGACAAAGCGCCACAGCTTCATCGTCTCCCTGCTGGGCATCGGACACGTCATCATCGCCATCAACAAAATGGATCTCATGGATTGGTCCGAAGAGGTTTACGAGCAGATTCGACAGGAGTACAACTCCTTCAGCGCCAGACTCTTCTTCAAGGACATCCACTTCATTCCCATCTCCGCGCTGAAAGGGGATAACGTGGTTGACAAGTCAGAGAAGATGCCCTGGTACAAGGGGCCTACCCTTCTCCACCATCTGGAACACGTCAACATCTCCTCCCACAAGAACTATATCGACATGCGCTTCCCCGTGCAGATGGTCATGCGCCCCGACTTGAACTTCCGCGGCTTCGCGGGCACTATGGCCTCGGGTGTCATACGCCCAGGGGACAAGGTGATGGTGCTCCCCTCCAGGCAGACCACCACCGTCGCCACCGTCCAGAACTGGAGCGGCAAACTGGAGTATGCCTTTCCCCCCATGCCCATTGTCGTCACGCTTTCAGACGAGGTCGATGTTTCCCGCGGGGACATGCTCGTCCCCGTCAACAACCTTCCGAAGGTGAACAGCGAGTTTGACGCAATGCTGGTATGGATGTCGGAAACACCTGCCCAAGAATCCTCCCACTACCTCATCAAGCACTGCTGCTCCATGATTCCTGCCACTTTGGACAAGATCCGCTATGAAGTCGATGTGAACACCATGCGAAAAAAGCCGCGAGATGGTAAAATTGAGCTTAAGCTGAACAGCATCGCCCGTATCAAAATGGTTCTTCACCGCCAAATCGCCTACGACCCGTTTGCAAAGAACCATGCGACGGGCGCCTTCATCCTCATAGACCGCCTTACCAACGCAACGGTGGCAGCTGGGATGATTCTGGACAAGCCAAGCGCGGAGGATCAGGCGACCAAGCCGAAATCAAACAACATTACAAAGGTCTCGTCCAATGTCCTTCCAGAGGAACGTGTCAGACTCCTGGGGCACAAGCCGCGCACCATCTGGCTCACTGGATTGAGCGGCTCTGGCAAATCAACCATTGCCAAAGCTCTTGAGAAGAGGCTGATCCAAGAAGGGATGCTTGCCTTCATCCTGGATGGCGACAACATCCGCTATGGCCTGAACAAGGACCTCGGCTTTTCCAACGAAGACCGCAAGGAAAACATCCGCCGCATAGCCGAAGTCGCCAAACTAATGAACGATGCAGGCATCATCGTCATCACCGCTTTCATCTCCCCGTTTATCAAGGACAGAATGGCAGCACGAGCGACTATCGGAACCGACCGCTTCTCCGAGGTCTATCTCAGCACGCCGCTAGATACCTGCGAACAACGTGACCCGAAAGGGCTTTATCAAAAGGCGCGCAAGGGGGAAATCACGGGATTTACAGGTTTAGATGCTCCATACGAGCCGCCAGAAAAACCAGAATACACACTCGACACAACCAACTCTTCACTGGAAGAATCCACTGAAAAACTCCTCAAATGGCTCAAACCGCTCATTATTTCCTAAACCTGATGCGTTTAGAAGATAACGATTCTAGACTATCTTGAAAAAAACGTACCAAACAATTAACATTCACCAAGGTCAACCATCATGTCAGACATACCTTCCAGATTTGCGCTAAACCACGACGCTCCATATGACATCCCTGAAGAAGAGTTCATCTGGCCAGAGGGCGTGCCTGGCTTTGAGCCTGACGGCAACAATACTCCTGTCGTGAAGGAACGCGGAGAGAAAATCTACTGCCGATTCATCTCAAACATCCGCATTCCATCTCTGACCGCTTTCCCCGCAAAGGCTGAGAACAACACGGGCAAAGCGGTGGTCGTCTGCCCTGGCGGTGGTTATTCAGGAGTCGCCATCGACCATGAGGGCTACGACATCGCACGTTTCTTCAACAGCCTGGGCATCTCCGCCTTCATACTGAAGTATCGCTGCCCCGCACCAGACGGACGGCACGGCCTCTGGCGTGAAGGGCCCCTGTCGGATGCCCTCCGCTCCATCCGCCTCGTGCGCTCCCGCGCCGCGCAGTATGGCATCGACCCAAACAAAATCGGCGTCATGGGCTTCTCATCAGGCGGACATGTCGCCGCCACGGCCTCCACGCTCTACGATTCGTTGGAAGACCCCAATCCAACGCTGAACGCCCTTTCCGCGCGGCCTGACTTCAGCATCCTCATCTACGCGGTCATCTCCCTCTATGAAGGCTACTGCCACCTCGGTTCACGCCATAACCTTCTGGGGCTTTCCCCGTCCATCGACCTGCTGAAGAAATACTCTGCAGAGAAGCAGGTCACGCCAGAGACACCTCCTGTTTTCCTGGCCCTCACGGAGGATGATGCAGTCCACCCCCTCAACTCCCTCAACTACTATGCCGCCTGCCTGAAGAACAAAGTCCCAGCCGAGATGCACATCTACCCAGAAGGCGGCCATGGCTATGGCATGAGAGTCCGCGGTCTCGCCATCGACTCCTGGATTGACAGGCTGGCCGAATGGGTCACAATAAAACCATGAAGAAACTCCTTGAAATACGCCTTACCAGCACATTCTTTACCCTGAATGTCATTCTGCTGCTCCTTCTCGGGATTCTGGCGATTTACTCAACCACATATGCCGCCTCCGAAAACGAGTTCCTTTACAGGCAGCTCACCTGGATTCTACTTGGATTGTTTTCTGCTGCTGCACTCTCGATGGTTCCCCCGCGCATACTTTCCAAATACTCCAAACTGATTCTGCTTCTTGTCTTCATTCCGCTCACCTATCTCACGGTTGCCTCTGTAAGCATCGGAATCCTTTCAAAGCTTACAGGAATGACAGGTTCCTCGCTTGCGAGATACATGCCTATGGTCGTTTACAGCAAAGGGGCGGCACGATGGCTTCGACTGGGGGCCATGACCATACAGCCCTCCGAATTCGGGAAGTTCGCCATCATCCTGTTTCTCTGCACCTATTATGGAATGCGCGACACCATGAAAATTGAATCGCTGAAGGAGGGATTCCTCATCCCTCTCTGCTACTCAGCCGTCCTTCTGGTACTTATTTTCCTGGGGAAATCCATGAGCAATACCATCATCACCGCCACCATCGTCTTCTCCATTATGTTCCTGGCAGGTGTGAGGATGAAATATCTTGCCTTCTCCGCTTTCCTGGGGATCATCCTTGTCATCCTGGGCATTTCCCTCTCCTCCTATCGGCGGCAGCGCATCATCAACTACATCTACAAAGACCAGCAGGTCAAAACCAGCACTACGGGTGAAATCAAGGCGGACAATCACCAGCTCCTGCGCTCCATCTGTGCACTGGGTTCTGGTGGACTCACAGGTATGGGCTTAGGGAAAGGAAGGCTTAAAAACTCCCGTATCCCCGAGTCACAGACCGACTTCATCTTTGCCGTTATCGGTGAGGAATTCGGTTTTCTGGGCATCCTGTTCGGTCTGGGCCTCTACCTCGCTTTCACCCTGCTGGCCTTCAAGATTTCACGACAATGTCCAAACAGGCAGGGGGCACTCATCACCATGGCGGTCGGCATCTACATCCTGTTCCAGGCACTCTACAACCTCTGCGTCGTATGTGGTCTTGGCCCTACCACAGGCGTAACCGCCCCTCTTGTCAGCTACGGCGGCTCCAGCATCATCTCCGTGATGATGTGCGTCGGACTGGTCTTGAACATCTGCCGCAGCAACTATGCAGACACGCTGGAAAACGCAATAGAATAATTCCAATTGATTTAGAATTGGAATAAGGAGATCACACACCATGTCCATCGGCTATACTGAACTCATCCTCATCTTCCTTGTCATCATTCTCATCTTCGGTGCCAAACGCATCCCTGAAATCGCACGTGCCCTCGGCAAGGCCTCCAGTGAATTCAAGAAGGCAAAAAATGAAATTGCCGAGGAAGGCAAAGAGCTAACAGAAGAGACGCAATCGGACAAGGAAGAGACCAAATAGGACTTGGGACGCGGGAATTGGGCATCTTAAAGCCTGGGCTATACCACTAACGTCGTCTAGGTTATTTACGTCCTTTATGTCTTTATATAATACCTTATCGGTTGATAAGGTTCGCTGACATTTCTGCGCCTTGCCGCTCCGCTATGCTATGCGGCATGGCGCAAAGGAACTATATGACTGCTAATCCCATGGGCTTCACTCGCGCCAGAGGCGCTCGCTCCACCCACGGCTATGCTCTTACCGCCGTTAACGCGGCTCATATCAATCGGTGAGGGATTACTGTCTTTTTGGGTGTTTTAATTCCTTTTATCACCTCTTCGGCTTGCATTTTTGGATTTTGGTATATAGTAGTTTTTTCGCCAAGTTCCAAATGCAATCCTTCCATATATCTACCATATAACATGGCAAACATCAACGAGCTATGGTACGCTGCCCTCAAGACGCGTATCGTCTATATGCCCCACAAGCTACTGGAAACCTTCGGGGAAAGTTCCGTCCAGTATCGGCTTCTCACGCAACTTGATGACAGCCGCCTGCGCCTTCGCACAGGGGTCGTCAAGGCAGCACGTCCACGCATTGTCACCCCACACTATTTGCGCACTCAGGCACTGGAGAATTTCGGTGAGGAGGCGCAAAACTACTTTGACGACTTACTCTCCCGCAAAGAAGGCGCAGTGATTCTGGAATACGGTCTTGCCTTCCAGAAGGAGGACCATTCAGAGGAGGACATCGGCGGTAACATCAACGAAGTCGCAGAGCAACTTGCCAAGGATGCTCAGGACAACCTGACGGAAACCCGCGGCGTGCTTATCGGCAGCGAAGACTACTGGGAAATCGCACTGGTCTTCTTCCTGAAACTCCTGGTCGCGCAGTCGGTCCCCTACAACACACGAGAGATGAACAACCGCGGGCTCTTTTCACTCCGCAACGGAGTTCCAATGGCTATTTGCAATGAGATTGAACAGGACTTCGCTGCTGCCGTCACCAAGGAACAGGCAGACAGGCTCGGCGCAAAACTCCGCGACTATGGCATCTTTGACGAATACGAAAACCGATTCTTCGAACTTTACGGCAGATTCTGCTGAAGATTTTTGCATCAGAAGGACCACCACAGGTTAATTATGGCAAACGATGATATCAAAGACGACAATCTGAATAACCAAGAGGAAGAAGCAAAAACTTCCCCTGATACTACCGCCAACTCCACTGACGATACACAACCAGGCATCCCCGATGACAAGAAGGACGCCAAAGGCAGAAATAGCTTTTCCGACTTCCTCAACAATCTTCGGGACATGATCTCCTCAGGTGACGTCCATGTGGAGACATTTATGGCAGGACCGCCCCCGCCTCAGCCACAGCGTGAACGGAGACGCACTAGCGGCGCCAGCAAAAAGGAAGAGGCCAATACCTTGAAGAAAATCAAGGAGTTCAGCCTGACACCACGCCAGATACATGACTACCTGGACCGCTTCGTCGTCTCCCAGGACCAGGCGAAACGCGCGCTTGCAGTCGCCGTCTGCGACCACTACAACTATATCAGACGATGCATCAACGGGGAAATCGATGATGCCGCAGACATCAACCATGCGAAGCACAATGTTCTGATGATGGGGCCGACTGGCGTCGGCAAAACTTATATCATGCGCTGCCTTGCGCAGCTTATCGGTGTGCCATTCGTGAAGGCGGACGCCACCAAATACTCAGAGACGGGCTATGTCGGCTACGATGTCGAGGACATCATCCGCGACCTTATAAAGGCCGCCAACGGCAATGTTCGTATTGCCCAGTACGGCATTGTCTATATCGATGAAATTGACAAGCTTGCTGGAAAAGGTTCAGAAGGACACAAGGATGTTTCGGGGCGTGGAGTCCAGGTAAACCTGCTGAAACTGATGGAGGACACGGAGGTCAAAGTCATCTCGCAGACCGACATGATGGGACAGATGCGAATGGCCATGGAGCGTTCCGACATGCCCACTACCATCCGCACCAAAAACATCCTCTTTATCGTTAGCGGAGCCTTTGACAAACTCGGCGACATTATCCGTAAACGTCTGGGCAAGTCGGTCATCGGCTTTGGACACCAGCAAACGGAATCCCTTAGCCGATCTGACGCGGAAATACTTGCCGAAGTCCAGACGCATGACCTGGTTGAATACGGTTTTGAACCCGAATTCATAGGCCGTCTCCCCGTCCGTGTCGCTCTCAAGGACCTTTGCCAGGAAGATTTGGAGAAGATTCTGACAGGTGTCTCCAACAACTACATCCAGCAGTATCAAGAGGCTTTCAACGGCTATGGCATCCAACTAAACGTCTCTTCAGACGCCATCCAGGAGATAGCCAAACAGGCCGCAGAGGAAAAGACTGGAGCCCGTGGCCTCCTCACAGTCCTTGAACGAACTTTCCGCGACTTCAAATATGAACTCCCAGATTTGGAGGTCAAGTCGCTTGATATCGACGCCAATGCCGTCAAGGACCCGAAAGCGGCGTTGGCGCAGTGTCTTGACGAGTATAAAATGAATCTCATCGCAGAGGAGCTTGACGCCCGCTGCGATCGCTTTACAGAGGAGGTCAAGGCCTACTGTGACGAATTCACCAAGGAATATGGCTTCACCCTTGAAGTTCCTGAATTTACAATCTTCGATGCATTTTCAGCCGCAGCCGATGCGCGCATGCAGCCAATTGACTACTTCAAGCAAGCCCTTGCCAACCTTCCCCACGCCCTTCATCTCATCCACCACCCGCAAGATACGCCATTCACCGTCACCCAGGAGTTCATCAAGGCTCCTGAAGCCCATATCGACCAAATGATCAAAGAGGCTATGAAGGCCTAGGGAATCTAGTTAAAACTCGATTATCTAGATTCCAATCTAGATTTAGTAGGCCTAAATTTCCCCATCCAAGGAGAGCAACATGTCAGAAAGTATCCAGTACACAAAATCGATTCCAGTCCGTGAAGATGTTGATGTGTTTGTGGCGGGAGGAGGTCCTGCAGGCGTGGCAGCCGCGCTGGTCGCAGCGCGCCAGGGGAAAAAGGTCTTTCTGGCAGAAGGGCAGGCTTGCCTGGGCGGCATGGGTACCTCGGGCGAAGTGCCCGCCTTCATGATGTTCGGCGATGGCGTCAACTTCCTGGCTGGAGGAATCGGTCAGGAGGTCTATGACCGCCTGAACGAGACCCGCGAAGGCGTAATGAAGGATTACCCAATGAGCATCGCCATGGAGGACCTCAAGCGTCTCTACGACCAGATGCTCATTGAAGCGGGCATCGAGTTCTCCTTCCACACCACACTCGTCGATGTGGTGGTCAAGGGCGGCAAGGTCGAAGCCGCCATCTGCAATGCAAAAAGCGGTTTCTTCGCCATAAAAGCCAAGATGTTCATTGACGGAACAGGCGACGGCGACCTCGCCGTGTTTGCAGGAGCCTCTTTCGAAAAGGGAAATGAAGACGGCGAGATGATGCCAGGCACTCTCTGCAGCATCTGGGCCGACATTGACTTCGATCGCTATTATGAATTCCGACGCTCCTCGCCAAACGCATTCAGGGACGCCCTCCACAAGGCCTTCGAAGACGGCATCTTCACCGTCAACGACCCGCACCACCCAGGCGTATGGCGCGTCGGCAAGCACACGGGCGGCGGCAACTTCGGCCACGCCTTCGGCGTCGATCCCGACGATGAACGCTCCCTCACCAAGTACCTCGTCGATGGACGCAAGGGACTTATGGAGTTCCGCCGCTTCTACCGCAAATACATCCCTGGCTTCGAGCAGGCAGACCTCGTCTCCTCTGGCGCCCTGCTGGGCATACGCGAAGGACGCCGCATTACAGGAGACTATCAGTTGACAGCTGATGACTTCCTGGAACGCTCCGTCTTCGACGATGAAATCGGGCGCTACTGCTACCCCATTGACATGCATCCACGCCACCCCAGCGCCGAAACCTACGCCAAGTTCCTTGACGAATTCCGCAAGAAGTTCCGCTATGCCAAGGGCGAAAGCTACGGCATCCCATACCGTATCCTCCTTCCCAAAGGTCTTAGCAATGTTCTGGTGACGGGACGCTGCGTCAGCACCGACTACAAGATGGAAGGATCCCTCCGCGTCATGCCTGGCTGCTACATTACGGGCCAGGCCGCTGGAATGGCCGCCTCCATCGCCGCCACCCTCAACACCGACACCCGTGGTGTCCCCGTACCCACCCTCCTTGAGAAGCTCCAAGACATCGGCGCCTTCCTGCCAAACTTCACGCCCCAGCACTGAAGCGCTGGGCACAGAACAGGCTTGAGCCGCAGGGGGGCGCGGGGGGCACAGCCCCCCGTCCCTTGAACTTTTTAGCCCCAGCGCAAAGCGCTGGACACAGCACAGGAGTGCTCCTGAAATACTTCCCCACCATACTTGTAATCTCGTTTTTTTCGTTTATATTAGTTAATTGTAACTTTTTTAGGTCGCCCCTCAGGCGTTCGACCACCCTAGGGGATGAAAGGAAATACCCAACAATCTGTTAGGAGACAATCTAAACATGTCTGGAAACATCAACACTCAAGACGGCAACTATGCTGCCGCGTATGTCGCTTATGCACTGAGCGAAACCGCCGCTATCTACCCGATCACCCCCTCTTCGACCATGGGCGAATGGGTTGACCAGTGGGCCGCTGAAGACAAGAGGAACATCTGGGGCAAGCAGGTTTCCGTCGTGGAAATGCAGTCCGAAGCAGGCGCAGCGGGCGCCGTCCACGGAATGCTGGCCGCTGGCTCGCTGACCACCACCTACACGGCCTCACAGGGCCTCCTGCTGATGATCCCGAACATGTACAAAATCGCGGGCGAAATGCTGCCGACCGTCTTCCACGTGACAGCGCGTTCGCTGGCCTGCCAGTCCCTCGCCATCTTCGGCGACCACTCTGACGTAATGGCCTGCCGCAACACGGGCTTTGCCATGCTGGCCGCCAACTCCGTCCAGGAAGAGATGGACATGGCACTGGTCGCCCACCTCTCCACCTACCCCTCCAAGGTTCCGTTCCTCCAGTTCTTCGATGGTTTCCGCACCTCCCACGAAGTCCACAAATACGAGGAAATCCCATACGAAGAGATTGCCAAGTTGGTTGACATCAAGGCCGTCGAGGAGTTCCGCTCCCGCAGCCTCCGCCCCGAAAAGCCTGTCACGAAGGTCGGTGCCCAGAACGGCGACGTCTATTTCCAGGGCCGTGAGACCGTCAACAAGTACTATGACGCCGTGGGCGACATCGTCCAGGCCAAGATGGATGCCGTCGCCAAGGTGACGGGCCGCCAGTACCATCTCTTCGACTACGTCGGCGCCCCCGACGCCACAGACGTCATCGTCTGCATCGGCTCTGGCTGCGAGGCCATCGAAGAAACCATCGACTACCTCAACGCCAACCGCGGCACCAAGTACGGCCTCGTCAAGGTCCGCCTCTATCGCCCCTTCTATGCGGACAAGTTCCTGGCCGCCCTGCCCAAGAGCGTCAAGCGCATCGCCGTCCTCGACCGCACCAAAGAGCCAGGCGCCATCGGCGAGCCTCTCTACATGGATGTCAAGGTCGCCATCAACGACCCGAAGATCACCGTCATCGGTGGACGCTACGGCCTCTCCAGCAAGGACTTCACACCTTCTATGATCCTCGCCATCTACAAGCACCTTGAAAAGGGCGGCTTCCACGGCTTCACCGTCGGTATCGACGACGATGTGACCAACAAGTCCCTGAAGATTGACGAGCATATCACCACCGAGCCTGCGGGCACCACCGCCTGCATGTTCTACGGCCTCGGCGGCGACGGCACCGTCGGCGCAAACAAGACCACCATCAAGGTCATCGGCCACCTCACCAACAAGGACGCACAGGCTTACTTCGCCTACGACTCCAAGAAGTCCTTCGGTCTGACCTGCTCGCATCTGCGCTTCTCCGACAGCCCCATCAAATCCACCTACCTCATCACCAGCCCCGACCTGGTCTCCTGCTCCTGCGCCGCCTACATTGGCCGCTATGACCTGCTGAAGGGCCTGAAGAAGGGCGGTACCTTCCTGCTGAATAGCCACTACAGCAACGATGAGGTCTTCGAGCACCTCACTCGTGACATGCAGGAATACATCATCGCCAACGACATCAAGTTCTACAACGTGAACGCCGAGCAGATCGTGAAGACCAAACCTGGCCTCCGCGGCAAGGGTGCCAACACCGTCATGATGGTCGCCTACTTCAAAGTCTCTGGCATCGTCCCCTTCGAAGATGCCGCCAAGGAGATGAAAATGTTGAACGCCAAGACCTTCGCCAAGAAGGGCCAGGCTGTCATCGACATGAACAACGAGCTGGTTGACGCCGCCGCCGACGCATGCGTCCAGGTCAAGGTTCCCGCCTCCCTCGACGGTGTCAAGCACGCAGAAATGCTCAAGCTCATCCCCGATGATGCCGACGACTTCGCCAAGAAGATCATCGAACCCTCGATGCGCAACAACGGCGATTCTATCCCCGTTTCCGCCATGTCCCTGGACGGCACCCTGCCCACTGGCACCGCCGCCCTCGAAAAGCGCGGTTTCGCCCCGAAGGTTCCGAAGTGGAACGCGGCCTCCTGCATCCAGTGCGGTATCTGCGCTTCCAGCTGCCCGCACGCCGCCATCCGCACCAAACTCTTCAAGGTCGATGACCTCGCCAAGGCACCTGCATCCTTCACTGTCAAGGATCCGATTCCGAAGGCTGAAGGCCTGAAGTTCAAAGTCCAGGTCTATATCGAAGACTGCATGGGCTGCGGCGTCTGCCTTGATCAGTGCCCCGTCAAGGAGCAGAAGAACGAAGACGGCTCCATCAAGAAAGCACCCGCCCTGGCCTGGTCCACGCTGGAGGCCGAGCGCGCCGCTGGCGAAAACGCCAACGAGGCGTTCTTCGGCTCCACCGAGGACAATATCCTCGGCGCCAACAAACCCACCACCCTCAAGGGTGCCATGCTCCGCACACCGCTCTTCGAGTTCTCTGGTGCCTGCGCAGGCTGCGGTGAAACCCCGTATGTCAAGCTGGTCAGCCAGCTCTTCGGCGAAAACATGGTCGTCGCCAACGCGACGGGTTGCTCCTCCATCTACTCTGGCACCTTCCCGACCATCCCGTATGCGAAGGGCAAGAGCGGACGCGGCCCCGCATGGGCAAACTCCCTCTTTGAGGACAACGCGGAATTCGGTCTCGGCATGCGCTTGGCCATCGACTCCAACCGCGTCACCTTGAAAGACTACTGCGGCAGACTCCTCGCCGACGCCAACACCCCAGCCGACCTCAAGGACGCCATCAACGCCGCCCTCGCCTACTGGGACAACTCCAAGTGCGACGAGGCCATCGCCGCCCAGAACGCCGTCAAGGCCGTCCTCGCCAAGTACGCTGGCTGCGGCTGCCCGAACGTTGCTAAGGTCATCGAGCTCCAAGACTACTTCACCGACAAGTCCGTCTGGATCATCGGTGGTGACGGCTGGGCCAACGATATCGGCTACGGCGGTATCGACCACGTGGTCGCCCAGAACCGCAACGTCAACATCCTGGTCCTCGACACCGAGGTTTACTCCAACACAGGTGGCCAGGCCTCCAAATCGACTCCGACCGCGGCTGTTGCCAAGTTTGCGGCAGGCGGCAAGAAGACCTACAAGAAGAATATGGGCTTCATGTGCATGAGCTACGGCTATGTCTATGTCGCGTCCGTCGCCCTCGGCTACGACCGCGCACAGACCCTCAAGGCCTTCCAGGAGGCCGAAGCCTACAACGGCCCGTCCATCATCTTCGCGTATGCACCCTGCATCGCCCACACCATCGACATGAGCAAGACCCAGACCGAGCAGAAGCGCGCCGTTGAGGCGGGCTACTACCCCGTCTATCGCTTCAACCCCGCTGGCGAAGGCGATGCTCGCTTCAGCTGGGATGTCAAGGCAGCCGCCAATGGTACCTTCCAGGAGTTCCTCCAGTCCGAAGGCCGCTACAAACTGCTGCTCAAGGCCAACCCGAAGGAAGCCGAAGCCCTCTTCAAGCAGGCCGAGGCTGACGCCGCCGCACGCATGGAGTTCATCCAGACCGTCGGCAAGATGATGTAATCATCATGGCAGCCTAAAAACAAGGCGCCTGCCTTCTCGCAAAGGCAGGCGCCTTTTTCTTCACTTAACCCTCTACTCTGTGCTAAAGCGCTAGGCACAAAACAGTCCTTCCTACCCTGCGCACCGTGTTTAAGCGCGGCAAAACCGCCTGTCCTGTGCGCAACGCTTCAGCGTGGCGAATACCACCATGAAACACTACAAGCAATACCTTCCTTACTTGCTCGGAATGCTCTTGGCCTTGGCAATTCTGTTTTGGATTCGCTGGGGGTTCCTTTGTACTGGAGGCGAATACGAGCCAGACTGCTTTTTCCATGCACGGATTGCCGAGCAGGGACCGTCCGTCTTCTGCGCAAAAACGTTTCCCTGGCTGACAAAGTCCTCCTGGGCAGACACTTTTAGCGACAAAGAGCTAGGTTTCCACTTTCTGCTGTGGGGCTTCATTCGCATTGGAAAACTGTTTGGCCTGACCAACGAATACCCCTTTCATCTTCAGGTACTCTTCTTTGACGCCATTTTGCTGTTTTTATTCAATCTCCTCCTTTTACGGCAAAAAATCAAACCAGCCTGGCTATACAATATACTCCTCGTCACGGCCTTTCTCCCCATAACCTATCGTCTGCTTTCCCTGCGTGCCTATCTTCTTTCCATGAGCCTATCAACTCTTATCCTGATCTTGTTCATGGAAAAGAGTTTCCGAACCAGGCGGTGGCGTTTTGCGCTTCTAGGTAGCCTTGGCTTTGCCGCCAGTTGGTGCTATAGTTCCCCTCATCTGCTTCTTTTCATGATTCTGCCCTTTGTTTGCGCAGACTTTCTAGCCGACCGAAAATGGCTTCCCCTTTTCCTCACACCAGGCTCGTTTTTGGTGGGCATTTTGCTGGGTCTTACAATCCACCCGCAATTTCCCAACAGTTTCATCATTTTCAAGGAACAGTGCATTGATGTCATCCTTGCCTTTTTCCTGCATGTCAAGGATATTCCAATCATGGGCGGCAACGAGTTTTATGCCAGTACACTCTATTTCATTTCAATAGGCTTCTACTGCTATCCCCTGCTTGTTTTATCCATCCTTGTTCTTTCGTTTGTTTTCAGAAAACAGCTTTTTCCAAAAGACTGGCAGAAAGACAGCATCTTCAATGGGTTGTTGCTTCTAACCATCAGCCTCACAGCCATCAGTTATAAAATCTTCCGATTCACCGAATATTCCATTGTTCCGCAATGCTTTGCCCTAGCCGTTATCCTTTCAAGAATTCAGCAAGGTCTGAAGGCAAAGGAACCGAAGGAGCAAATCTCATCCCCAAACTCCGCCAAACGGCGCATCGACTTCTCCACCCTTTACGCAGGTATCATCACTGCGCTTTGTGCAATCTGCTCCTACATACAGATTTTCAACATCCCCTCCCATGGCATGGGACAATATCCCTGCGTTTCCCTTGCTGATTGGATTGAAGAAAAGAATATTCCCAAGGGAACCATCATTGCAAATACGATTTGGTCTTCCTTCCCCATGCTTTATTATTCACTTCCAGAATACAGGTTCACCTGGGGGCTTGATCCTGCCTTCTCCTGGGAAAAGGCACCTGACGTCGCTCGACTCATGGCCGACCTTCAGAACGGAATCATCCATGAACCGCGAGACTATATGGAAGTCTATGGCACTAATTATTTCTTCTTTTACCAAGATGAGTATCGTGAGGCAGAACATTTTTGGAAGAGTGGTTTTCCTTGTATCTACGACTGCATCGATGGATGGCTCTTCGACCTCTCGCTTCCACAACGCTCTAACCCTCCTCCACTGATAATGCTCGAAATTAAAAAAAATGCCCACAAAAAGAACGATAAATAAAGAATCTTTTTAAAGCCCCAACGTTTTCCCCTCTTTCTACAGCCACCACGGCAAACCACTACCCTAAACTCCCATGACAACCATCCAACTGAACGCCCGCATAGAAGGCATATCCAAACCAAACTTCTGGAACAACATCCACTTTCACCCAACAGACGCCGTGGAGGATCTCTGGGGCCACGAGATACTTGAAAAACTCCGCGATGGCTCCGCACGCTACATCCGCCTCTACACAATGTTCGAGGACGTGGTGACACGTAATGAGGATGGCACCCTCCAATTTGACTTCTCCGAGCAGGACAAACGCTTCGACTACATGGTCGCCGCTGGCTATAAACTGCTCCTTTGTTTTAATTTCATGTCAGTCGCAATGGCTAAGTCGCCTAATGAACTCAGTGGTCAGCGATACAAGGACAAGCGCTTCTGCCGCTCCAACCCAGCCGACTACCATGAATGGGAACAACTTTGCCATGCACAGGCACAGCACCTCATCGACCGCTACGGTCTGGAAACCGTCTCTCAATGGCTTTTCCACTGCTGGAACGAGCCCGACCTTGGCTTCTGGATCTATCCTGAGTTCTTTTTTGAACTCCCGCCAGAAAAGCAGGAATACAAAATCACGGAATACTGCAAGCTATACGACTACTTCGAGACAGGTATCCACAGGGCCTCGCCGAAACTGCGGGTCGGCGGCCCCTCATGCGGCCATTACAAGGTTTTCGTTGACAAAGTGCTGGAGCATGTCACAAAAGGCACCAACTACGTGACAGGAAAAGTCGGCACGCGCATCGACTTTGTCAGCATGCACTGCTACAGCTCCATCCCGCAGGATGTCAATGACCCGCTGCGCTTTAAAATCTGCCCAGAAAGCATCGTCAACCAGTACAAAGTCTATCGCGGATTGATGGAAAAACACGGACTTGGCGAGCTGCCAGCCGTCATTGACGAATGGGCCGCCGCCGCCGAAGGCTACCTGGGCATCAAGGAATACCCGCGCTTCCAGTTCCGCGAGTCCGAATACTACGCCGCCTTCTACTTCAAGCTCATCGACCTGATGGCACAGCTTCCCATACCGCCAGAACGCATGATGATCTGCCTCTCGGGACAAGACCACAACAGCGTGGATTTCGACGGGCACCGCACCTTCTTCACCGCGCGCGGCTGGGCAAAGCCCATCCGCTCCGCATTCCAGCTGGCCGCCAAACTCGGCGAAACGTGTCTGCCTCTGGAAGGTACAGATGCCCTCCCGCAGAATCTCGGAGCCTTTGCCACACGCACTGAAAACGGCGACATCCAAATCGCACTCTACAACCACGTCTCTGATTTCGGGCAATCAGGCGACAGCCTCCCTGTCACGGTCAAAATCGATAACCTCCCCGCAAGCTTCACAGTGGAGCGCTATCGCATCGACGAGCTCTTCAGCAATCCCTTCACCGCCTGGAGCAGGCTCGGCTCGCCCTCCACACCCACTGTGTGGGAGCGCGAACTCATCTCGCGCCACGCCCGCCTCGAAAAACCACGCCCCGACGAATTGGGCTCGCATAAACTCACAGCCGAAACCCTGCTCACCCCCAACTCCGTCGAAATGATTGTAATCCATTCCCTGGCAGACTGACGGAATCATGCATACGTTTGAACTCGTACAATCCCTTCAAGTCTTTGTTGCCAAGGAATCGCCAGAACCGTTGATTTTGGCTGTACGCGATTTGACAGAAGACATCCAAGTGGCAACAGGCCAGGCTGTCAAGGCAAAACTGGCAGATAATCCGCCTGTTTTCAATGGCATCATCGTACGAATTGTACCAGGTGAGTTTTCCAAGGAGGCTTTTGAGAACTTCCGTCTGCATTCAGATGCAAATAACCTGCTCTGCATAGACGGCTCCGACATGCGAGGAGCCATCTACGGGATATACACATTCTGCGAACAATGGCTGCATATTCCACCCGACTACCTCTGGAACCAGTTGCCCATAAGGCCGCTTGCTTCCTTCCAATGGTCTGAAATCCACTATGCTTCCGGCAATCCTGACATTCGTTACAGAGGCGTCTTTATCAACGACGAGGATTTGCTGACAGGATGGGAAATCGGTGGTCCGCGCCATACGACCTACAAGTACTACCACACGGTCATTTCACGCAACACGGCCCGCAAGCTGGCAGAAACAATCATCCGAATGGGCTACAACCTCGCCATTCCTGCCAGTTTTGTCGATATCCGCAACCCAGAGGAGGAGATGCTACTGGAAGAGTTCTCCCGCAGGGGGCTAATCCTGACCATGCACCACGTCGAGCCGCTTGGCGTAAGCGCCTTCGGCTTCGACAACTACTGGAAGTCACGCGGCCAGGAAAGGAAATTCTCATATTTCTCCGATGCGGATGCGCTCCGTGAGGTTTGGCGCGATTCGATACGCAGATGGTCCAAATACCCAGAGGTGATATGGCAGCTTGGCCTACGTGGACGCGGCGACAAGCCCTTCTGGGAGGAAGGGCTCGCCCCAGAAAGCGATGCGGAGCGCGCCGCTCTGATTTGCCACGCTATCCAAGAGCAGAAAGAGATGGTCAAGAAGATGACCCATGCCACCAATCCACTCTTTTCCACAACGCTTTGGGGGGAGGGGTCCCTCTTCAACAGCCACGGCCTGATGAGTATTCCCAACGACATCATCACAGTCTTTTCAGACAACTGCGCGGGTTGGCGTCTTCAGGATGACTTCTATCAGTCTCCCAACACCCCCAACGCCTCATACGGCATCTATTGTCATCATGCCATTATGCTCGGTACGCATCTGGCACAGGCCATTGGCGTGGCCGATTTCTACAAAGTACTCACAAATGCAATGACCACTCGCAAACTGCGCTATGCCATCTTCAACGCTGCCAACATCCGCGAATTCATCTACGGTTTGGCAGCAACCGCCAAAATCACAAGGCATTCCACGGGCTTTTCGCCCGAACAGTATTTGCATCAATGGGTTGCATCCCACTTTTCAACCATGCATGATGAAATCAGTGCGTGCTATAAGGCGTATTTTGCCGCCTTTGAAAAGAATTCACGCGGAGTCGCCCTTTTCAACGACGGCCTCCTGCTGAACCGTACCGTCCAAGCGCTTCGCAGGATACGCGACCATCAATCAGACGACCAAACACCCTCCAAAAGCCTGTTCCTTGCCTCTCTGACAGACATGTTCCCCGAAGTCAGCCCCCCAGGGGAGCTACTCCATATTCTAACTAGGCAAGAGCAAAATATGGCCTACATCCATAAGAAAGCGTTGAGTATCCAGAAGGAGTTGCCTCGCGATGAACACCCCTTCTTTTACGCGCAACTTGTCTATCCTTCCGGGCTCAACCACTGTTTCTGCCAAAGCGCACGGCACAGCCAATTGGCACACCAGGCTTTCAAAAAACACCAGATTGCCGATATGAAGCACCACCTTGCCGCCGCGTACGCAGCCCTAAAGGATTATGAGAAGCTATTGCCAGCCTATATCACGGGGGAATTCGAGCATTGGTATGACGGCAACCTCAAAGTAGGCTACAAGCCAGTACTTGAGTTAATGGAAAACCTGCTCCTACTCCAAGGCTAAAGCGTATTCAGTTGGATTACGGCCTTTCCGACCACGGTGCCTTCAGCAGTGATGAGCTTTTTGCCGTGGGAGACGTTGTGGGGACCATGTCCCTCCACGGTCTTGTAAATGCTCTTGGTGATGCCTAGAGGAATTTCGACAAACATATCGGGGGTTATCTCAGTCGAGAGCATGTCAATGCTGCCCTCGGCTACAATTTCCGCAGTATAGGCGGCCTTGAGCTCCTTCGCAACATAATCGAATGGGGCGGAGATGGCATCGCCCGCATACTTGTTGGGCATAGCATCATCGGCAAAGTCACCTGCAATGCCGAACATCGCGCCCGCCATGCTGCGGAAGAACTTGCGCACGGCGGTCGCCTTGACCGTCTCCGTGACATGCACGGCAATGCCAAAGCGGGACTCGACGCTCTCCTTGAAGAGGATACGCTTTATCCAGCCAGTTGGAACAGACATCCCCTTTGTGAAGGGAAGCAATTTCACTGAACTCTTCGAAGCCACCTGCATTCGCGGCCAAATCAACTCGACGGTGACCATCCGCTTGCAGGCTCCATTTCCAAACGTCGATGTAGAGAGTTCAACGCTGTTCAGCAGAATCTCCAGTTCCCTTTTGCCACTTTCCTTCACTGCCATCTTGACCTCCTGTTTTTGGGGATTATGGGTTCGTCAGAGGAAAAAAGACTGTCTGTTCTGTGCGCGGTGCTTCAGTGCCGCGTCCTGAGGCTAAGAAAGGAGACCTACCTGTTCTGTACTCGGCACTGAAGTGCAGAGTACCAAGGTCAAAGTCCCTGGTTACTGCCACCACTTCTGCAAGTTCGCAACGGTCTCTAGAATGTCGCGCTTCTGCTCATCATTCTCTTGGATTTCGCGTTCGATAATGAACTCACCATCGAAGCCTATCTCCTTGAGGCGAGGCAACAGACGCGGGAAATTGACAAAGCCTTTGCCCACCTGCACTTCGCGCCCCAGCTTCATGCCATCCGTGGGCGGCAAGCCGTCCTTGACGTGCATATTGCGGACATATTTGCCAAAGACCGCCACAGCATCAACGGGATTGCCCTTGCCGTAGAGAATCAGGTTGGCGGGATCCAGGTTGATGCCCATGTTGCCGCTGGCAATCTCCTCGATGACACGCAGTAGGACAACTGGCGTCTCCTGCCCAGTCTCAAACCAGAAACCAAGCCCCAGCGATTTGCAGTATAGCGCAACCTCCGCGATGGCGTCACGAACAGGCGCATACTCGGGATCCGTCATATTCTCAGGGATGAAACCGCAGTGGGTAATAATGGCAGGGGCACCAATCTTCTTTGCAAAATCGGCACCCTTCTTCAGTTCACCGATGCGCTGCTGGCGATATTGTTTCGGAACCAGTCCTAAGGTAATGGGGCCACCCGTGAAATTCCATTCACGGGGGGCACAGTAACCTGCCCAGAAGGCGCAGACGCGCACATCCGTCCTTTTGCTCTGCTCAATTACCCTTTCCGCGTTCTCGTCTGTAAACAGGCTAACATCCCAGCCCGTCAATTGTGTCTGATGTAATCCCAAGCCCTGGATTCTGTCGAAGAGACAATCCAGTTTGTTGGGATTCAATGAACTCATCGTTCCGATTTTCATGTTTTTTCCTTTTGATGGAATTGCAAAACCCTAGAACATAATCCTCGTTTCCGCGAATAATTCGCGGAAACGAGGATTATTCTCCAGATGCAGATACACCTGTTACATTTTTGGAATCGCGTCTTTTTTAGGGAAAGTATATACTTGAGTTTCCTGATGACATTGTCCCTCACTGGTCGATGGCCAGGATGCGCCTTGCCGCTTCGCTACGCTATGCGGCAAGGCGCACGGGGACTTTGGGGGGCATCTGACCGTGGGTTGCACTTCGCCGCTGTCGCGGCTTCGCTCCACCCACGGCTATGCTCCTGCCGTCGCTTACGCGGCTCTTCTCTGTTGGTGAAGTCTGTTCGGCAACTAAAGTAAATAATTCCCTTTTTTAGAACTGGCTGGCGAGGAACTTCTCTACAAGATGCACGCTCAAGCGGGCATCCTGGATGCAGGTTTCAGGAGTTTCGCCCGACTTGATGCAGTCGATGAAATGCCTGTCCTCAAAATAGTAGCCATAGAACTTGAAGAACTTGTCGCTACCTGCCAACTCGCGCCCATCCAGAACAACGCTCTCCTCCTTAGCAGCCCCCGTGGCGGCCAAGGAGTAGCTGATGGCACCCGTATGCGTGAGAATGCGGCTCTTCACGTCAATCTGCGCACCCATGCCCAGGTCGATGAAGGCGCTCACGCCAACGCCGTGCATCTGGAACTGGTGGACACGACCACCGACACGGTAGTTTGCCTTGATGATGCCAGTTGCACCATTGTCGAAGACGCAGATACCGTTCCAGGCATTATCAACCTCACTGTCATAGCGGTTGACCACCATCGCGGCCTTGACCGCCTCATTGCCGTCAGAAAGATAACGCATCAAATCGACAGAATGAATCGTATCCGAAACAAAGGAGGGAAGGGATCCCTTGTCAAATGCGGCGTCGCCAAATTTGAAGAAACAGCCTTCGACCTGGGTAATCTTGTCCGTGGAGGCCTTGACTATCTCCTTCGTCTTCCGCACGACGGGAATAAAACGGCGATTGAACGCGACCATCACGTTTTTCCCTGTTTTGTCTGCCTTGCGTGCCAGGGAATCCGCCTGATAGGCGGTGATGCCCGGGGGTTTCTCCATAAAGGTGTGGTATCCATGTTCGATTGCAAGACTGGCGACGTGGAACATACTGCCTGGCTCAACCAGGCAATACACGGCGTCAATCTCCTCGTTGGCAAACATATCGCGCATCAGCGTGTATGTCTTGGGGATGCCCCATTTCTCCGCCTGTTCCTTAGCGCGCTCTGGAATAAGGTCGCAGATGGCGACCAGCTGGACGTCTTCCATTTCGCTCAAAGAAGGCAGATGCACGCTTCTCGCAATGCCGCCAGCCCCAACTACAGCGACCTTTACGGTGCCGCCGCTCGAAGAACTGCTGCTCATTCGTGTCTCCTTTTGGATTTAATATACTATTAATCAGGCCTTCAAGCCTTCTTATGCGTTCTATAAACTCAATACAATGATCTCGTCTGACCAAAATCATCATTCTGTGATAATCGACAACTGTTGCTCCAGCTTCGGCGCAGGGCCGAGCACACTCCAAAAGCCTAGCGCATAGAAGATGGTACCGGCTCGTTCAGGCAACGTGACAAGTCGCATGAAGGAAACCTTTTTGCCAGGCTGTATGTTTCCAAAATAGAACATCTTGTCACTGATGGCTCCCTCTGCGGAAAAACTGCGCGCAAGCAGATTTCCGACTGGCTTCGGTCCCGCGTTGGACACCTCAACCGTGATGGAGACTATATCTCCTGCCTTCGCCTGCGCAGGCGCTGTGACCTTGATGCTCACTCCATCAGGCGAAGACTGCTTCGGCTGATGGAAATCCAAGCCGAATGCATCCAGCAGATCAGGGGTCTCTTCAACCACCACGCCTGGGAGTTTTGCCACTTCACGACGAATCATGTTCCGAGTGATGGTCAGATTCTTGACGCCCAATTCATCGCACCCTGCGACAACACGCACCTCCTTTACCCTCAGATCATCAAACTTCGTGACTATCTCCTGACGGCTGTCAAAATAGAAACCCTTCGCATCTGTGTTCACAGTCTTATTGTCAAACGAGATTTTCTTATTAACCATGGGACCCCCGTCAACCACTTCCTCGCGCGTGGATTTTTCCCCTTCAAACACCTGATCTGGCACTAGGATGTAATCAACAAGCGTGCGTTCAGATGGGTTTCCTGCGTTCTCCCTGACCACCTCCATAAGCATCTCATAAATGCGTACCTCATGGTGCGTCAAGATGGTCTTGTACCGAAAGGAAAAGCACGGCAGAGAAGCACTGCTTTCCACCAATGTGAAAGCAAAATCCTCCTTACGATCGGTCTTACGAATCTCAGTACGCAGGTATTTGCCGCGTCTGGGTTCCTTCGTCTGCGCGTTCAACAGAGTTGTGAACGCTGCTATCGCCATCAAAACACCCAGTATTCTTCTCATCATATTCCCGCCTATTGCTTTGCCATCTCAGCGACAATTTTATCCCAACGGTTCTGCCAACCCGTCCTGGCGCTTGTCACCAGATAGTAGCCAAGGGCTGGATATTTTGCGAACTTTAGCTCACCAAATGTAGGTTGACGCCCCAGTTTGCACGCTGGATCCCATATCCAGTACATCTTGACGCCGAAGCGGTCGGTCATCCGCACAACATCCGCATCCTCCGTCCCCCATGGCTGGATGGACCATATTGCGCATATCGGCTTGAATCCCGCCTGGTTCATCAACTTCATCTCCGCCATCGTCGGCAACTTGTAAACGGCTTTTTCCCGCTGGCTAAAATCCCTTGCATAGAAATATGCTTCGTCCAACGTGACATTCCCTTCGCTAATGGGCTTGGAACTGACATAAAAGGCATTCTTGCCCGCTGGAATAAGCTGAAACTCAATCCCAGTGCGGCTGGTAAAAAGACGTGGCGGCGGGACATTCTGAATGGAAACCTTAATGCGACCAAGCAATCCCTGCATCCGCTTTGACAAATTGTCCTGTGCTATCCCCATGCCCCGCAACTGAGTTCGCGCCTCAACCAAATAATCCGAAACCTGGGGCAGCAAACCACCAGCGGCCATCGCCTTGTCTATCAGGCCAGACAACTCCACTTGCCGTCCTGTCGAATCCTTCATATCTTCCAGGACATCTTGAACGGCATGCCGAATTCTGATATATTCTGCAAGCTGGGCATCCGAATCCGCCATGCGCTGCGCCGTATAGAAAGAAGCCTCGATTTTCTGGACGTTTTTGTCTCGCTTCTCCTTTGAATCCGTTTCATTCAAAAGCATCTCGCGAATCTTCAAGACTGCGCTGCGCTTTTCATATTCTTCCAATGCAGGAAAATCCCCCTGGCTCTTGTTCTGCGCATGGCATAACACACACCCTAATATAATCAACAATAGCAATTTCATCTATCAGCCTCTCAAACCATCGCCACTTTTGCTTTGATTTCCATTGCAAAATCGGCATATTGCATTATATTAAATGTTAGACGAGGTCCGGTAGCTCAGCTGGACAGAGCAACTGCCTTCTAAGCCGTAGGTCGGGCGTTCGAGTCGCCCCCGGACCGCCACTTTCTTCAAACCGCAACGAACGTTGCGGTTTTTTTCTAGATTGACTAGATAGTCTTGATGCCCTAGGGAGCACCTTTATAATCTATAGCCACTTTGGCAACTCTGCAAACTCTTTTTACAATCTTTTTACGAAAAGCAAAAATACCATCGTAATACCTCATCACTTTCCTGCAAGCGTCTCAGCCACATATCCCTTGACAACCTCCTTCAAGGGGTCAAGCAGAACCTTGCGCGTCGGCAGCGTCTTAAGAGCCTCCAAGGTGGGATGGACAGCCAACCCAGGCTCCAAAGCCTTCTCAATGGTCGCCGCAAACTTGGCGGGATGGGCAGTGGCAAGGCAAACCGTCGGAATCCCCTCGCAGGCGTTCTGCTCGGCAACCGCCACTCCCACAGCGGTATGTGGGTCAAGCAGGTAGCCATGCTGGCGATAATACCGCTGAATCGTGTCAATTGTCGTGGCCGTATCACCCCGTCCAGCAGCAAACTCACCGTCTTTTCCTGGCACGACAATCCGTTTGCATTTGGCAAACTCGTCCATTGTCGCCCTCACTTTTACGGTGTCCTGCCCTAGACGATAATAAAGGTAACGCTCAAAATTGCTGGCGACCTGTATGTCCATGCTTGGGCTCAACGTCGGGACAACCTTGCCAAGGCTATACTCACCCGTGTTGAAGAAACGGCTCAAAATATCGTTCTCGTTGGTCGCCAGAATAAGGCGCGAGATGGGGGCACCCATCCGTTTCGCCATATATCCCGCAAAAATGTCCCCAAAATTGCCAGTCGGCACAGAAACCTGCACTGCAGAAGAGCCTGTCTCCTCCGTCACGCGGAATGCACTCCAGAAATAATAAACTATCTGCGCCAGCACGCGAGCCCAGTTGACGGAGTTCACAGCCCCCAGGTGGTAGTCCCTCTTAAATGCCATATCATTGAAGAGCTCCTTAAGCACCCGCTGTCCATCGTCAAAGGTACCGTTGATGGCGATACAGTGGACATTGGCGTCAGGGACGCTCGTCATCTGCCGTTCCTGCAAGGGGGAGACGCGTCCCTCGGGAAACATGATGAAAATGTCGATCCCCGCCTTACCTCGCACACCATGGATGGCTGCACTTCCCGTATCACCGCTGGTTGCTCCGATGATATTCAATTTACCCTTTGTGCAGGCCAGAAGATACTCAAACATGTTACCCAAAAACTGGAGGGCAATGTCCTTGAATGCCAGCGTCGGTCCATGGAATAGTTCGCAGATGTAAACCGTTCCGACGGCTTTGACGGGAACCACCTCTGGGACAGAAAAGGTGCTGTAGCTCCTCTTCACCAGATTTTTCAAGTCGTTTGACGGCACGGCATCGCCGATAAAGCAGTGAAGCACCTCAAATGCAAGCTCTGGGTAAGAGAGTTTGCGCCATGCAGACAGCTTCGAGGTGACGTCAGGAATCTCGGCAGGGATTAGCAGGCCACCATCATCCGCCAGCCCCATCATCACGGCTGCATTGAAATCAACGGGTGAAACACCGCCACGGGTGCTGATATACAAAGGTTTTTCCATCTAATGTTCCTGTAATTTATTGAGGTATTTTCAAAACTAGCGCGAAATGCGCGTTGCCAACGCCAATGTGTTCATGTCAACGCGCATTTCGCGCTAGTTTTGAAAAAACCTCTATTGATTGTCGCTTGGTTTTCTGCGCCGTGCAGCTTCGCTGCGCTACGCGGCACGGCCCCAAAAAGAGGGTGGTATTGCCTCGCCCGTGGCTTCCTTCGCGCCTATGGTGCTTGACCATTATCCACTAGCCACTAATCTGCCAGTTCCGCGATGAAAGCCGCCATTTCCTTTGCAGCATCGGGGTGCGCCAGCACCTTGAGCCTTTCGCCCATCGCCTTGAATTTCGCGCTGTCCGCCAGCAAACTGGTAACTATCTCTTTCAGACCCGCTGCTGTCGCGGTTGCCTGCGGCAAATGAATAGCGCCCCCGACGCTCTCCGCCAACTTCGCATTGACCGTCTGGTGGTCGTCCGCCGCCGTCGGCAGGGGTATGATGACAGCTGGCTTCTCGAACAGAGCCAGTTCGCACAGGCTGGAAGCTCCGCCACGGCAAATAACCAGGTCTGAAGCCAAATAGCATTTTTCAATGGAGGAATCTGCACGACGTATGGAAGCCTTCACGCCAGAAGCCCTATAGGCCTCCGTCAACGCTGCATTGTCATCTGTCCCAGTAAGATGCATGAACTGCACCTTGCCCGCAAAACCGTCCATCAGGCCTGCCATTTCTGTGAAAAGCTCGTTGATGCGGCGAGCACCCTGGCTTCCACCAAATACCAATATAGTAGGAATGCCATTCTCCAATCCCAAAGAGGGCAAAAAGCCCTCATCCTTGACGGGATTCAGCGCCGCCTTGATAAGCGTGTCGCGCAAAGGCATCCCCAAGCATTTTGAAGGCGTGCCTTTAAGTTGCCCTTCGTCGCGTAGTGGAAGTGAAAGGCCAATACCTCTCGCCCTTGTGATGAGCATCCTGTTCGCACGCCCCATGAAAGCATTGCCCTCATGCAGCACCAGCGGAATGCTCTTCGGTACCGTCCAGCAGGTCAACCAAGAGGCATAGCTCCCCATGCCCAGCACGACATCGGGCGCGACTTCCTTCAATATTACCTTCGCCTTTGTCCACCCATTCCAAAATTTAAATGGCAAGGAAAAAAGCCCACCAATCCCCTGGGGTGCTGTGATAAATGGCATCTCCACTGCTGGCAACCCTGATTTTTCAGCAAGTTCCAACTGCTCGGGTGCATGCTTGCCCGCGACCAGTAACGTGACTCGGTTGCCCAAATTACAAAACTCACGCGCAATGGCCAGGGTCGGGTAAAAATGCCCCCCTGTCCCGCCGCATGCTATCGCCAAATGTTTTTTTTCTGCCATTCTATCCTCATAAGTGAGGTAATTTCGCAAAGAAATTACCTCAAGTAGCAAAAAACGGCCCCTCCCTGATGTGAGCAGCCGTTTTTTCATCCAGCACCAATGCGACTTGACACCTACATCGGCACGCCGAGCGTTGAGTTTTCCCAGCCTGCAGGAGCACTCCAGGGCAAATCCTTGGAGTCGTTATCCCCCACGCTCACGCAACTGGCAAGCAAAACGGCCATCATGGCAACCAGGACCAGTACTAGTATGCCTTGAATCTTAATCATCATCACTACCACTGCTGACATCAGCCCCCATGAAGACTTTTGCTCCCTGGGGAATACTGCCCGAACGTCTGGTAATCTCAATGAGACTAATCTTGTCTTCCGCCTTTGAAACATTACCAGACGCCAGGAATTTGCCTGTTTCATCGGAGATGACAACGGTGACACCTTTCACAATATCCTTGTTGCTCAAATCGGTGATGACGTAGTTCCACTCGGAATTGTCCAGCAACACATAGCCGACAACCTTGGTATTGATCTGGTCAATGGATTCAAGAATAGGTCTGTCGTCGCGATCCCCGCCCAACTCTCGGTTTTCCTTTTTGAGCTTCTCATTGTCTTTCGCGAGGTTTTCGCATTCCTCTTTCAGCTTGGCGATTTCATCCTCGCGTTTTTTCAGTTCTTCGAGCTTTTCCTCCAGTTCACTTTTCACGCGAACCAGTTCAACCAACTTGCCATTAATACCTTCCATATCTTTCTTGGCGGTGTCCAAGATACCTCTGGCGCTCTTGGAATCAATGGAAGCCGTCTTGGCAGTCCATTTGTAGTTTTTCACATAGCCCGTCAGCCCTTTCAGCCATTTTTCGTATGTATCAATGGTGCTGTTCATTTCATCAACACACTTGCCCATCTTGTCAAACAGCCCCTCGGAGCCATTGTACTTGGCAGTCATGGTATCGTCCTCGCCAGTCTCAATGCCAATGGAGGAATCAAGGCTATCAGCCCCCCCGACCTTGAGTTTGCGGGAAACCAGCTTGATTCCATCCAGCATATCGAGCTCACGATCCTTGACAGCCTTGGAATAAGTCACTGGAAGAGAAAGCTTCCCTGCGTATGTCCCGCTAGCCTTCAAATCCTCGTCAAGAATGGTGCCCTCTTCTATGCCCAAATTCTTGGACAAGCTGACAATAGTCTCCGCCAGTTCATTGCGCTGGGTAATCACCGTGCTGGCAATTGCACCGACTTCATTGACATTCTTTTCGAATTCGCTGGGATTCTCCTTGTATTTCACATACGCAAACGCGCCGCTTTCCTTGACGCCAGGCTGCGGTTCCTTATAGTCCAACTTGCCGCTTTTGCCAGTATTCGTATCCGTATCCAGTTTCTTCGCCGTCTCCGAAAGACCTTTCGCCATCTTCGATGCACGGGCCTGATATGGTTTTAGACCGCTATATATGAGAAAACTAAAAACCGCTGCCGCAATTGCGAGAACTGCTACCAATGGAGACAGTATCTTAGCCAATTTGCCCATAATTACTCCGTTTCTCTTTAATGGTTATTTTAATTGTTTTATTCAGCCTTGAAGATTCTGTCATGTACACAATACAAGACAAAATATTATAACAAATTAATTGGTAAAATGACAAATGCAAACCATCACCCCTCATTTTTTTTGTAAATTGACCATTTTTCTCTCTTTTTTATTGAAAATAGTCTTTTCTTCAAAAGCAACTTTCCAGAAAAGGCAAAAATACATTATATTATCGAATTATGTTTCAAGCAAGGTCATTCCTTAAGCAATATGAATAAGATGTTCACCGACACCATCGATATTAAATCAGTGTTTTGGCTCTTCAGCGCCTTTTCGTTCATCCTGGGCAGTTGCATCGGCAGCTTTATGAACGTAGTCGTATGGCGGCTTCCACGCGGAGAATCCCTGCTCTATCCCCCAAGCCACTGCCCCAAATGCGGTCATGCCATCAGACCGTGGGAAAACATCCCCATTATCAGCTGGCTCTGCCTAAAGGCACGCTGCTCCAACTGCCACCTGCCCATCTCCATCAAATACCCTCTGGGCGAAGGAGCAACAGGCTTGTTGTTCGCCTTCCTCTGGATGCGCATCTTCCAGCGCGGACTTCCGCTGGAATGCATCCCAACCTTCTTTTTCCTAGGCGGTGCCCTGCTGGCCGCCGCACTTATCGACGCTGAACACCGATTCATTCCCGACCAGGTCACCTACAGCGGCATCCTTTTCGCCTTGCTTATGGCCATTGTCTTGCCGTCTGGACGCCTCGCCCTGCTCCCGCAACCAAATCCACACGCGGGCACGCTCATCTTCACTGGAGTCAAAACGATGCTCCTCAACTGGCGCTTTGACCTCACGCCTCATCCTCTCACGACCGCGCTCATCGACTGTACTCTGGGAGCTGCCATGGGATACGCAATTCTCGCACTCTTCGCCTGGTCCACCAGACGCCTTTTCGGTAATGTCAGCAAATCCTTCAGAAAACCAGTGCCTGCCACCATCACGAAAGAAGGCATCCGCCTCCATAACACTTTCCGTGCCTGGGAGGATGTGCTCGATTCCATCGGCGACACCCTCATCATCCACGGGACCCTCCCCAGTGAAAAAAACATTGCTAAAATCACGGCAAACGCCAAAGGTTTCTCCATCGACGGGAAGTCCAGTCCCTGGGAGGCAACTTCAAAAAAGGAGATAAAAATTGAACGCATCGCCACCACGCGCGACGTCATTGGCTACGGCGATGTCAAGCTACTTGCGATGATTGGCGCATTCCTTGGCGCAGATGCCACCATCTACATTCTCCTGACAGCGGCTCTGTTGGCCATCTTCTATGCAATCGCATCGATGCTCTTTCACCGCAGATTCATCCCCTCCCTCCCCTTCGGCCCCTTTCTGGCCATCGCGACACTGCTCTGGATGCTCTTCGGCAACATCGCCTTCCTTATTCTTTCATGACCCAATATGTTAACCAAGAACTACGTCTGCACCATCACCCCTGAACAAGCCCTTCAGCTCAAAACAATTCTGGAGCAGAAAGGCTACGATTTGGACCAAATCCCATACTCGCTCTGGCGTGCCCGCCAAAACAAGCTGACCATCGTCGCCTACGAATCGGGTAAGTTGACCATCCAAGGGCCTGGCACGACGGATTTCGTGCAGTTCACACTAGAGCCCGAGGTACTCAAGGAGGCACGCTTCGGATACGAGACGGAACTGGCAAAAATCGAAAATCCGCAGATGTTCGAGCCTCACGCAGGCATCGACGAAAGCGGAAAAGGCGACTACTTCGGCCCCCTCGTCATCGCCTGTGCCTATACGGACGGCACGATTGCCCAAAACCTCCTGGACGCTGGCGTCACCGATTCCAAGAAAATCTCCTCCGATGCCAAGATACTTCAACTGGACACCCTCATACGCAAGGAATGCGCAGGAAAATTCTCGCTCATCACTGTGAGGCCAGAAGCCTACAACAGGCTCTATGCCTCCTTTGGCAACCTGAACCGATTGTTGGCATGGGGGCACGCCAAAGCTCTGGAGGAACTGCTCAAACTGGTGCCGACCTGCACGCGCGCCATCTCCGACCAGTTCGCCAAGACGGAACAAACCGTGAGAAACGCCCTTCAGGCACGCGGACGGACCATCACGCTGGAGCAACACCCGAAGGCAGAAGCCGACGTCGCCGTCGCCGCCGCTTCCATCCTTGCACGAGCAGCTTTCGTACGAATCATGAAACAACTGGGCGATTCCATCACCCTCGTCCTCCCGAAGGGGGCAGGCCCCGCTGTCACACAGACCGCCACCACCATCTACCGCAACGGCGGCGAGGATGCCCTCCAAAAGGTAGCCAAGCTGCATTTCTCTATCACGGAAACCATAAAACAGGGCTAGATTTACTAGATTATCTAGGGTATCTAGTCTGCCCATCGCCAATTATTTCACTAAAACATAACCAAGGATACACTATGAAAATTCGCGTTCTACTCGCTATTATCCTCACCTCACTGGCTTTTGCAGTGGAAATTCCCTTCGAACCCGCCTTTCCCGCCATAGAAAAGGTTATTGTCCCTGCTGGCGAGCCTGAGTCCTACTCCGATGTTGTCCAGCTTCCAGCGGTTCCTGTGAAGCCTGGAAAATCCGTCGTGCTCAAGGTCAATCTACGTATGGGTTGCAAATCCTTTGGCGGCTGGAACAACTGGAGTGCCATCGAACTCAACGACCATGAAATCAACCGTTCCGCCCCGAATGGTACCCCGCGTCTCCTTCTGCGCGGCCCCATCATGCACACCACTCATCCGCGCGAAAAACTAGTACCCTACTGGAGGGAAGGCTCGCACAACCTCCTGCTGACCATTTTCGCCCCAGAAAATGAAACGAAGAATAATCCCCAAATCCTTGACAGCCAGTATGGCTATGAATACTACTTCGATGTGGATGACATGGTCAGCAAGCTCATCATCGGTGCCGACGACCGCATTGAAAACAATGCTCCGAACAAATTCCGCTTCCTCAATGCATTGTCCAAGCACATCGTTGACCTCCCTTTGGTCGCCAAGGATATCCAACTGGGCTACGTCCCCACCGCTGAACTCTTCCCCCTGAAAGGCATCAAATTCTGGAAGACGGAGGGACTAAAAAGCGCCGCGGGAAGCATCAAGGGCGACAATTTCCAACTGAACGTCTCACCCTACGGCGGCATGGAGTTGCAGATGGGCGAAAACCGCAAACTCTATTTTGAATCCTCTTTCAGTTATCCAGCATCCCCCTTTATGAAATACAACCGCCTGGCGCTTGACAGTGTGACAGGGATGCCTGGCATCCAGGCAAAGGTCTCCCAGCAAGGCCAGGATGTGGTTGTCGAAATGACCACCCCCGACTTGACACTGAAGCGCGTCATTGCTTCCAAGGGCCATTTCATCCGCGTCACCGATACCTTCACCAACCTCGGTTCGGAAGACCGAGGACTGCTCTGGCGCAACGAGGCCGCCTTCGACAACAGGATGCCCGCCCCAGGATGGCGTCTGGCAGGCCTCTCCAACTGCGAAAGCGCCAGCGTACTGGCAGCCTCCAACCCGACCATCTATATCTCCGACGGAGAATGCGCGGCGGGCATCGTTGCAGAGGATACCGTCAGCCGCATCCTCATCAATATGCAACTCCAGGGAAACGCCCTCGTGATGGGCAACACTGGCGTCGGCATCGGTCCAGGCAACTCCCTCACCATCGAATGGAGCATCTATCCCCTCCAGGCACCGAATATCGGCTACTTCGACTTCGTGAACCGCCTGCGCATAGACTGGAACGTCAACGATACCATCCCTGGCCCCTTCCTCTTCAGTGCCAAGGATCTGCCTGGACTGAAGCCGCGCTTCGCATGCGTCGGCCCCTGGTTCGAGTACTCCAACGGACAGGAGCTTACCCGTGACGAATACAGCGCCAAAGTCCTCCCCGTCATCGAAGAGCAGCGCAAGAACTACCCTGGCATCATCCTGATGGCCCTTATCGAGACCAACCTCGTGAAATTCGACGCGCGCACCGTCCCATGGGGCGACCAGCTCCCACTTGGCTACGGCGACCGCAAGCACCCGAACTCCAAATACGGTCTCTACCTCTCGCCAGAACTCTCCGCCAAATTGAAAGCCGCCACCCCCATGGCCGATTCGCTCCTCTGCGACAAGGACGGAAACGTGATGATGGACGGTTACTACACCTACGTCAACAAGCCATTCATCAATATGATGCCACAGCCCGCCCCAGGCAATTACCGCTTCAAGCAGATGATGGAGCAGATTGACTTCCTGCTGGAGATAATCAAGTTCGACGGCATCTACATCGACCAGTTCAACCCCACCTACAAGGACGGAATCAGCTACGACAAGTGGGACGGTGTCAGCGTCGTCCTGGATGAGACAGGCAAAATCATCTCCAAATACTACAACTACGCCATCGTCGGCTCCCCCGCCCGCATGGAAATCATCAAACGCATCACCTCCGCAGGCAAATACGTCCTCACCAACGGACACCCCGTCACACGCGAAGAACAAAGCTGCGGACGCCTTAGCTTCGCCGAGATGGAAAACGACTCCTGCAATCCCCTCCCCTTCCTTGACAGAAAGCCCCCCGAATTCCGCTACCAGTCCCTCGGACACCTGACCTCCCCCATCATCCTGAACCTGCGCCCTGGACGCTACCAGACCCCGCAGCCAGGCGAGCAGGACAAGCGTGCCCTCATCCTCAACAAGGGCATCATCACCGCCATCCGCAACGCACAGCTCCCCTACTACTACGGAGTTACCCAACCTCTGACTGGTCCCGACGCGGGCAGTTTCGAGGTCGCCAACTGGCTCTTCCCCTTCACCCCCGTCCGCATTGACGAAGGCGTGATGACTGGCAAGGAGCGCACCATCACCGTTATCTCTGGTACCTTCAAGCTGGGCGGCAACGCCAAACCCAAAATCGCCCATTTCAACCGCTACGGCATACCCACCGACGCCTCTAACATCACCGTCACAGGTACCCCAGGCGCCTGGCAGGCCATCGTCAAGCTCGACGACTGGAACGAAATCGCCGTGTTCGAAGTGGTGGAGTAAAGGTTTGGACCTGTTCGTGAGACTGCTCCCCTAAAAGGGATGGGTGGGACATGAGCGACGGGAGCGACAGCCAAATTGTGTTAGGAACTTTGCTCTGTCCCTCCCGTCCCTCCTGTCCCTCATGTCCCTTTTTAGTTAGGAGCATTAGCGTCTCGTCGTCGCTTATATCAATCGCTGATGGGTTACGCTACTTCTTCGCAAGTGGCACAAGTACCTTGGGGGCGTTTCTGTTTAGTACTGTCTCGGAATCATCGTGCCAGGCAGAGATTCGGAAGCCAAAAATCTCCACTTCGTCCTTTTTCATCTTGACCTTGAGCATGCCTGTTTCAAGGATGAATGGCTTCTGGTGAATGCTGTCGAGAAGGTCGCTTGAGACCTCCGTGAGTGCTTCGGGTAGGCGTCCGTTGCGTTGCCTGTACTCTGCCACCTGCCAGGCAAGCATCGCCATCCGTCTTTTGTCTTTGCCCTGGTCGGCCTTTTGAACGCATTTTGACATGGCAGGAAGCAGCATGGCAGAGAAAATGGCACCGTGCTTCCGCACAACGCCCAAGACTTCCTCGTCAATCTTTTCAAGAACGCTGTGATCGAGTTTTTCCGACAGCATGGTTTCAATGATTCTCCTATAATAGTGCAAGGCATAGTTGTAATCCTTCTCGAAAAACAGCCGCATGAACCCTGCAGGCAAGTATGGCAATCTATCCTCCCCAAGCATCTCCTTCATTCCGCCCTCGTGGTTGAGCGTCCACAGCAAATTGTCCTGAAAAGCGTATGCTTCATCGCCCATGGCGTAGGCAAACTGGCGCATCCAATCCACCTCATCTTCCAGAAGTTTTTTCCACTCCTCCTCGGAATAGGTGGAATTGCCAAGAGTATCGCAGAGCGCTGTTATTCTCAAACTTTCTATGGCAAGTGCAACCATCTTCTCAATAAGCGTATTTCCTTGAAGAAGCATGTTTCGAAGGGCAATTATTTCCTGATTGTCCTTTCGCACCAGTTCTCTGTCATGGGGATTCGCCATCATCTCGTATGAGAGAAAGCGAGCGGCTTCTCGACACTTGGCCAGTTCAGGCAGTTTAAGCGCGGCGATTGGCTCATCGTCCCACTTAAGCGAATGAGCCACTTTCTGGAGAGGCTGCAACGCTAAGGCATGAACAGCTTCCACAAACTCGGAATTGGAAGCGATAAAAGTCTGCAATGCCTCCCGTTTCTTCTCAAGCTTAAAGGTTTGACCTTCCCACACATCAAGATTATTCGAAATCTCTGCCTTCATCCAACTGGCCAGCGGCTCTACATCAAGCGGCGTGCCACTCTCAATGCGCTTCCTAACTTCTTCCATCTCGATAGAACGCCCAAGCAATTCGGAGATATCCTTGCGCAAATGAGCATTGGATTGGCGGACAGCATTGAAATGAACATGAAGCAGGAGAATGGCAACCACTCCCACGACAGCAGGGGCTATGGCGACAAGCGTACGTCTAATTGGCCTCAAGCCAGTGGCTATCAGCACCGATGCCGCCGCCAGCAGATAGAAGCATATCCACAATTCCGTATCATAACGGACAACCCATCTGAGCAGGACAAACTTTGAAACGACTTTCAGCGCGAACAAACCGAATGCCCCCAAAAGCAGCGCTAACGACGACCAAAGACGCTTCTTGCAAAAACACTCGACCAGCAGAATCAAATCCAGCAATCCCCAAAACAGTGATAGGAAGAGGCAGGAAAAGATTCGAAACGGCTTGCTTCCCTTTATCCAACTGGCCATGGAATAACTGGCTGCCGCAGTCAAGATGACAAGTACGCAGAATACAACGACGGCAAACAGAAAAGCGGTGTAGGCCCTTTCCTCAAAAGAAGCTCCGCACAGTTTGCAAAAGACAAGGCAAAACGTTACGGGCGCCCACATAAACCACAGGCTGAACACCAGCAATAGCCCATGCAATGGAGAATCCAGAAACAAGATTCTCTTTAGGTAGGTTTTGGCTTGGTCGTCTGTCAACATAGGATTATCCTTCGGTGCGGCATAACATTGGGGAGTGGGCATGTTTCTCGACGACGAGACACTAATACTCCTAACCTGAAAGGGACAGGAGGGACAGGAGAGACGGAAGGGACGAGAGACACGGGAGACACGGGAGACACGGAAGACACGGAAGGGACAGCGAAATGGCATCAAGTACTTCGTTATGTCGCTCCCGTCTCTCCCGTCGCTCCCGTCTCATTAGACGTTAATTCAGGAGCATTAGCGAGCCGTCGTCGCTACTCCCTCACAACCCCTTGACAGGGAAACTCAAGGTGACGTCGGGGATGGGTTGCGTCTCGATTTGCCTGCCGTCCAACCATTGACGCAGTTGGTGCGCAAGGCTCCAGGTGACGGCGGAGCGTGGCACTTCGCCTGGTCCCTTGCCCGCAGCCGTGGCCTGGTCCTGAAGCTCACGGTCTTTTTCGGGTGAAACATCGTAGAGGGAAATCACGTAGTTGGCGTGATTTCGCTGCTCTTCTGGTGTCTCCTGTCGCTTGGCAATCTTTCCCAGGGAATACATCGCGTTGGCTATTACAGACTCATCCTCGAAGGCGGGACCAACATCCGTCGGAACAATGGCCACTGTGGCGTGGATGCGCAGACGTTCGACAGCCTCCGCGAAATGCGCCTTGTCCTCCTGCGTCACAGGCTGGATGTAACCCAGCGCCCAGAGAGCGGAGGCTCGTTCCTCAGAAAGAGTCTTGCCAGGTGCCTTCAAGCACGCCATAATCGTCGGAATGAAAACTGGCTGGGGAAAACGGCCCATCGCCTCGTATGCCTCGATGCAGACATCCGTGGCGGTGCGGTCTTTCGCGAGGCGAATGACCTCCGCCTCCTGTCCCTTGTATTGCAGTCGTCCAATGACGCGCACGGCCATTCTGCGCACCAAGTGCGACGCATGTCGCGTGAATGGCATCACATCCACCTCGTATTCACCGTTTTTCGCAAGGTGCGCAATTGCGTCCAGTTCAGCGGCAATCGCATTTGGCAACTTCTCGTCCTTCAAAAGCAATGCGATAGATGGCGTCAGACGATAGCCCTTTAGCAGACGCGCAGCATTAGCCGCGTGGCGGTGTGCGTCAGGCGCACTATTGGGGGACAATGCCGTCTCCAGCAAAGCAAGCGCACTGCCATTTTTGCCTGCCAGATAGACAAATGTCTCCTCTGCAGCCTCCTGCACGAGATGGGAAGTGTCCGTAAATAGTGCCATAATCCGACGGAGCAGCCCCTCATCGGGTGCTTCACAGCACCGCTTCAGCGCCTGAAGTGCCGCCACACGCACCGCAGGCTCCTTGTCGCCGAGGGCGGCTGGCAGGACAGCCACAAAGCCAGGCAAACGTGCGGTGTCGCAAACCACCTGCCTAACAGCAGGCTCTTTGTCCTGAAGGTACTTTGCGGCAATAGCAAAATCGGCAGGCGTGGCGTCGATGGCGGCAATCAACCGCATCGCGATGGGTCCCTGCAAGAGCTCTTTGAGCCAGGCGGTGGTTTCGGGCTTGCGTTTCTGCTGTGCCAGAGCAGTCTTCAGGACGAGGCCGCGCAGTTCCAGAGGCGAAGCCTCCTTGAAGGTGAGGAAATTGGAGCCAAGCGTGTTGGCGAGGCGTGGAGATTCCGCAAAGCAGCGCCATGCCGCCAACTTCAGGCTCAGCAGTTCCTGGCCTCCCTTTCCATCGGGCGTGCCCAGAAAACCGACGAGCTGGCGCGGATCCGCATCGGGCAACTTCCCATACAATTGGATGGCCGCCAACACCACCTGCAAGGAGGTCTCCTTGAGGTATGGCGCAATCGCGGCAGCGGGAATCGACTGCGGCTCCATGCGGGCAATCTGCCGCAGGATGGTTGCACGCAGGAACTCGTCCTTTTCCGCAGGCAGGCACTTCTCCAGCAGGAACTGCTGGTTTCCCCTGATGGGAGCCGCCGCCAAGGCAACATAGAGCTCGCCGCGCAGACGCGAATCCGCAACCTTCAGCGTCTCCGATATGGGCGCAAGCATCTTCTCCTCCATCACAGGGCGTGCTTCATACGCAAGGTCTTTAGTCACAAAGGGACGAGCCTCCCAGATGGGCATCCAAAACTGGAAGAAAATGGCAGCGGTCACAAACAGGCTATTCATTATTTCTGTTCCTTGAACAGGATGTGGACTTTTATGGCGGAAATCGCCAGCAGAACAACGGTCAGAGCAACGGAGATATACAGGTTGTTCACCCAAAGTTTGTTGCCGAAGATGGAAGGCAAGCCACTTGCTAGTGACTTGTCCAGGGTGATTTCCAGCGCAGCAACAAATGGATTGAACATCAGGAACCAAGCCTGCACCTCGGGGCTGACACGACTGCCGAAAAGCAACACTGCAAGTGAGCCGACCGTCAGCACGAGCGCAAAACCGTAGCTGACAGCAGTCGCGAAACCCGTCGAGGGGGCAAAGCAGGAGGCGCACAGGCCAGCCGAGGTGAGCAGCAGACAGGTCACCAGCAAAACACCGCTCCAGGCCAGAACGCGCCAGTATATCGCAATACCATCCACAATCGCCTTTTCCGCATTGCCGAACGCTTCCAACGAGAAGCCAGCAGGAAGCATCGCGCCGAAGTCAGGACTGATGGAGGTCTCCAGAAAGACGAGGACAACCAGCACGGGAATGCCGCTCAAGAGGAAGATAATCACGTACATCATGGCGGCCTTCATCTTGCCGATGACCACATTCAAGGAAGTAAGCGGCGAAAGGCGCAGAAGCAGGAGGGTGTCGCTGACCTTCTCGTCCGTGATGCTACCGCTGCTGACCGTGGGAGCCAAGATCGCCACCAGCCCCAGTTGGAAGATGATGGCGACCGCGCGAATCTTGTCCAAATCGGTTTCGCCAATCTGCTGTAAAATTGCGACCAGCAGGCAGAGGCTAATGCAGATGCAGACGCTCAACGCGCGGATGATGAATTTGGGGTTCCCGAATATCTTGCTTCGAATCTCCGCCACGAAGACGGGATTGCGGTAGGAGGGTATCGGCTTCTTGCGCTTCAGCGGGTCAATAAGGTAGAAGGGCCAGCCCAGGCGACGCTTGCGCAGTGTCCGCTTGTCATCATACTGTTCCACGGTTTTGCTTCGACTGAAGTTTGGCGGCGCAAAGATGTACTTGGCGAAGATGAAGAAAAAGATGCAGCCGAGAACACACATTGCAATGACGAAGGTGCTGAAGACAGCGTGCGCGGAGGCGCCTGTAACATGCACCTCGTAGCTCTCCGTGAACTGGAGCGCAAACAACGCCTCGTATGGGCTGATGGCCCGCATCTTCAGGAAGAAGGGGCGCAGCATCTCGATGTTAAAGAGTGCGGCTGGGAGCCAGGTGGCCCCCGCCAGCACCGCCACCCCGATGTAGGTCAGCAGGATGGAAACGTATGTTTTCCTGCAAATCGCACTGACGGCCAGCCCCATCAGGCCAAAGACAAGCGTCGAGAAAGCCACAATCAGCAGGGCGCTTCCTAACGTCGCCATACTGATGCCGCCGCTCATGGCGCAGATGCTCGCCACAGGCAATGTAATGAAGAAAAGCACGAAGGAAATGCCCAGAGCCCCGACCAGCTTGCCCCATAAAATCTCCCCAGGCGATAGCAGACTTGTCTGGAGCATCGCAAAGGTGTTGCGCTCCCGCTCCGAGGTGATGGCGCTAGAGGTGAAGCCTGCCGTCATCAGCAGCATGAAGGTCAGCTCCGCCCCCATGAAAATCGTGAAAAGCTCGTTGCTGTTCGCTTCGGAGAAAACACCGCTTCGAGGCCACAGCGCAAAAATGATGAAGGCCAGGGAGAAGACGGCAAACGCGGCGAAGGCAATGGTCTTCCCCATGCGCGCCGCACTTTGGAACTCCCGCTTCATGATCGGGTTTTGGAGGGTATTGCTTATGAAGTTCATGGTTGTTAGCGATGGAAGCGATGGAACGGAAACGTCAGTTGTGGTGGGTTACAGAGAGGAATACCTCCTCCAGGTCAGCGTGCTCCTCGCGGAACTCGGCAACGGAAACACCATTCGCCACCAGACGCGTGAGGATGTCGGGCAGTTTTCCCCTTGGACCATTGAAGCGGAAATGCATCTCGTTACCGTTGCACTCCAGGTTCTGTACTTCGGGAAAATCGGCAAACACCTGTTGCGCACGCTCCATTCCAGAAACAATTGAAACAGAGAGCTTCAGGTTCTCCTGGACCTGGCGCGTCACCTCATCAACAGTCCCAAAGGCGAGAAGCCGCCCCTTCTCCAGGATGCCAATGAGGTCGCAGACGCCCGCAAGCTCAGGCAGAATATGCGAGGAAAGCATGATGGTCTTGCCGATGTCCCGTAGCCGCATGATGGTCTGGCGCATCTCAATACGCGCATATGGGTCAAGTCCTGAGGCTGGCTCGTCCAAAATCAGCACTTCGGGATCGTGAAGAAGGGTCTTCGCGAGGCCGATGCGCTGCGTCATTCCCTTCGAGAGAGAGGCGACCTGGTAGTCGAGCATGTGCTGCGAATTGGTCAGCGCCAACACCTCCTGCACGCGCTTCTGCCGCGCCTTCGGAGGAATGTGGTAGGCCGCGCAGAAGAAATCAAGGTATTCCCAGACGCTCATCTTGTCATAGACGCCGAAGTTGTCGGGCATGTAGCCGACAATCTTCTTGATGCGCTTGGCGTTGGCAGGCGTAACCTCCAGGTTGTTGATGAAGGCTCTGCCCGAAGTCTGCGAATAGAGCCCGCAGAGTATTTTGATGGTCGTTGACTTCCCTGCGCCATTCGGGCCGATGTAGCCGAAGATTTTGCCCTTGGGAATCTCCATGGAGAGGTCGTGGATGCCGCGCCCGCCGCCAAAGTCCCTTGTAAGATGTTCAATCCGTATCATATCTGCAACCACCTCTACTTGTTATGTATTTCGGCTGAAATATCGTGTATTTGCCAGAAGTTGGAGCGTGCCATCGCCCCTGTTGGCACTCCGTCATATTTCAAGTAAATCGCCAGATAAATCTGCGAGGTGACAGGAGAGACAACGACCTTTCCAGCGGGATAGAAGGTAAAGGCGTTTCCCTGCTTCTCCATGTAGTCAATGCGTGTGCCGTCGCACGCGACCAGGACGGGCTTGAAAGCAAGCCCCGTGCCCGTCGTCATCACGTCCAGATTCAGAACCACCTTTTCGGGCGAGGCGACCGCCATCTCTTCGGGAACGTGGAATATGACATCATAACTAGCTCTTTCCATCCCCGTGTACTGCATCGGCATCCAATTGCCATCTTTCAAGCTAAGCCTCAGCCCAGAACCAGAAGGCAACTCGTAATTGACCATATTGCGGTCGATGAAGGCGGGCTTTTCCCCCTGCGGAATCCGCGCATTCACAAAGACAATGTCGTAGTCATACACATTTGCTGGCTGCCCCCTAAAGCTGGCTGACAAAGCCAGCGGCGTATTTGATGAGGTTGATATCACAAGTGCCAGCATCGTTGTCTGAACGGGGATGGAGGCTAGATAACGCATCGCGGAGGTCAGAAGCGTGTCCGCCTCGATTCGGGAGTTTGCGCCTGAATCCACCACTACTCCATCGGCGATATGGAGCGTACGCTGGCCGTGCGGCATCAGAAGAAGCGCGCGCTTTGCGCTGGCAAGCTCCTCTGGCAGCCGCCAATCCTTGAGGCGTATGCCAGAAGGAGCATAGCCGACTTCGGGAAGGATACCTCTATTCGCCAGCGTGTTCCGTCCCTTTTCAAACCAGGTGATTGAACGGGGACGCATCTGTTGCATCGTGAACTTTTCAATGCCACTGGTCTTTCCGTCAGACTTGAACCAGGTCGGAGTCGATGGCATGGAATCCTGGCGGTTCAGAATACTGGTGTTCTGGGGCTGCGTCCGTAGAAGAACCTGCTCGAAGTCAGCGGTCACCTGCGGTTGCATGTCCTTTCGGCTCAGGAAAAGCGAATTGTTCATCGTCGCTCCGCGCGCACCGTCCCAGGTGGAGACGCGGAGATTCGCCAACGACAAATCAGCCGTCGTCCCCGTGATATTCCGCGCACGCCCCATGACGTACAGCGTGACGCACACGCCGTAAAGGCAGACCAAAAGCCACCCCTGGCTATGACGCTTCAAACGGAACATGACCAGAAGAATAAGACCAGCTCCGATGATGTAAACCAGCAGGATGGTCACGATGCTAGAAACAGATGGTATGGAATAGCCTTGCATGAGCTGAAGAGCCTCGTTCGCATAGCCGATGTCATACGAAGCCTTGAATACGGAATCAAAGCGGGTGTTCACAATGAGCATGTTCCAAACAGGAGGGATGAAGAGCTCGTTTGCCATGCACAGTTCAAAGGGGTTGAAGGCCAGCCCCAGCACCGTTCCTCTGCCAAAATACCTCCGCGACACCAGCGTCCGCGCATTCAATCGCATCAGTTCCATCGCATCCTTTTGCAGGACAGCGTTCAAAAGCGTCAGGCACGGTCTTCCTGTCGGTACGCCATCCTCGTCAAAGGGAGGTATCTCCTTCAGGTTCTTGACCTGGAAAGCCTTGGCAAGGCCCGCCAGTTCGTCTGTTGTGTAGGTTCCCGCTGGCACGTATGGAAGCAGTGTCTCCAGCAGCGTCCCCTGCATGGCAAAGGCAGCGGCAGCCCCTCCAATAATGAGAGTCCCCCCCTGTGCCACATAATCGACCAGTGCCTGCTGCTGCGCCTCCGAATAAGCCGAAAGGGAAGGTGTCAGAAGGATCATGGAGGAAACCCCATAGAACCCGCCCCAATGCGAAGGCACGTTCTTGCTGTTGAACATGACGTTTCCAATACGTGAACTAACCTCCCTGTTCTTCTGGATTTGGCTAAAACCCAATTTCTCCACTTTGTCCGTCAAAACCGCAGTCAGATAATATCGGGCGTGACTCGTATGCACGGGAAGGGTCTCCTTCTCGATGCGGACGCCATTCTGAAGGAGTTCGACCAGATATTCTGTTCCTTCCATGGCAACCATCTCTGCATTTCCAGCCACTTCCATATTGGGCGGAACGATGACGTCCCTGGAAAAGACTGCATCCAGGTTTCCATACGACGGACGCACCTGCAGGGTGACTTTCGCTGCCGTTTCATCTGGATTGCGCAGTACCCAGTCAAGACGAGCTGCCATCGAATTGATGCGAACAGTGCCATTTCCCTGACGTATGGAACAGTTGACAAGATGCGGCTTGCCTTCCACCCCCGCCGACAGCAATAAAAACACCCCAACGAATATGTGAATGTATTTCATATGAAACCTGAAAAGCAAAACCAAAAACGCAGTGGAGCAGCCTTGCAAAAAAACAAACCTGTTTTCGCTACTATAGCTTTATCTTCTTGACTTTTCAACCCCCTATTGCCAAATTTGTCTTTGAGGTTATATTATTCACCTCTTAAATTCTTACCTCTAGATAATCTAGATAATCTAGAGCTTCTAGAGCTTCTAGCAACCTAATATGAAAAAAGCCATTTTTGTTTTGCTCTTGACGCTCTTGTTTTTCCTGCCTAGCCACGGGGAAAACACAGCCGAGGGACTACCACCCATGCAACCCTCCAAGGAAGAACTCACACAACGCTTTGTCCAACTTGTCAATGACGGTGCCTTCGAGAAGTTGCTGAAACGCACGACCTTCAACCTATCCACCCAAACCCTCGGTGGACACTTCTTCTGGGAAACGACCAAGGCAGGCAACTGGCGTCTGCAAATCAACGCTGTCTTCGGCAACTGGCGTGTGCTTGATGACAACGACATCCGCCTCGCCTGGGGCACCAGCCTTGAGCAACTGGCGGATTTTCTGGCAGACAGACCCACCTCCGTTCTGGCAAACTACCTCGACGAGGGCGAATCCTTCTCGCATACTCCCTCCCCTGCCCCGACTGGCAAGACTCTTTTCCTCATCCACGGCTGGGGCGTACGCGAACGCTCCATGCAGGCTCTTGCCAATGCGATGGCCGAACATGGCTACGATGCCTACAACTACGACTACCCAACCTCCCGACACACCATCCAGGAACATTCAGACATCTTCCTTGACAACCTGCGGAAGACAATTGCCACACTCCCGTCGGATGAAAAACTCTTCTTTCTAACCCACAGCATGGGAGGCCTCCTTCTTCGCACAGCTCTCGCCAAGATGAGCGAGGAAGAATGCAAACGAATCACCGCCATCGTTATGCTCGGCCCCCCGAACCAAGGCTCCTATCTCGCCTATCTGGGCAAACTCCCCTTTGTCGATGAATTCAATTCCTCACTGGGGGACATGACACCCCAAGAAAATTCCCATACGATGACCATCCCCGCGCCCCCCTACCTCCCACCTGTCTGCATCATCGCAGGAGAACATGACGGCAAGGTGCCACTGGACAAAACCCACCTGCCAGGCAACGCCGAAACGAAGCACATCATCGTGCCATCCACCCACCCAGGCCTGCGTGTCCCCGAAAACGTCCTACAGCATATTCTGGAGTTTTTTAAGCAGTTTGGTTGCGAGGAGTAGCACGAGTGCCACACCAACTTTCCTGCGGGACAGGAGGAACGGGAGGGACGGGAGATACAGCGGCATTGCTTCAAGTATTTCTTTCAGCTGCTCTGTCCCTCCCGTCCCTCCCGTCCCT
>JAFXUD010000041.1 GCA_017535315.1 Victivallales bacterium | reverse complement strand
CGCCGCAGCAGTCAGGCTCGTCAGGTATTCGTACAGGTCGGTCAGGCCGTCGTGGTCGTAGTCCGTCGCCGCGTCCGCGACCTCCGTCCCCAGCACGCTGATGCGCTGGCCGCCCACGGTCTGGAAGTACCCCGTCTCCCAGCTGTCCTTCATGCCGTCGTAGTCCTTGTCAGCATCGTCAACCGCGTCGTAGCGGACCGCAACGAACTCAAGCGCAGCAGACGCAGCGGTGTTTTCGAAGCCCGACGCTTCCCTGTCATATTGTTCAAAGAGGCCCTTGGCCGCCGCCATATTGTCGGCCTTCGCCCCCAGGTCGTTGAATCTCGCCTCAAGGCAGGATGTCCCACCAGACGTCACCGTCAGGTCGTTGATTTCAAGCGCGCCCCTGGCGACTGCACCATCCGCAGTGCTGTTCGCTCCGAGGGTGATGTCGCTGTCCAGCTCGTTCGGGTAATTGGAATACAGGATAGCACTCTTGACCGTGCTCTTCGAGAAGGTTCCGTTTCCGTTCACGTCAGAGGCCACCGTCAATGTCGCGACGCCAGTACCAAAGGACAGCGTCACCTGTGCCCACTTGCCTGCTTCGATGCTGCTGGAGGAGACTACCTCCTCCGCGTTACCCGTGACCGTGTTCACAAAGCGCGCGATCACGCGCCCATCCCTGGTCGCCGAGATCGTGAGCTCGTCGCCAAACTCCACGTTGCCCCTGTGGAACAGTACCGTGTCACCTAGCGAAGCGAGCCTGAAGCCAAAGGAGATTTCCTGCGCATCGCCAGACTTGATCTGCGTTGCAGGAATAAAGGTCTTCGAGCCGATGGCATCCTTTGCGGGGAACGTCAGGACACTGCCAGCTGCCAAGCGGACCGCCATGTCCTTCGTGCCTTCCGCGCGCAACGGGTTCTTCATGTAGGTAACCTCGTACCCGTCGTACAATCCGTCGTCATCCGTGTCAACGTTGGTCGGGTCGGTGCCAGCACGCTGTTCACCCAGATTATCAAGACCGTCGTTGTCCTCGTCAAGCGTAAGATCAGCGCTATTCGGAGTCTTCGGGTCATAATTACCCGTATAACCAGACTTCTGAGACAGTATGTATTCATAGAGATCGTTGAGGCCATCGGCATCACTGTCCGTATAACCATCCGCAAATCTGTTTTGCTCGGTCGGCGTAGTTGCCGCGCCGACACCTTGCTCTTTGCCTGCGGTAGTCAGATTTCCGAAGTTTGCGATTTCCCAGTCATCGCCAATACCGTCTCCGTCACCGTCCACAAGTTGTTCGCCTGGCAGATTGCCGACAACCTTGCGTATTTCGCCTTTCATGATTCGAGCGGCATGTTCCCAAGACTTCAACCAGTCAGCGGAGAAGGCATAGTTTTCGATGGAATGGAGAGTGACCACATCATTGTCAGTGTCGCCAGTAACCACACGGTCGGGACCGTCATCGAAAGCATAGTGGGCGACAAGAGCATTAGCAAAGCCATTTAGGTCACTGCCGTTGTAGATTGACTCGATATCAATGGCACCGCTATTCCAGAACTTGACCCCGAAGAAGGAACCAACCATGGTATTAATGCCACCGATGCCGTCACCGCCGATGCGGTTGAACGCAGGTCTATCAGGCAGTCCCTGCCAGATTCCGTTGCAAGCATAGTCGTTCTGATCGTCTGCAGTGACTTCCTTACCGTTCAAGAAGAATCTGACAGCAAGGCTATAAGCATCAAGACGGTAAACCTGGACGGCGACATGATTCCATACACCAAACTCCACAGGACTCGTCGCGGAGGACAACGCAGCATCCTGAACAAGACCGTACTCGCCAGCATAATTCTCGGCGGCGAAAGTCAGTTTCAGGCGCTTGGCATTGGTGATTTCAAAACGGAAACCAATGCGGTTGCCTGGATAACGGCGGACAAAGATGGCACCCGCCGCAGTAGGCTTGACCCAAGCGGCGAGGGTAAACTCGCCAGTTCTGAATCCTTCCAGGTCACCGAGGTCGGCATAACTATCAGCAGCGGTGACAAATTCGCGCCTGACACTGGGTCTCAGTGAATCGAGCGGATCGGTCTTCCCGCTGGGAACTTCAGATGTCAAAGCAGAATTCTTGCCAGTCAACTCCTCGTAGTCGGAGAGGCCGTCGTCATCAGTATCGATGATATTAGGCAGTGTGCCTTCCTTCTGCTCTTGGAGATTGGTTAGGCCGTCACCATCGGAATCCTTGACGCCATCACCGATGACCGTGGGATTGACGCTTGGATCGGCGAGCGAGGCAAAGTACTCATAGAGATCGTTGAGACCGTCGCCGTCATAGTCGGTGTAGCCGTCAACGGCGCCGAAGCCAGCGGTGGAGAGGTTGCCGAAATTGGCGAATTCCCAGGTATCTGGAATGCCGTCATTGTCAGTATCATTGGCGTTGGGACCAGCCACAGTAGAGGCACTTGCGTTGAGGACACCAGCCATCCTCCAGTCGGGGATGGTGCGGGAATTGTCATTGACAAGACTGATGCGTGTGGCAGCGTAGTTCTCAACCGTTGTACCACGATCGTCGAAGGTCGAGTACAGGACCATTCCTGCAGGAATCGGGGCATTGCCATTGGCAACCAGGTTCTCGAGGCTGTCGTTAGCCCAGTTGGACTGGCGGTTTGCGGCGATTTCGTCAGCAGAGCGGGCGATGCTCCAGATGCGGAGATCGTCAAACTGGCCGACCAGACCATTGGAAACGGCGCCAATGACGACATCAGTGCCGATGCTGGCAGCCTGCTTGCCAGAGAATGAAGCGTTGGCAGCGTATTCCACCCACTCGGACTCAGCGGCATTCTCGTCCTTCATCCAAGCAATGGTCAGTTTCTGGCTCTTACCGCTCAAAACAGCCGCCACGTAGATCCACTTGTTCAGTTCGATAGCCTGCAGACTCTTGAGGACACTGGAGCCAAGTTTGAAGTTGACACAGCCATCAGTGCCCAGGGATATCTGGTAGTGAACGCCTCTGCCGACGGAAGCCGCCTTGCGAAGGATAAAGGCCTCAGACGTGGGTAGAGCCGTGACTCTGAACTTGAATTCAATGGTGAAGTTGCCCGTGAAGGCCAGCGGATCGACTGTCGTGGTGGAGCCATCGGCATTGTAGAGGTTTTTCCAGTTGGAATAGGTCAATGTGCCGCCAGCAGCGAGATAGAGGACACTATCGGTCTTGAAGGCCTGCTGGCTCCATGCGGAGGCGGCGATTGGATCTTCAGCATCGTCTATAACGCCATCGTCATCAGAATCGGCACTGGCGGGATTGAGCCCGAGGTTCTGCTCCTCGATATTGCTCAGCAAGTCGCCGTCGTCGTTGCGGTCAATGTCAGGCGTAGAGCTGATTCCAGTATATTCCTTTTTAGGATCGGTGCTGGCAAGGTACTCATAGTAGTTGATGAGACCATCGCCATCGAAATCGCCGTACTTGCCCTCGGCGCTGGCGTCATCGGACAGCAGCTTGCTGAAGTGCTCGTATTCCCACGTGTCAGGAATGCCGTTGTTGTTGATGTCCGCCTCGCTGACGAACGGACAGTCATTCGCTGTATAATCGACAGCTGTGACGTATTCATTGAGCACAGCAGCGTTCAGCCAGTTGTTCCTCCAGTCGTTCTGGGAACCAATATAGCTGTCCGCCGCGTAGCGGTACAATTTGGAGGTATTACGACGTGAATGCGAAGTTCCTTGAATTGTAGTACCAGTCAAGTTGACGTCATCGAAACGGTAGTAGGCAACAAGGTTGTCCTCAGTGCCGCTCAACTCGCTGGCCATCGCGTTCTTGATCTCATCGGCCTTGCGAACGACGCTCCAGATGCGGACATCGTCCATCGCACCAATGAAGCCGTCGCCGCCCAATGCGGTCGTGATGATGCCAGGACCACTCTGCTGCGGCTGGCGAGAGAGAGAGGCTCCGAAGAGGTTCTCGCCATTGACGTACAGCTTGATGGCCATAGTGGTGGCATCATAGCTGACGGCAATATGCGTCCATTCATTACCCCTGATGGCACTCGGGCAGGTCTTGGTCTCGGTTTTGCCAAGGTTGTCAGTAATGGTGATGCTGGGGTTGCCATGATCGAGCCACAACCTGTAGTTATAGACGGGCTTGGAAGAATCCATCGTGCCGAGAACACGTTTCAGGATGGTGCCAGTGGCGCCCGCGGCAACCTTCACGTAAGCCTCGAGGGTCCAGCTGGACTTGAGGGCAAAGCGCGACTGCAGCGGCAGGATGACCTCGCCACCGTTCGCAAACTGGAGGTAGCGGCGCTTCAGCGGCTTGTTCCAGTCAACAGGGTTGCCATCCTCCAGGCCAAGTTCCACCTGGTCGTCGATGCCGTCGTTATCGGTGTCGGTATTGAGCGGGTCAGTGCCGTTGGCAAGTTCGTATGCGTTGCTGACGCCGTCCTTGTCGAAGTCCTCCTCACCGTCGAAGATACCGTTGTTGTCGGAGTCGCGGCTGGTGGGATTGGTGTTGAGGATGTACTCGTAATAGACGTTGATGCCGTCGTTGTCGGCGTCTTCTTTAAGGCCGTAGTTGTACGCGTAGGCGTTGGTGCCGCCAGCTTCTGTATCTCCACCCAGGACGTAGCCGTTCAAGTCAGCGTTGAGGTCGGACCGCGACCCAAGATATTGCGTGCGTCCACGCCAATACCAGACAGAGCGCGGGTCGTAGCCATTTTCATGGCCAAAGACAATAACGGGCGCGCCATCCACCGTCAATTCGACATCAAGAGAACCGCTGTAACTGTAGCGATTGAAATCCACAGTCGCCGTGGAATCCTTTCGGGTCGGAATCTTGTATTTTGTGTAATTGGAGGAGATGTTGCGAGTGAAGTAGAAGATAATCTGGTTGCGTCCATTGTGCAGGTAGGATGCCACATTCATGCCGCTGCGGTAGCCGCTAACAACTTCCTGGTTGATGACTACACTCGTCACCTGGGCGCCAGCCATATTTCGATGCGTCAGGGTGGCGACGGTAGGCACGCCCGTTAGGTTGATGTACTTGTACATCAGGGCGTAGCGGTAATCCCCAGACAGGGCATTGTTGTCCGTCCTGTAGCTGCCTTCTTCCACACCGACCATCACGGCATCGGAGGTGCCGCCCAGAGCGGTGTAGCCGACGTCGGCGGATTCGCCAAACAAGCCGAGGATGGAGCTGCCCTCGTCGTTCCAGTCGAAGTCACCAGTCGAGAGGTTATTTGGATGACTATTGTCATAGCGTACAAAGGTATCTAGATTGTGGAGGTAAACCCACCATTCGGGGATGCCGTCGCCATCAACGTCATCGGTACCGAAGAGCTCCTTGGCACCGTTTACAACTTGGTCAGCGAAGCCAGTCAGCATGTAGTCATCGTCGCGGAAATTGGCAAAGTCCTCGACCTTGGTACCGCCGTCGTCGAAACGATAATAGGCCTTGAGGGCATACTTTTTCCGCATGGCGCTGATGTTGATGATAGGCAGGGCGGTGGTGTAGAGCGGCGCTGGGACGATACGGTCAGCCCAATATTCGATTTCGCGGTCATTACGCGGAGCGTTCCAGAAGCGGAACTCGTCCATCCACACATTTGCGGTTTTATTGAACTTGGCGGTGGCGTTGGTACCGAGATCGATGTTGTAGGTGGTCGGGAAGGAGCCGATGATGGCGAGCTTGTCGCGGTAGAGCGTCAAGGTGTTCTCATCAGGTCTCCAGACCAAGGCGAGGTGCGTCCAAGTGCCATTCTCCAGCGCGGGAGTGGCCTGTTCGCCACCCACGTAGATGAGAGTTTCATCAGTAATGACATTGTAGATTTCTCCACGAGGCGCACCCTTTTCGAGACCCAGGCGGTAGCCATGACCAGCATTGCCCTGTACATCGAAAATCCATGTAGTGGTGTCCGTCGTGCTCAAGTTGGCAGTTGCCTTCAACCACATCTCCACGGTGAAGCCGCCAGAAACGAGTGAATTGCTGTCGCCAATAACCTTGGTGCCGACGGCAAAGCGTTCGCCATGGGGCAGCTCAAAGCCAGCATCATTAATCGAACTAAGATCAACAGAGATGTCGGCAGGTTCACCAGGAATGTAATTGCGACGTACATCATCGCTGGCCAACGTAGGCTCAATGGTGGTCCAGGGGGTCGTGACCTTTTGGCCGTCGTTGTCCTTCGTCACGATGATGGACATCGGGTGGACAGGCGAACTGCCAAAGGTGACTTCGACCTTGTCTTCGACACCGTCGTCATCGGTATCGGGAAGGAATGGATCGGTATAGTAGCGAGACTCCTCGGCGTCGGTCAGGCCGTCGCCATCCGTGTCTTCCTGGCCGTCCAGCGTGCCGTTGCCGTCAGTATCAGGATTGGTCGGGTCGCATCCGATGAGATATTCGTAGTAGTCGTTGAGTTCGTCCTCGTCGTAGTCGCTGGTGGCATTGGCTGTGGTAAGATTGGCAAAGTACTTCATTTCCCACCAGTCTGCGATGCCATCGCCGTCGGAGTCTGCCATGAGATAGACGGGGGTTTCAGGTTTGGTGACCAGGTTGGGTATCTCTTCGAAGCTGGCGTTAGCGCTGAGAATGCCGTTGATGGGGCCGTCCGATGCATTCGCGTAGTTGGCGTTCTGGTATCTGGTATAGGCGGTCTGGTAGGCGGAATAGAGATTCTCCACTTCAGCCTTCTCTTCATTGGAAGGATTGGTCTTGGCATCGACCTCAGCCTTCTTGGTGGCGTATGCCTGGTAGGCGCTCTGGTACTGGTTGTAGTAGGCACTCACCTGCGCCTGTGAGGGCTTGACGGAATAGGAGGCATCCTCCGCCGTCTCGCCGCCGTCGTCGAAGCGGTAGTACACCGCCAGGTTCATCAGTTTGGTGCTGTCGTAGATGAACATATTGCGCTGGTTACGGATACTGTCGGCGTAATAGACGCGTTCATAGTTACCGTCGTTAGTCTCATAGGTATAGAGTTGGTTATTTCCATAGTATGGGTAGGTGTTCAGATTCCAGACGCGGAACTCGTCCATGCGGAAGGCAAGCGAATGGCTAGCCTCTGTGCCGCCAATGGTGAACTGGCCTTCCGTGTAATACGGCAGAAGCTTGCTGTTATAACTATTGATGTCCAGATATTCAACCTCACTGTCAAGCTCCTGCGCCATCATCAACAGATAATGGGTTGTGGAGTTTGAGCTCTGCCTGGTAAGCACAATGCCAACATGAGTCCAGGTGTCAGGTTGTGCCGTGAAGCCGCTAAGTTCGCGGACAACCCTTCCCGTGCCAGTTTCGTAGCTGAACTGGAGTTTGCCGTCGGCGAGTGCGACTTGCAGTGCCTTGGCTCCAACACTCGGGTTATTGAGGTAAACCAGGTTTCCGTTGTTGTTATTGGCACCAGCGTCAAGTTTGAACCAGAACTCAAGTTTAAGGCCATACGCTCCGCTTCTGATGCCATTGAAGTTGGTGGTAGTCAGAGTTTCACCTGCTGGGATGACGATAACCCTGTTCTTCAGAGGATCGAAGCAGTCAAGCGGATTGGTGCCGCCGACTTCCTGATGCTCCACGCCGTCGGCGAGTTCATCGTCATCGGTATCCCAGTTGGCGGGATTGAGACCCAAGGTGCCTTCAGTCTCGTTGTTCAAGCCGTCGCGATCATAGTCCAACTTGCCGTCCTCGGAAGTGGTGTCGGGATCGTTTTCAAGGGCGATGGTACCATTCGCCGCGATAACATAGTCCGTCTTCTTAGTAACCTTTTCCACGCCGTCATTCACACTCATACGCTTGCGGTTAGGCGTGACCTTGAGCAGCGGATTGTAGTTGAGACGGAACTCGTTGAGGTCGCTGACGCCGTCCTTGTCATAGTCGGTGGTGGCGCTGGCGGTCGTTGTGTTGCCGAAGTAGCGACGCTCCCAGGCATCGTTGATGCCGTCGCCGTCGATATCGGCGTCGAGGTATCTGGCGTTCTGGTCGGAATCGGTTATGGCCATGAGTGCGCCATTGACCATGACGGCCTCGGTGGGAGTGTAGTTACCTTGGGCTGTCACAGCGTTGCTGTACAAGTTGTTATAGTAGGTGTACGTTGCGTAGGTGTCGTTGACCGCCTGGGTCTCTGCAGTGCTGGGATTAGTCTTGGAATTATAGACATCCAGAGCGCTGAGGTACTGGTTAAGGGCGTTCTGACGCAGTGTCGCATAGTTGGCAACCGTCTTGTCCAAAGCGGACTTCTGGGCATTGGAATCGGCTTCCGTGCTCTCGCCGCCGTCATCAAAGGAGAAATAGACGGCAATATCGGCGGGATTGTCGAGAGTGTCGCTACGGTTGTCAGCGATGTTGGCTGCCGTGCGCGCCGTGTTCCAGATGCGGACTTCGTCAATCAACATCGACAGATTGCTTGTGTCATCGCCGATAATCAAGTTGCCCTTGACAGGCGTGGTGGCCAGCCTGCCGTTGTAAACAGTCTCCTGGGCCACCTGCTCCGCTCCGCCCTTCATGGCGTAGAAGTTGATGGCATAAGTATTGTTGGAAACTGTCGTGGTCTTCTGCTGAACGACGACGGCCACATGGCACCAGCCATCACCCGCTGCAAAAGTGACATTGTCGTAGGTCACAGTCTCAAGGCGATTGGCAATGGTATCGTTCAGGTTGCCGACGAGACCATAGGTCAGATTCAGTTTGCCATTGTTGTCCAGATACAGGCGGAAGTCATCGAGGTCGGTCAGGTTGCCGCTCGTCGCCTGTTTGGTGAGCAGATTCCCGCCAAGGGTACTGTCACTATTCAAGTTGAACCACAGTTCAATAGTGTACCGCTGCAGATTGGACATTTCGTTGAAATCCACCACCTGAGCGTAAATGTTGTTCCGAGCAGGCGCATTGGCTTCGACTTCAATGCCGTCGGAACCCATTTTGCTGTAGGTATGGGCTTGCTTGATCAGGTCAAGAGCACGGTTCACGCGCGGATTGTGGGAATCAGTAGGATCTGTGCGGGTCGTGTAGATTTCCTCATAGTCGGAGATACCATCGTCATCGGTATCGACCCTGTCAGGACGTGTATTGAACTTGGTCTGTTCGTCAAGGTTCGAGAGACCATCGCCATCGCGGTCGATTTCCGCGTCCGTCAAGGCCGCAAGTTCATCCGCATTAGGCAAGGTCGCAGTCACATCCGACCACGTGGCAGTTCCACTGTTATAAGCATAGAATTTTACTTCAGCTGGGTCGCCTTCCAGTGTCTGGTGGACAAGCGTGTACTCATCTCCAACCATCGTGAAGAAATAACGATCGGCGGAAGATGCCGCCTTCGGGTCAGTTCCCGCCCAGAATTCGTAGAGATCGTTGAGGCCATCGCCATCGGAGTCGGTGTAGCCGTTGACATTGCCGATGCCAGCCTTCCAAGGATCGCCCAATTTCTTGTATTCCCATTCGTCGGGCATCTTATCCCCGTCAGCGTCCGCAACCAGCGTGCTCAACCCGAACCACTCATGGCGCAAAGGAAGCAATGTCGCGTCCGTCAAACTGCCTGTCGTATTCGGAATGTTCCCTGGGAAGTTATGGATGTTCGCTTGAATGCTCGGCCGTCCAGCATACTTCGAATCTTCCATGGTTCTCGTACCGATGGTCTTCGTCTTCGCCGCATTGCTGAAGGTAACACCCAAATCATTGAAGTAGCTCTTTATCTTTTCCTCTCCGTCAAACGAAACGATCAGATTGTCGATTCTGAACGAGGCTGTGTTGGTATCTTTGCCGACCACCACGTCCGCCGCGCTCACAGCAGCATACCCGCCAGCGTTAGGAACATTCTCGCGGTAGGACTTATTCAAAAGCACGGTCCCATCAGTGGTCGTAGCAATCACTGACAAGTCGAGTACGTCCGCGCTCGAAAGCGTTGAAGCCTCCGCCGTCACAGACAACCTCACTATGTCATCGGTGGCAAGTCCAGTCAGCGCACCACTCTGCACGCTGTAAAGCCCGTCCGTCACACTGAATATCACCCTGCCATCGGAATTCAGCAAAATGCGGAACAGTCCAGCACGGGAAACAAGATCCAACAGGCTCCCAAACGGCACTTCCGCCTCAAAGCTCACCTTGAACTTAGACGCACCAGAGAAATCGTCGGTCCTGTAGGTAATCATACCATTTTCTGGAAGTATCGCCATGTAGTCGCTCCGCGAGTCAACAGAATCCGCCGCCAGCGGGTTGGTGCTGTTCTGGACCTCGAAGAAGTCGCTGCGACCGTCGTCATCCGTGTCAGGCGACAGCATATCGGTTCCATATCTTGTTTCGTCTGCATTTGTCAAAGCGTCACGGTCTTCATCACGTTTTCCATCATTTGTACCAGCAACAGTTTCTGAATTCAAAGGATTCAGGCCGATGAGGTACTCATAATAGTTGCTGACGCCATCGCCATCCCAGTCCTTATCCTGTTCCTTATTGCAACTCAAGTAGTTGGAATATTCAATGATGTAACTGTCATAGTCTGTTGAGCTATCCGCGCAGTCGTTCCAGTAGCCGACAACAAGACGATAGTTTGTCTTACCTGCGCCGACAATCATCGCGCTGTCCTCATCCGTGTTGTTACCGACCAGCGTGTTGTTATTCGGTTCATTTGTGGTGCCACCGACGGCCTTCGTTGACCAGTTTGCATAACTGGATGCGGCAAGCGACGTACCGTCCGCCCAGATGAACGTGCCTTCAATCGCTCTGTCGCTCAATCCAATCAATGCGCCTCTCTGATTCTTCAACACGGAATTGGCAATGAAATCATTTTCAGCCTGGGAAGAGATGATTGGAAGCTTTCCGCCTGCATCTTCCGCCTCCTTATCGGCTGCTTCCCAACTCAATTTATCTGTCTTCAATTCATAGACATGGCCCTTGAACTCGGTCAAGCCAAGTTCATACGGTGTCTTGTACATCCTCGTCCACCAGTTCGGAACCGTACCTTCGGGGTCGTTCTGCAGGCCAATGCCCTCTGGATCAGCGATGTCACTTGCCGACAGCCATTCGGATGTTGAACCGCCTTCACCCCTGAGCGAGTATTCAAAGGGGTCTTCGCCGAGTACGGCGGGATACGGATGCATGTAGTCCTCAACCGTCAGGCCACAATCATCGAAACGATAGTAGGCGGCAAGGCCAATTGTGTGCGTGTCGCTCGCCAGCTTCATCTGCTTGCGGATGCTGTCCTCGGTGCGATAGGTGTTGAAGATGCGGACCTCGTCCAGGAGACCGCCACTCAACGGATTCGTTCCATCGCCAGCGATGATGACATTGATGCCTCTATTGTAATCGGTCTTCGGCCTGTCTGTAACATCGTCAGTCATGACCAAAAGCCCATTCTTGTAAATGGAGACTGTTCCTTCCTTGTAGTTGTAAACGGCCGCCAGATGGGTCCACTCGCCACCCTTGAGTGCTTCGCTGAAGACTACCCGTTCGTCTTTGACTTTTGCATATGGAGTTCCTGCGTTAATTCCCAAGGTCAGAAGTTCTTCGGCTTCAACTGGATCCGTTGGACTTGTTATACTTGGCGCAATCAAAGTGGCGATGACGCCAGTCTCAGTCGCAAGTGCTTCTGCAGCAGCGGCGGACTTGAACCACGCCTCAATTGCATACGAGTTGTTGTAAGAGACAAAGCGGTCTGTCTTCGGGGCGTTGAAGCCTTTGAAGGTATCAGAAACCAGGCTGAGGTCAAGTGCCCAGTTCGGTGTCCTCGTGTTGTTTCCGTAGTGAGCAATGCTGAAGTTCGGGTTGGTGACATATGAATGTCTGTCGGTACCCCAATCTTCAATCTCTTCGTTATCATTGACGCCGTCATCGTCTGAATCCGCGTTGAATGGATTGGTTCCAAACCTCTGCTCCACGAGAAGGGTCAGGGTATCTTCGTCCTCGTCTGTATCATACTCTACGGGATCGTCCTTCTCGAGCGGGTTGCGTCCAGTAAGATACTCGTAGTAGTCGTTGATTCCATCGCCATCGGTGTCGGTGTAGTGGTCGATATCGCCAGGGCCAGCAGTTGTAAGTTTCTTGAAATGGATGAGTTCCCAGATGTCGGGTATGCCATCTTCATCGGTGTCGCCATAGAGATATGCAAATGAGCCGTAAAGCTGGGCTTGGGCTGGTACGCCAAGCAATGGGTCATTCGGATTCGCGGGATTCCTGTTGGAGCTGATGTCAACGAATCTGGCTGATACGAGCGTACCACCTGTTGCCCATTCCTTGTTGGTGACATTCGTGGCCTTGGTGTAGTAGTACGCCTTGTTACCACCGTCGTCGAAACGGAAGTATGCGGCAAGGCTCGTCCAGTTGTCCTTCCCAAGCGAGACATTGCCAGCGTCGGCATCTGTTAGGATGCGATTGCGGTTGGTGGCGATCTGTGTGTCGGTGCGAGCACCCTTCCAGATACGGACTTCGTCAACAGTCATGTTGATATGCCCATTCGGGTCATCGTCAATAACGACAGGAGAAGGAACACAACCGATTACCAGTGAACCTGGAAGCGACTCTGTGTCAAGCCTGCCAGAGTAGTTGTTTGGATAGGCGTCATTGACACCCAGCATCTGCATAGTCGCAGAACTGTACTCCATGCCATCGGCATAGACCAGGAAATTGACGAGCATTGCATCCTGGTTCACAGGGTCGATATGGACAGAGACAGCCGCATGAATCCAGCTGTTGATAGCATTGAATGCTTTGGCCGTGAATGTAGCCGTTGTCACCTGCTTGCCGATGTTACGGTATCTCAAGGTGAGGTAGCCGTTCACAAGACCGAACCAGAAGTCGCCAGGCACTCCGCTTTCCGTGTCTGCATTGGTCTTCTGGACGAGCGGGCCTGTTGTGACAGCTGCGTCTTTAATGTTGTACCACAATTCGATGGTGAAACCGTTGTTCTCATAAATGGGAAGAGGATCGGTTCCATTATCGGGAGTCGTCATGTTATTGCCAGTGAAGTTCTCTACAATGAGATAGCTACCAACGGCAGTAAGGTCGAGTGCACGATTGACAAGCGGGTCGTAGGGATTGCTGGGATCGGTAGTGACACGGCCGTCATCGATGTTGCCAATCGACTCCTGGGAATCTGGAATGCCGTCGTCATCAGCATCGAAATTGTCGTCTATGGAAGTCGAGCCGCCACCATTGATTCTTATCATGCCTTTTCCAATCGTGCCGTCGGCAACTGGTACGGACGGCGTGCTCAGGACACCCGCATGCTTCCAGGAGTTCATCCAATCCGACTCATAGCCGAAGTCTTCGGCTGTCACGCCACCGTCATCGAACCTGAAGAAGGAGACGTACCGCCCAGTGGACAGGTTTTCAGTTGTCGGATCAAAACCTTCGACTGTCGGGTCAATCGCCGTGATGGCCCGAGCATAATTCCAGATTGCAAGATTATCGACATCGAGGACGAGATTTCCGCTAGATTCAAATCCAAGGGTAAGGGTGCCTTCGTCACCGCTAATGGTTGCGGGATTAAGTGAACTGAAATTGGTCACATTCGTCACATTGTCGTATGTATCCGATCCTGCGACCTTTGTGGCAACCTTCAAGGTTATGGCAGGTGTTCCTGCTGTGAGGTTTGCCACCGCGCTGACATAGTACGGGACACCAGCCTGGATACCCTCTTCGGGCGCGTATGAAACAGCGATAAAGCGTGGAACTGTCGCATTCTGCGCGAACTGGAACTTAATCGCCTTGGAGCTGACCGTGAACCTGTAGTTGATGAGTTCGCGTTCACCGACCTTGACAGAGCGCCTCAGGAAGACCGTGTCTGTCGTAGGCAGAGCGCTGTTCGTAAACTCAGTCTTACCATTATCCGACATATATGCCGTCAAGACGAATGCGAACGAGAGGTTCTCTCCGCTGTGCGCGCCGTTGTCCTTGACGGTCATGCTGTTGGTTCCGTCCATGCGGAAGACGCGTTCAATCTCCTCCTGAGTGGCAAGTCCAATAACGTCACCGTTGTCGTCAACGGCAACATGACCTAACGCATCTAGAACTGTCTGTTCAAGCGAGTCCAGAGGTGAGCTGACCTCGAAGCCGAAATTGGGCTCGGTATCAACAAATCCGAGTTCGACTCCATCATTGACACCGTCGTCATCAGTATCCATCATGTCGGGCCTGGTAAAGAAATACTGTTCGTCAAGGTTGGAGACAGAGTCATGGTCATAGTCGGCATTGCCGTCGTCGGTCGTGCCGTCTGTCTGCTTGATGGTCGGGTTGGTGTGGGACCAGTATTCATAGAGATCGTTGAGACCATCGCCGTCGAAGTCGGTGTTGGTTCCGCCACGACGCAGATAGCTGTCAGCCGTCGTCAGGTCGCCGAAGTACTGCCTCTCCCAGTAGTCGGGCATTCCGTCCTCGTCGCTATCCTCCTGTTCATCGTCTATGGGCGCAGTGGTGGTTACGGGAACCATTGCTATTCCAGTGCCAACCAGAGTCGCCGCGTTAATCCAGACAGTCTTCCAATCTTCCTTCGCAACCGCGAAGTTCTGGGCGGAATCGCCGCCATCATCGAAGGTGAAACTGGCAACGAGTCCATCGGGGACTGTGCCCGCAATCGCATCCTGGGCAGCGCCCGTGTAGTTGTTGAAATTATCCGCTGCCGTTTTCCAAATGCGGACGGCATCGATCTCACCACGGAATCCTTCGCCAACCCTGACGTGGCTGATTCCCATGACATCGGGCAACTTGTATCCCATGCAGTCAACGGTTGTCTTGAAGTTGTTGTCAATGACAAGGCTCATCTCATTGCTGGTGGAGTTATAGCTTGCCCCAATATGCGTCAAGGTATTGGCCTGCACAATAACGCTTGCGTTGCAGATGCGCTCGCCATCCTCGGATTCAAACCTGACGTATGGACGCCATCCCTCGGATTCTTTCCTCAGCCCGACCTCATAGTTCGTTAGCATGTCAGTGGCGCTTCCTGCCAGTTCAGTGTCAATGAAGCGGCGAACAAGTATGGCATCACCGTCGAGAGTGCTGTCAATCTTGACCCACAAGTCAATCGTCCAGTTCTCTGTAAGGGCATAGTCTATTGTATTGGGAATTTCAAGGTAGCTGTCGTCAGCACTGATTCTCAACACCTTGTCCCCATACGGGGAAAGCGAATTGGCGGGGAGGCTGGTCTCTACTGCTGCACCATAGCCAATTTCATCGACATCCGAAATACCGTCATCATCTGTATCCCAGCCTGTGTAATCCGCATTGCTTTCGGTGAGAGGATGGAACTTCATCTCCTGCGCCTTTTTATAGTTGATTTCGGTTGTGAAACTCACATTCCGTTCACGGTCAACAGTCGTTCCGTCCGTCCTCTGCATCCAGGGCGAGGTACCAGCCAGGAATTCGAAGTAGTTTGTAAGCCTGTCTTTGTCCTCATCATCCTCGCCATCGGCAGTATTCGGGTCATGGCCGACCGCCACTTCATACCAGTCGGGCATACCATCGCCGTCCGAGTCGCCAGAGAACTCAGCAAAGGAATCAGCAGGGGCTGTCGCAAAAACTCCAGTCGCGGCCTTGCGGATGTTCGGAACCCAATTACCACCTTCTTCCTTCATGCCAGGAATGTTGCCATCCAATGCAGCAACGCCAGCGCCAAATTCGTTCTCGGTCAAATCAAACACGCATCCTATTGTGGTATTGACGCCATTTCCGCGGAAACTTGCCACGAGACCGCCAACATTCTGGTTCAGATACTCAACCGAACCAGGCAGACTGACGCGCGCCATGGTGGCGATAGGCTTCGCCTCCCAGCCAACGAGCTTGATGCCGCCCTTGAGGATGGCATCGCGAATAAGCGCGTAGTTCGCACTCGGATATGCAGACATCAGCAACGCCGCCAGTCCAGAGACATGCGGTGTCGCCATGGAAGTGCCGCTCATGTTGCCGTATCCTCCACCAGGAAGCGTGCTGTAGATGTTAACGCCAGGTGCGGCAACATCGATGGAGGTCGCGCTCCAGTTGGTGAAAGAAGCGGGCTTTCCATTGGAATCCATGGCGGCAACGCCTATGATGTTGTCGAGGCTGTAGTCACTTGGATAATTCGGAGTATCATCATTGTTCCTTCCTTCATTACCAGCAGCAGCCACAACCAGAATGCCCGCACTTCTTGCCCTGTTCAGCATGTCGTAGTAAGCGGCATTGAATCCAGGACCGCCAAGGCTCAAACTTATGACATTCGCCTTGTGTTTGATTGCATATTCAATGCACGAGACGATATCTGAAATATAACCGCTTGCATTTTGTCCTGGAACTGGATGCAAGCCCTTAAGTCCCATGATCTTGACTTCCCAATTGACGCCTGTGACACCTTTCCCATTGTTGCCGACCGCACCAATCGTTCCTGCACAGTGTGTTCCATGGTTGTCATCATCCATGGGATTGCCAGTTATCGTTCCCGCATTCTTTGCACAGATACCGTAGTAGTCGTCGATAATGCCGTTACCATCATCGTCCTTGCCATTGTCGGGGATTTCGCCCTTGTTCGTCCAGAGGTTGTCTTTAAGATCGGGGTGGGTGTAGTCGATACCCGTGTCAACGACCGCGACAACAATGTCGCGGCTTCCTTTCGTCACATCCCAGATATCCTCTGCACCGATGTCAACGCCAGGCGTTCCGCCATTCTTTCCATCGTTGTTGAGTCCCCAGAGCTTGGAATAATCTGGGTCGTTCGGCTTGGCGTTCATTGTCACCACATAGTCGGGAACGATGTATTTGACTGCGTTGTACTTACGTAATTCTTCAATGCCTTTGGCGAGATCAAGCGTCTTCGGGACTTTGATAAGATAGGCCCCTGTATTCTCAAACTTCTTCAGAACCGTTATGCCATACTGGCGACTGGCAGCGTTGATCATGCTCTCGGAGACGTCGTCAGAGAACCTGATGATAAGCCTGTCGGCGGCATGCTCGGGTTCCAGAAGGCTTGCTATGGAGGTGGTCATGTTCGCGGCATATACAGCGGCTTCAGTAGCATCCGCTTGCTCGCGGTAATACGGATTTGCCCTGCCCTGATTTGTCTGTGCAGGCGTACGGAAGCTGGCCGCGATCTCCTCGGCAGTCAGGGCGTTCGCGTAGATGTTCACATTATCGAGAAGACCGTTGAAACTTGCGCCGATGGACATGCTTGCGCCAACAAATGCGTCACCAATGACGCCATCGCCATACGCAGGGCATTCGAGATTGGCGCGGCCAGTCACCTGGGCTACTGGCATGCCGTTGATGTACAGCGTCATGTTGCGTGTCTTGCTCTCGTATGTCGCGGCAATATGGGTCCACTCATTCGCGACGAGGTTCAGTGCTGTGGTCAAGGTGGTGTCTTCGGGCACCTGGAGCTCCCTGCCGTTCGCGTCAACGAATTTGGCGTATGGGATGCCTGCGGCGATGCCGAGTTCGTAGTTGATGGCCTGTTCGGAGACGCGCCTGGTGATTATCTGGGATGTCTGATCAATGGCTGCGGGCTTGACCCATGCGCTCAACGTCCAATCAGACAGCGCATACTTGGATATCTCGTTTGCTTTGATGACCAATCCCGTCGCATTGCTGCCATCAAGCTGGATATGCTTGAGCGTCGGTGGCTGCTCGTTGTTGAGCGGCGCGAGCGGATCAGTGATATATTTCCCGTCTCTTACATTATTAGCATAAACAGTTGCAACGCCTCCGCTGATTTCGTTGTAGTCGGAAACACCGTCGCCATCGGAATCTTCGAGTCTCGGATCAAGGCCATAGAGCTGCTTCTCGCCGTTGGACATGCCGCCAGCGATGCAGGCTGCCTCATAGTCGTCATTGTTAACATTCGGGTCGGTTCCGCAGAGATACTCGTAAAGATTGACCAGGCCATCATTGTCAGCATCGCTGGTCGGCGAGTTCACGTTGTGATAGAACTCATACCAGTCGGGCATCCCGTCACCGTCCTCATCATCGATTCCATAGAGATGGACGCCATTGTTCGAACTGCACCAATCGGTGGCAAAGCCCTCCCTCAGGGCATACCCTCTGAACTCGGGCGTGCCTGGATAGGTGTTTTTCTCAATGAAATCATTAACGGCCTCGGCATTGTTTTCATCGTATGAAACAGGACCTGGATGCGCAAAATCCTCAATGGTAGTACCGCCGTCGTCAAAGCGGAAGCAGCGCATGAGCCCCGTATTGTCCTTCCCGACAAGCGATCTCATCGTGTCGCAGATCTGCGACGTGCTGAGGGAGCGGTTCCAGATGCGGATTTCATCAAAGAGGACTCCTGATGGCCAGTTGCTGTCAACAACAGCTGGTGGATCAAAATCAGTTACTGGCTTCAACATCGTGAAGGTGAACTCCCTGTGGACTTTGTTCACCACGTTGTTCGATTGTCCAGGCCCGTTTGTCGTTTGCGTGTCATCGACGATTTCAGACCAGTCGTTGACTGGCGCGAACTGGCAGGCTACAACATGCTGCGAAATGCCGTCCACGACAAGGCGCATCGAGGAGGCCCCGCCGTCCCACGTCACGGAGACCTGGTGCCATTCGTCATCGACTGGCACTGGAACTGGATATTGAATTCTGCCAATTATCCTGCCAGCAATTGTGCTATTATCCGTGCCTGTATTCGTGCCGCCATAGCAATCCGCATATACATTTAATATATTCTCGTCAAGACGTACCCTAAATGAAACGTTTCCATTGCTAAGAGTCTTCTCAAACAGTGTACCACTCAAGGGCTGATTGTTCGAGTTGAACATGACCTGGACTGTCCAGACCGACATGCCTTCTACATTCTCATCCCTCGTGAACGGCACAATGATTCCCGCGTTTGAAATCTTTGAGGCATCCAAGGCGGCATTGTATCCTGGACTCATGCTGTGCTTCGGGCTGGTTCCACCTGTTACCTCGGCACCATCCAGGATTCCATCATTATCATAATCCCCGACCCATGGATCTGTCCTCCAATGCTGCTCCTCCAGGTTTGTAAGGCCATCAGAATCAAAATCCTCATCAGGATCGTTGACACCATCATGGTCGGTGTCCTTCTCAAGCGGGCTTGTCTTGGAAAGGTACTCGTAGTAGTCGTTCAAACCGTCGTTGTCAAAGTCGGTGTACCCATCGACGTTGCCAGGGCCAGCCGTGTCGAGGTTGCCAAAATAGGTGTATTCAAACCAGTCTGGAATGCCGTCATTATCCGTGTCGATGGAGGCGATATCCTCGGGAGCCTCGGCGGCGACGTATGTCTTGCTGCGGAAACGCTTGTATGTGCCTGGGGTCGTCCGAGTTGAACCATCAGGATTGGTTAGCCTGTTACCTGTGGAGAATTGGCAGAAGCTGATGGTGTCATCGCGTGTGCCTAGCAGGTCGCTGCCGAATATCTGGAGTGTAAGAGCATCGCCGATCGTGACGTTCTTCGTTGGCTGGAAGACCAGGAAGAAATCCGCCTTGCGCCCCTCGTCGGTTGTGGGAAGTCTGCCGACCGAGGTCCTGTCCAGGTTCAACTCAATCATGTGGAGCTTGCCATTTTGCAACCATGTCATTGTGGAGATTTTCGGAAGGTCGTCGCCATTGACGGTTCGGGTGTTGATTCTCTGGTCTGTTGTTTCATCAAAGCGTCCATCGCCATTGTCCCTCCACAGGGAGATACCGCAGGTGCTTCCTGTGTCGGCCAAATCGACAAAGTCCGACAGCGCGAAGGTGTTGTTCATGTCAATGATCTGAAACGCAAAATGATCGAAAGAATAGTCGTTCGTTGGAGCAACAACGGAGAATCCCAGCAGAGCCGTCTTGCCCTTGATGTCATACGTGCCAGTGGTGTTAGGCTCGACAAAAAAGACTGGCATTGTACCCTTGACATTGGTTGACACTATGCCAGAAAGCTTTGTCGGGTCAACGGCGTTCTCGCCATATCCAAAGAGCAGGTCTTCGCTTGGCTTGATACTGACGCCAAAGGCATCATTGTAGTCAAGACCGCGATTCTCGGATGACATGTAGTCGCGACCTTCGCCCGCACCGCGTATGCATATGAAATAGTCGCGGCCACGCCATTTGCCTTTCTTGCGGTCTCCGCTGTGGCCCAAGGCGTCGGTTGTATATCCTGTATAGGACTTGTCAAAGTAGTCATCATTCTCATAGAGGTCGATGGCCTTCTTGAATTTAAGAAGGACAAAGAAATAGTCACCTGAGGCAGCGATTGACTGCGTCCCATCCCATTCGGAATCGATGTTGGTCGAACCGTTATGGAAGTACCACTTCAGGCAGTCGGGAGAGAGTTCGACGACGGTATCCGAGTTTGACTGCCCGCCAAAAGGATCTGACGGACTCAACCCAATCCTAGGATCGAATACCCCCAAAAAGCCATCTGAATCCTTTTCCTTATTGTCTTTCCAGATGCTGACGCCAGAGAGGGCGTCGCCCGTAAGCGGTGCTATATGCTTGTCTGGATTGAAGCCGCTGCTTGAGAACCTGACCTTCACGCTGTGCAGTTTTTCGTTGACATTTGTATTCGGGCTTCCCACCATGTTGATGGCGAGGACGGGAACGGGCATGCCATCCGCTTCAAGCGGGTCGGGAAGAACGGGATCCAACGACGAGTCGATGTGGTCATCGACATACTTGGAAACTTCGAGTCCAACCGCGACAGGACGGCTTGTCACGTCATTATAATTATTGTTGACGGAGTTCAGCGAGTCGTAGCCAGTGCCAAGGGTATAGCCAAATTCGGACACGAAATCCTCATAGTCGCCATTAGCATCAACCTTATTAATATCTTTTCCAGCCTGGCGGAAGGTCTGGACGGATGTAATTTTCATCGTGAAGTCGCTGCCATAGTGAGGCTGGTGTGTGACGCCAGGCCCCGAGGGATTCGAGCAGACGCAGATAAAGAACTTGGATATTCCGTTCTGGGTCTTCTCGAGTGTTGCTTTGCCCTTGGGAATCAGCGTTGTCGTGTAGTTGTTGCCTGACTTCGTCCAGACGGAATTACTGACTTCGCCTGACATGAAATCATATTTCAGTTCAATCTGTCCGCTTGCCTTGTCCGCCTCGTCGAAGAATCCGTTGTTGTTCGTGTCTTTGAATATGGATATGTTCTGGTGTCCTTTTTTGACCTGGAGACTTGTGGAGAGATCGACCCTGGGGTCGAAACTCGAATTTGCGGGAACAGTGATGCGGACATCAACCTGCATCAGATAATCTGTATTTGAGGAAGAGCTTTCGTCACCAGTCGTACCAGCCAGATTGATGCCCAGGACAGCAAAAGGCTCGTCCAGTGGCATCAGAGTCTTCTGCGCCGCCCCTGTCGCCCAAAATATGCTTTGTGCATCATCGGTTTGTTCAAAGGTATCCTCATAGTAATTTACGCCATTCACCGTGACGAATTTAATCTGCGAGTTTGTGAACTCAGGAGGCTGGGCTGGAGGATATCCATTGTTCCCAGGACCTATCTTAATAATTCCGAACATCGGGTCAAAATCATTAAGAGAACTAGTGTAAATGCTCGTATAATCTTCGTAAGGAAGGATATCATAGACGCATGACTCAAATGTCAGGACACTGGGGGAAATTGACCTTTCGTCCGTCGCTCTGGCATATCCAGTGGTGGTGTTTGTGTTACTGTAATATTCACTACGTCTCCACTTGAAATCAAGCACTTTTTGGGTATTTAATTCTCCTCCTTCATTCCATTTATTATTCCCAGAAATGTCGTCCCTCGTCTTGATGGTCACAAAATAGTACGTCGTATTACTCTGAATAGCGTCGTTATGCGTGGTCTCGCGGACATCGCTGGGAATATTGAACGTATATTCTGTGTCCGATCCGCTGTTCAAAATCTGCTGAACCAGAACAATGCCACGCGTCTCTGCCATGGGATTCGACGTGCTCGTCCCGCTTATCAGCATTCTATGTTCGAATGTGCTGCAAACACGCGATTTCCAGAGCTGGACGCTTTTGATGAGCGTTGGTTCCACCTTCACGTTTGCATCATTGAGAAGAACCGTGAATGACAAGGAGTTGTCACGCCAGCTGTGGTTGGAGCTGGCGTAATCCCCACTGGCATTGAATGTCGTGGTAGTAGAATGAATCGAAGTGTGGGTTGACAACCAGGAACCAGTTGCCCAGTGACTTCCATCATAGTTCGTGCCTGCAGAGGCGAATGGTTGGCCACCTGGAGCCGTAAGGGTATAGTTACCCGACATGGAATCATCGTACGTGCCTTTGAATGTTCCCGTTTGTTGGCTAATCGTGCTGGAGAACTTCATGATGACGGTAGGTTGCGAGCCGCCGTAGATGGCCTGGTTGTTGCTCAGCGTGCTTGTTGGATCCGTGTACGTTGTCGTCCAGTAGGTTGCCGTGACCGTGCCATCTTTCGTTGCTGCCCAGGCGCCAGCGGCCAATATTACCGCCAGCCCCCACAACGTCTTTCCGACGAATGACATGAGAGAACCAGCCCCCTTTTTGTCAGATGCCTGGAACCGCTTTTCGATGTTTTCTTTTTTCATGTTCATCTCACTTTTCGTTGTTGTTTTTTTATTTTAATTTGATTTTTTCATGCCAGTTTCGGAAAATGCATCGCGCAATTTCCCGAATTATTTATTGCAGGATTCATGCCAATTTTTAAACAAAAATTCGCGCATTTTCCCGCGATTTTAATGGTACAATAGGTAAACATAATGCATATTCTCAAAAATACGAAAGAAAAAGTCAAAAATAATTCGATTTTTGTGACTTTTTTTTCGTCTGAAGTTGTTCCAATGACGGCTCTAGTGTCTTTTGATATCTTGAAGACACTAGGGGTAGAAACGTCTTTAAAAGGTGCTTTCGATGACACCCCAGATCGGTCTGACCACACCATCGTTCTCGAGAAAGCAATCTCTTCATCTCCCATAGGGAACAGCCATGCCATCATTGTCTTGGATACCTTCCTGGCAAGACAGAGCCAGACCATCATGGCCTGGGAGACAAGACATGATCTCAAAAATGAATCTCCGAAAAGTTTTTGCATCCAAACCCTGAGAGAAGCTCTTTTTCTCATATTGCTTATTTGTAAAACAACAATCATCTTTTCGAGTAGGTTTTATTCAGCCAGACACCATTCTCGCGAAGCGTCTTCGACACCGTGGAGCGGGAAACCGACCGCACGACCCCGCGTCTGGCCAGTTCGGTGGCCAGGGCCATGGCGCTCCAGCGCGAGGCACCACCAGCGGGAGTCTCGTCATACATGGCCAGAAGCGTCTTCACCTGGCTTGCGTCGAGCGAACGGCGCCGATGCCCTCGCCTTGATATCTCGCCATTTAGCGCCGTGTCGATGGAACCTCGCAGGTAGTCGCGCTTTACCCTATATATACGGCTTCGATCAATGTCGAGGATGTCGGCAATGCTTTCATCCGTATGGCGGCGACCTGCGGCGCGTCCGCGGTCAACCCCCAGAAGCACTAGCGCGTTTTTGATGGCCTGCGGCGTGTTTCTGCCTGCAGACGATATTCGCATCAGCTCTTCGCGGGCCTGCTGCGACAGCTTGATCTCATACTTTTTACTTGGCATGTCGTGGATTCCTTGGTCTTAAGATGGTATTCAGCATAGGGGGTAATATAGCTTTTTTTTGTTGTTTTACAAATAGGCATTAAAAAACTTTCAAGGGACTTGAGGGACGGGAGGGACTTGAAAAACTGGTTTTCCCTCCCGTGCCCTCATCGTCGCTCCCGTCTCTCCTCGTCGTTCCCGTCCCTTCAAGGCCCCCGCACACTTGCAATCCAGCTTTCGCACCTTATATTATAATTGGTAAAAGAAAAAACACTCACACCTCAAAAAAGGAGAAGACCATGGGCAGATACAGAGCAGGCACAGGTATGTCGGACATCACGCCGAACGTGGGATGCCATGTCACGGGCTATTTCAGCGACCGCATCGCCACCGCCATACACGATCACCTCTATGCCAAATCCATAGCTATTTCAGACGGAGAAAACACCGTTCTTCTCATCTGCCTGCATCTGCTGGGCGTGCCAGATTACGTCTGTGTAAAGGCGAAGGAACTCATCTGCAAGAACACGGGCATCCCCGTGCAGAACATCATCATCTCAGCCGTGCATACACACACAGGCCCGTCGATTTCGGGTCTTTTGGGGACACCTCCGCAGATCACCTACATCAACGCCCTGCCAGAAAAGATACTGGAGGCGGCGCGAGCCTCCATCGCCAACATGCGAGCCGCTGAAATCGCCTACACCTGCGGCGACTGCACGGCGGAGTGCCATAACCGCCGCGGACGCATGAAGGACGGCTCTTTCCGCATGAACCCACCCAAGAACTCGCCAGACGTCATCTGCCCCGCAGGCCCAACCGACCCGCAGCTCGGGCTGCTCATCATCCGCGAGAAGGGAACGAGGCAGCCCATCGCGGTCTATGCCAATCTCTCGCTTCACTACATCGGAAACGCCATGGGCTGCTCCATCTCGGCGGACTATTTCGAAGACTACTCCAAGGCCCTTCAGCGCATCGCAGGTGAAAACTTCATGGTCATCCTCGCCAACGGTTGCCAGGGCAACATCAACAACGTCGATTGGAACACCCCCGAGGTACGCGTCGAGCCAGCCGAAATGGGGCCATACTACAAACAGCAACGCATCGCCAACATCGTGGCGGCCGAGACCTGGCGCGTCTGGAGCAGCATCAATGAGAAGGAGTTTGCATCTGAAGGCAAGGTTGAGGGGCGCAACAGCTGGGTTCCCTTCAAGGCCCGCACCACTACACCAGAGGAGTTGGGAAAGGCGAAGAAGCTCTACTTCTCCTGCGACCAGTCCAATTTCAACGAATGGATCTACGCGCGGGAGTTCGTCCTGATGCAGGATTTGCCGCAGGAATACGACATCCTCGTGCAGACGATGCACATCGGCAACACCGCCATCGCCGCCCTCAACGGCGAGGTGTTCGTGGAGTTCGGGCTGGACATCAAGGCGCGCTCCCCCTTCCCGCACACGATGACCGTCGGCCTCGCCAACGGCTACAACGGCTACACCGCCACCGACCAGGCGCTGGACGAGGGCAGCTACGAGACGCGCCTCTGCCGCCATGTCCGCGCCCCCAAGGGAACGGGCCAGGCCTGGGCGGATGCCGCTGTCGCCTCTCTCTGGGAGATGATCTGACCTTTCACGCACGAACTAGATCCTAATGGCCTCCGTACACTCATCCGATTTCATCGGGCGCGACCCGATTCCGAAACTGCTGCTGCGTTTTGCGACGCCCGCCGTCATCTCCACCTTCATCAACTGCCTGTACAACATCGTTGACAGGTTGTACATCGGACGCGGAGTGGGCGCGAACGCGCAGGCGGGGCTCTCTCTGACCTTCCCCATCATGATCATCCTGATGGCGTTCGGGATGATGGTCGGCCAGGGCTCCTCCGCCATCGTCTCGCTCCTGCTAGGGAAGAAGGATGTGGATGACGCGGAAAAGGTGGTCGGGCAGGCTGTCGCGATGTTCCTGCTCTTCGTCATCACCTTCCAAACCCTCTTCCTCGTCTTCCTGGACAAGATACTCATCCTCTTCGGCGGCACCCCCGAGGCGATACCCTACGCGCACGAATACCTCTCCATCATCCTGTGGGGAAATGTATTTCAGCACATCAGCTTCGGTATGAGCAACATCATCCGCTCCGAGGGAAACGCGAACAAGTGCATGTACATCATCGCGCTTGGCGCCGTCCTGAACATCATCCTGGACCCGATTTTCATCTTCGGCTTCAAGATGGGAATCGCGGGAGCAGCCTACGCGACCGTGATCGCCATGCTGTGCAGTTCCTCGTGGGTGCTGCTGCACTTCGGGCTCAAACAGGGGGTGCTGAAACTGCGTTTCAAGTACATCCGCATCTACCCGAAGCTGTTCTGGCGCGTCATCTCCATCGGGATGGCGCCGTGCCTGATGCAGTTCGTCCACAGCGCGGTGGTCATCCTCTACAACCACAGTTGCAAGCACTTTGCGGAGAGCTCCCAGCAGGCGACCTACGGCATCGCGGCGTTCGGCATCACCAACACGGTGATGATGTGCCTTCTGATGCCCACCTTCGGCGTCATGCAGGGGATGCAGCCGATCGTCGGCTACAACTTCGGCGCGGCAATCTACAAACGCGTCAAAAAGGCATACAAACTGGCGCTGGGACTGGGCACGGGACTCAACCTGGCCAGCGCCCTGCTGCTCCTCTGCCTGGCCCCCCTCTTCGCCGCCTGCTTCACCAAAGACGAGGAGCTCATCCGCATCGCGAGCTACGTGATGCGCGCCGCCTCATTGGGCTTCACCTTCATCGCGGTCGGCATGATCACCTCCAACTACTTCCAGTCCATCGGCAATGCGAGGCTCTCCCTCTTCTTCAGCCTGACGCGCCAGGTTATCTTCCTGCTGCCCGTGCTGATTGTCATGCCACGCCTCATCGGCTTCAACGGCATCTGGTGGAGCGGCCCTGTCTCCGACACCCTTGGCGGCTTGCTCGCCTTCATCATGTACCTGCATGAGATGAAGAAGCTGGACAGGCTGGAAGCCAAAAAAACATCCCACTGAAATAACCATAGACACTTGAAGGATCACCAATCATGAACAAGAAGAATCTTCCAAAAGCCGTGGCAGAGCTACTTTTCGGCGGCACCGTCATCCCCGCCATGCCGCTGGCGTTGAACAGCGAGCGCAAACTCTCCGAAAAGCACCAGCGCGCTCTGGTCAAATACTACCTGGCGGCGGGCACGGGTGGCGTCGCGGCGGGCGTGCATACCACCCAGTTCCAGATTCGCGATCCCAAGATCGGGCTCTTCAAACCCGTCCTGAAACTCGTCGCCGAGACGATGGACGAGGTGGCGGCGGCGACAGGCAAGCCCAACGTGAAGGTGTGCGGTGTCTGTGGAAAGACCGAACAGGCTGTCGCCGAGGCGCAGTTTGCGGAAGAAGCTGGCTACCATGCCTGCCTGCTCAGCCTCGCCGCCATGAAGGAGGCCACCATACCTGAAATGATCGAGCACTGCCGCAAGGTCGCCGAAGTGATGCCGCTCATCGGCTTCTACCTCCAGCCCGCCGTGGGCGGCAGGCCCCTGCCCTACGAATTCTGGCGCGGCTTCGCGGAAATTGAGAACGTCGCCGCCATCAAGATGGCGCCCTTCAACCGCTATATGACCTTCGATGTGGTCCGCGCCGTGGCAGAAACGGGGCGCGACGACATCACCCTCTATACAGGCAACGACGACAACATCGTCCTCGACCTCATCACCCCGTACAGGATCGCAACCGCCAAGGGGCTGAAAACCATGCGCATACGCGGCGGACTGCTGGGGCACTGGAGCGTCTGGGTCAAAAAGGCCGTGGAGCTTTTCAACGAATGCCGCACCATCGCGGACTCTGGGCAGCCCATCCCCGTCGCCCTCATGCAGAAGGCGATGGAGGTCACCGACTGCAACGCCGCTTTCTTCGACACAGCCAACGCCTTCAAGGGATGCATCGCAGGCCTCCACCACATCCTCCACCAGCAGGGACTGCTGCCTGGCATCTGGTGCCTCGACCCCAACGAAACCATGTCCCCTGGACAAGCAGAGGAGATCGCGCGCGTCCACGCCGCCTACCCGCACCTTAACGACGACGCCTTCGTCGCAGCACACAAGGAAGAATGGCTAAGCTAAGGGACTGGAGGGACGGGAGCGACTGGAGGGACGAGAGAAATGGATAGAAGTGATTGAAGCAACTTAAGCACTGAAACGATTGAAACGCTTGAAGCGATAAACCACAAAGGAGCAATCACATGGCAGAGGAAATCAAGACAATTCTCACGGGTACAGCAGAAAACGACATCACGCCGCCCATCGGCACGCAATTGGCAGGCTACTTCAACAGGCGCGTTTCGGACGGCATCATCTCCAATCTGATGGCCAAGGCGGTCGTGCTGGGCGAAGGGGATGCGCGCTGCGTCCTCATCACCTGTGACCTCATCACCATGACGGCGGCCGTCTGCAACAAGGCACGCGCCATCATCAGCGAAGCCACGGGCATCAAGCCCGAGCGCGTGATGATCTGCTCCACCCATACGCACACAGGTCCCGAGATCCGCGTCCCGACAAAGGGCGTGACGGAGGCCAACGAGGAGTATCTGGCGGGCCTGCCGCAGCGCATCGCCGATGCCGCCATCAAGGCCGCGAAAACCCAGCGTCCCGCCTATCTATGCATCGGCACCGAGCATGAGCAGGGACTGGCCTACAACCGCCGTTTCCGCATGAGCAACTCCACCGAGCAATTCGGCCCCTCCTCCAGCGAGGGAGTAACCGCAGAAGGCTTCGCGGGCCCGACCGACAGTACCTTCGGCGCCCTGGTGTTCAAGGAAACCCTGGAAGGCAAGCCCTTCCTGGTCATCTGCAACTACAGCGTCCACATCGACGTCACGGGCGGCAACAAGATTTCCGCCGACTTCCCAGCGGTCATGCAGAAGACGCTGCGCGCCATCTACGGCGACGCCCTCATCTGCCTCTATGTGCAGGGTGCGTGCGGCAACATCAACCACGTCCCCTACCTGGAGGACGACCCCTACCCCAGGAAAGGCGTCTGGAAATCGGAGCAACTGGGCCGCGCGTTCGCAGGCAAGGCGATGACCATCATCGAGAAGGCTCGCCCATCGAAGTCCATCAAGGTCGATACCGTCAGCGAAATCCTGGATGTTCCCATGTTCCCGAAGAGCGATCCCGTCTATCAGATGAGGCTCGCCTCCGCAAAGTCCAAGAAGGAACCAAACGCCTTTGAGCAGGCGCTCATCAAGCGCTCCGAGAACTACTCCGACGAGGGCAGCATCAAGCGCGAAGTCCAGACCATGCGCATCGGCGATGCCGTCTTCTGCGGCGCACCAGGCGAATACTTCGTGGAATGGGGCCTGGAAATCAAGAAATGGTCCCCCTTCAAGTACACCTTCATCGCGGAACTGTGCGACGACGCCGTCGGCTACATCCCGACCTACGAGGCCTTCATGCGCGGCGGCTACGAGGCGACACCCGTGGTCAGCGTCCGCTCCACGCCCGCCCTGGGACAGATGATCGCCGACGCCAACTTCAGAAACTTGAGGAAGCTGTAAAAAGGGACAAGAGGGACGGGAGAGACAGGAGGGACGAGGCTTCTGGGAGGGACGGGGGCTTCTGCGAGGGACAGAAGCCCCCCAAAATCACCACAGCCTGAAACAATGATTCATTTCACCTGTCGAAGAGAATGACAATGCAAAAAGGAGGAAAATAGATGAAAAAACACTTCACAACCAATCCTGCCCTCCACGCAGCCTCATTTCTTCTGATGACAGGGCTTTGCTTTTCGCTTTTCGCGGCACCCGCCGAAAACAACTCCGACATCGAGGCAATTCCAAACAGCCGTGTGACAATTGCCAACATGCAAACCATTTTCGACGCATCCGTCAAAAGCAACTCCAAAATCTTTCCACGCAACATCGAAAGCATTGCCTGGGACAGCACGGGCACCAAGCTGTTCATCGACTACCAGGGCATCAATCAATACTTCGCCATCGCAGACCTGAGCAGCGCCCTCAAAGGGACGCCCAAGGTGAAATACCTTACCCATACCCGCGATAAAACCAACACGCGCCTCAACAACGCCAACCCCGCCTTCCACCCCAACGGCAAATACTATGTCTTCAGCGGACAGGACCTCGGCATCAACGAATTCAAGCGCTCCCTCCCTGGATATGGCTTCTGCACCAACCTCTGCCTGGCGGAGATACGTTCAAACATCTACTGGCCACTGACAACCTACGTCTCCACGGCGAAACTCATCCGCGGCGCCGTAATGCCGCAGTTCTCCCCCGATGGCACACAGCTTTTCTGGACAGCCTGCGAAAACACCAGCTCCGACAAGGGAATCATGGGCAAGCGCACCCTGATGCTCGCCCAATTCAGCTTCGCATCCGACGTCCCACGCCTTGACAATGCCAGGCAAATCGCCTCCGATCAGCTCGACACCTCCTTCGCGGAAAGCTACGGCTTCTCCCCTGACGGAAAGACACTCCTTTTCGCGGGCACCCGCAAAAACATCAATGAGTGGTACAACATGGACCTGGGAACCTACTCCCTGGAAACCAACAAAACTACCCTCCTGACAAATAGACCAGAAACCTGGAACCGCTACGCCACCTTCTCCGCCACGGGCAAGAAGATCCTCTGGAGCTGCAGCGGCTCGTACGACATCCCCTATCTGGGCATCGGTGGCAACCAGTGGCAAAACGAAATGCTCTCCGAAATCTGGATCATGAACGCCGATGGCAGGGATAAACGCCAACTCACCAACTTCAACGTGCGCGGTAATAGCCAGTACGCTGGATGCAAATGCTACGTCGGCATGATCAAATGCCATCCAACCCGAAAGAACACTTTCGCCTTCATCCTGCACAAACAGCACAGCGTGAACAGCACCTCCTCTTCTATCATCATCGCCGAACTGGGGAATAGTTTGCAGGGGGGAAAGTAGGTCTCCTAGGGTAGGTCTGCTAGGGTAGGTCTTCTAGGATAGGTCTGCTAGGGTAGGTCTTCTAGGATAGGTCTGCTAGGGCTACTAGGATAAGTCTTCTAAGTCTTCTAAGTCTTCTAAGTCTTCTAGGGGGTAAGTCTTCTAGGATAGGTCTGCTAGGGCTACTAGGATAAGTCTGCTAAGTCTTCTAAGTCTTCTAGGGGGTAGGTCTTCTAGGGTAGGTCTGCTAGGGTAGGTCTGCTAGGGTAGGTCTGCTAGGGTAGGTCTGCTAGGGTAGGTCTGCTAGGGCTACTAGGATAAGTCTTCTAAGTCTTCTAGGGGGTAGGTCTTCTAGGGTAGGTGGTCTGCTAGGTCTTTTTGCCATGAAATCCAAGTCGAAAAATGCTGCTCCTGCAGTGAATCCCCAAAATCTAAGTCGCCTGAACCGAAGCGCGTTTTTGTGGCGTGCATTTGCGGCGATTCTCTCGGGAATACTGATGAGCCTCGCCTTTCCGTCGCCAGGCTGGAATCTGCTTGCATGGGTGGGGATGATTCCCATCCTGCTCATGCCGACACCCCGTAGCCTGGGGCAGACCCTGGCGGTCGGCTATATTTTCGGCTATGTGCATTTTGCCCTGAATCTCCGATGGCTGAACGAAGTCGGCTTCGGTGCGGGCTGGCTTCTTGCCATCTGGTGTGCCCTCTTCCCCATGCTCTGGTATCTCGTCGCCAGTTCGCTGAACTACCGCCTCAAAGATGAGAAGACGGCCTCGTTTCCAGGCGCAGGCCCGCTCTTCATCAAGACGGAATGGCAGCTCATCCTGCAGGCACTTCTGCTGTCCGCACTCTGGGTGGCGACAGAATACCTGCGCGCGAAACTCCTCACAGGCTTCCCATGGAACATGCTGGGCGTCTCCCAATACAAACGCCTTTCCGTCGTCGCCCTCTCGCAATACACAGGCGTCTATGGCATCTCCTTCATCATCGTCCTCGTCAACTGCGTTCTGGCTGCAGAAATCAGCAGACAACTGCGTTTTTTCATCAATCCACAGAAGCGTGCCTTCCCCTGGCATCTCATGCTGATTACCTTGGCGTTGGTTCCTGTCTGCATCTTCAATGCCAGACCCTCCACCCTCCCGCCTGAAAACACGCCAACCATCCGCATCGCGGCCATCCAGGGAAACATCCCCCAATGCAGGGTCTGGACCGAGGAGCAGTTCAACGAGGCGATCACCACCTACAGGGATTTATCCCTAAAAGCTGTTCAGGATCACCCCGACCTGGATTTGATTGTTTGGCCAGAAAGCGCCGTCCCTGCAGACATGGACTACCCGCCCTACCACGCCATGCTCTCCCACTTGCTTGCCCAGATTAAAAAGCCCCTGCTTCTGGGCACCCTCAAGCAGATACAGGGAAATGCGCAGGAGGAAAGCAGCCTCTTCAACTCCGCCTACCTCCTGGACGCCAATATGGCGGTGCTTGACTACTATGACAAAGTCCATTGCGTCCCCTTTGGTGAATACACCCCCTTCGGCGACCAGCTCCCCTGGCTGCGGGAGATGATCGGCATGGGACGCGACCTGACCCCAGGCAAGTCTTTCCATCTCATCGAACTTCCCAAAGGTGCAAAGGCAGGCATCAACATCTGCTTTGAGGACGCCTTCCCCGAAATCAGCCGTGAATTCACCCACCAAGGTGCCAACCTGCTCTGCACCATCACAAACGATGCCTGGTACAACAAGAGCTGTGGCGCGGAACAGCACGCCAGCCACGTCATCTTCCGTGCCATTGAAAACAGAAGACCTTTCCTCCGTTCAGGCAACAACAGCCATACTTGCCTCATCACCCCAGACGGAAATGTACTGGGGCAAATCACTGCAAAGGACGGCTCCCCTTTCACGCGCGATTTTCAGGCATACGACCTCCCCATCTATGAGAACTGGGGCACGACCTTCTACACAAAACACGGCGACATTTTCGCGGGGCTTTGCACATTCGTCTCCCTCTCCATGCTTGTCTGGCTCGCCACCCTCACCCTTCTTCAGAAAAACCAACTGTTGAATGCCATAAAGGGCAAAAATAAGAAAAACACAGCAACGGCATGATAGACAAGATACTGGTACGCGGGGCAAGGGTCCACAATCTCAAGAACATCGACGTGGATATTCCGCTCAACAGAATCGTCGGCATCGCAGGCGTTTCGGGTTCGGGCAAATCCTCGTTGGCCCTGGGCGTCCTCTATGCGGAAGGTTCCCGTCGGTACCTGGAAGCCCTCTCGACCTACACTCGCCGCCGCATGACGCAGGCGGCAAGGGCGCAGGTGGATGACATCCTGCACGTCCCCGCGTCACTTGCGCTGCACCAGCGTCCAGGCGTGCCTGGTATCCGCAGCACCTTCGGCACTGGCACAGAGCTTTTGAACTCCCTGCGTCTCATGTTCTCACGGCTAGCCAGCCATCGCTGTCCCAACGGGCACTACCTCCCGCCCACGTTGGCCGTCGCCGCCGAGCAGGAACTGGTCTGCCCAGAATGCGGAGCCAGGTTCTATGCCCCAGGAGCAGAGGAGCTCGCCTTCAACAGCCAGGGAGCCTGCCGCAAATGCGACGGCACGGGAACTGTGCGCAGCGTTGACAGGGCGACCCTGGTCCCTGACGAATCGCTCACCATCGACCAAGGCGCGGTCGCGCCGTGGAACTCGCTGATGTGGTCGCTCATGATCGATGTCTGCCGCGCCATGGGCGTACGCACGGACATTCCCTTCCGCGACCTGACGGATGCGGAAAAGGAGATTGTCTATGACGGCCCTGCCGTCAAGAAGCACATTTTCTACAAGTCCAAGCACACGCAGGATGCAGGGGAGCTGGACTTCACCTACTACAGCGCCATTCATACAGTGGAGAACGCCCTTGCCAAGGTGAAGGACGAGGCGGGCATGAAGCGTGTGGCGAAGTTCCTGCGGGAAGACCCCTGCCCCGACTGCGGCGGCACACGCCTCTCCGAGGCGGCGCGCGCCCCGAGGCTTCGTGGCATCTCCCTTGCGCAGGCCACTCAGATGACCCTTGCGGAACTGGTCCCCTGGGTGAAGGGCGTTCCCGCCTCGCTGCCCGAGCCCATGCGCCCCATGGCGGAAAGCATCTGCGAATCCTTCCTTTCGGCGGCAGGACGACTGATGGAACTGGGTCTGGGCTACCTTGCATTGGACCGCGCCTCCAGCACCCTTTCCACAGGGGAACGGCAGAGAATGCAACTGGCGCGCGCCATCCGCAACCGCACAACTGGCGTGCTATATGTGTTGGACGAACCATCCATCGGGCTGCATCCCTCCAACATCGTCGGCCTGACCAGCGTCATGCGCGACTTGATTGCCGACGGCAACTCCGTCGTCCTTGTCGATCACGACACGCAGATACTGAAGGAGGCCGACTGGCTCATCGAAATGGGGCCCAAGGCTGGCGCGGAGGGGGGACGAGTTGTTGCAGAAGGGAGTATCGAGGAGATTTCCAACAATGGCTCCTCACAGATAGGACCATTTCTTTCAGGCAAGGCAGATGTGAACGTCAGGCCCCACATTCCTGAACAGGAGTTGTTTTCCTTTGGCAGAATCACCCTTTCCACGGGGCCAATCCACACGGTGAAGCCCCTGGAAGTGACCATCCCCAAGGGACGGTTGACTGCCGTGACTGGCGTGTCGGGTTCAGGCAAAACCACCCTGATTCTTGAAAGCCTGATTCCTGCCCTGGAAGCCGCCATCGCAGGAACGAAACTGCCATCCCACGTGTACTCCATCCAGGCGGACGACATCAGGCAGGTGAAATTGATTGACGCGACGCCCATCGGCAACAATGTCCGTTCGACCGTCGCCACCTACGCGAATGTCCATGACGAACTGCGGAAGGTCTTCGCCCGCACCTTGGACGCGAAGGCGCGCAATCTCAAGGCAGGCGATTTCTCCTATAACACGGGAAACCTGCGCTGCCCGACCTGCGACGGCACAGGGGAGATCAGCCTGGATGTCCAGTTCCTGCCCGATGTGGATATCCCCTGCCCCGACTGCCGCGGTTCCCGCTATGCGAAGATTGCGCAGGAAATCCGCTACACAAGCAAATCAGGGGAAAGCCATTCCCTGCCAGAGCTTATGGACATGGACGTCACCCGCGCCATGGAGTTCTGCAAGGAGCTGCGAAGCGTCCATCAGCGCCTGAAGGTGCTGCATGAACTCGGTCTAGGCTACCTGACGCTCGGCGAAGAGACACCCAGCCTTTCTGGCGGCGAGGCCCAGCGGCTGAAGCTCTGCTGTGAAATGGGCCTGACGCAGGGCGATTCCCTTTTTGTATTCGACGAGCCAACCATCGGGCTGCACCCGCTTGATGTCCGCACACTGCTGGCCGTCTTCGAACGGCTCATCCAGAACGGCGCCACGGTCATCGTCATTGAACACGACCTGGACCTCATTCGCAACGCGGACTATATCATCGACATTGGCCCAGGCGGAGGCTCCGACGGCGGCAGAATCGTGGCAACGGGGACGCTGGAACAGATCAAATCCTGCCCCGAAAGCATCACAGCGAAGTTTTTGTAGCCAGGGAGCACCTGGTGCAAAACCCGACAGGCGAACCCTGCAGGGCGCGGAACGCCCCGTGCAAAACCCGACGGGCACACCCTGCGGAGCGCGGAGCACCCCGTGCAAAACCTCAGATGTCGATTTCGGGGACGTGGACAATCGTCTCGGTGTTAAGGGAGTCGATGGCGCACTGAAGCACTGTCTGCGCTGCGAGGCCATCCCTGCCCGAACCGTCGATCTCTTCAGGTGCGGTTCCATTGGAAACCTGCTCCAGGAAGGCGTGGATGCGGTTGCGGAAGGTATCGACAAAGTCCCTGTGCCCGCCGAAGACGGGGTTGGTGTAAACCTGCTTGATGGGGTTGCCAGCAGGGTAGAGCGTGGCCTCGCGCCACATGTCCTCCAGCACAAAGCGTCCCTTGATGCCCGCCACCTCGCAGCGCTCCATTGGATGGCCGCGCTCAATGTCATAGCTGGCGGAAAGGTGGCCGACGGCCCCGCTCTTGAATTTCACGTTCAGGCTCATCGTCGTCCAGATGCGGCGTCCAGGTGCGCGTGTGCAGAAGGCCTGCACGGCGGTGATGTCCCCGCCGAAGTGCCGCATCACATCCACCGAGTGGGGATTCAGCGCCTTGATCATGTAGAACGGAGAACTCTCGTTCGGGTTCTTGATCCACATGGACATGTTGATGAAGAGCTGCGTGCCGATGAGGCCGTCCTGCACCCACTTGGTGGCCACCTTGGCGGCCTCCGTGAAGCGGTGGTTGAAGTCGATGGCAAAGCAGCGGCGGTTGCGTTTGGCGCACTCCACCATCTTTCGCGCCTCGGGTATGGTGTTGCAGATGGGCTTTTCGCAGAGAACGTGGCAGCCCGCCTCCAGCGCCTGGATGGTGGGCAGATAGTGGTCGCTACCGTACTCCGTGCCGCCCGTGGCCACACTGACCAGATCAGGCTTCTCCGCGGCAAGCATGGTCGGCACATCGCCGTATCCCTTGACACCCAGCCTGGCGGCGGAGGGCTCCAGCCTGTCAGGCCGTATGTCACAGACCGCCACCAGGTCAGCCAATTCATCCGCTTTGTACAAGTCGGCGTGACGGTTCCCGATGGGGCCGCAGCCGATGACTGCTACTCGTAACGGCATAGTGCTCAACCCTTCTTCTCCTGAAGTTGCGCCGCCTGCTTGGGATCTCCAATGTGGAGGGTGTTGTAGGCCTGCGAGCTGGACTTGAAGGCAGGGCCGACCTCCTTCGCGCCATGCCAGCACTCCTGCGTGAACATCGGGTCTTTGCGCCCCGTCTCCGCCTCGCGCTTGGCAATCCAGTTCTCCATGCGCTTGGTCAGGGCCTTGACGATTTCGGGGTTCTCGTTCGCCACATTATGGTTCTCCTCGGGGTCAAGGAGGAGGTCGTAGAGCTCCACGGCGGGCTTGAAGTGGAAATCAGGCTCCAGGGCGCGGATTAGCTTCCAGTGCGGGGTGCGCCAGCCATGCTTGCGCATCCAGGTGCATTCCGTGATGTAGAATTCGGAGCTGAGATTTGCCTTCTCGCCGCGCACCAGCTGCATCAGGCTCTCGCCATCGACTTCCGTCGGGAGCTTGAAGCCCATCAGTTCCGCCAGGGTGGGAAGCAGGTCCTTGTGCTGGCAATAGCCCTTCACGCGCAGTCCAGCGGGAATGTGACCTGGGTACTTGATGATGGTCGGGACACGCAGCGTGTTATCGTAGATGCTGTGGTGGTCGAAGTAGCAGTCGTGGTCGTAGAGGGTCTCGCCGTGGTCGGAGTTGATGACGACCACCGTGTTGTCATCCAGCCCAAGCTCGCTGATGGTGGTGAAGATGTTCTGGATACAGGCATCCATATAGGCGACAGCGCCGTCGTACTGGGCGATGACATAGTCCTTGTCAGTGATGTAGTCCTTGGTCACCTCGCTGTAGGGCATCCAGGAACGGAAGTAATCCGCAAAGGGCTTGAAGGCAAAGACAGGTTCCATGGAACGATTCTTCTTGTCGAATTCATTCCCTTCATAGAACATCCGATCAAATGGTGCGGGGGGCAGATAAGGGGAGTGCGGGTCCATGTGGCGCAGGAAAAGGAAGAAGGGCTTGTCGCCCGCCGCCAGGCGGCGCAGCTCGGGCAGCGCCACAGCGTTCAGGTTCTGCGCCTTCGGGAGGCGCCCCTCATTGATGGAGCCCCAGTTGTGGTAGGTGAGGTAATTCTGGTAGCCGCGTGAAGCGGGGTTGCCCTGAAAGCCGACGCTGGTGGTCTCATAGCCAGCCTTGCCGAGAATCTCCGCCAGTGTCTCACCCTCAATCTCTCCCTTGTGACGAAGAGCAACAGTGTTGGTGCCAAAGCAGTCAAGTCCCGTGACCATGGAAGCGTAACCTGGGGTGGTGGGGATATGCGGTGAGAAGAGATTCTCAAACAGCGTGCCGCCTTCGGCAAACTTGTCGATATGGGGAGTGGTCAGCTTCTTGTAGCCATAGCAGCTCATGTGGGTGGAAATCAAGGAGTCGATGCCGATGAGAATCAGGTTCGGCTTCTTGGGTGCAGCCGCCTTCGCCACTGCGGGTGCAGTCCTGACCGCCGCAACAGGTGTAGCTGACTTTTCTGCTGCGGGCGCAGGCTTCTTTGCTGGAGCCTTTGCCTCTTTTGCTGATGCCGCCTTCTTGGTTGCTGGTTTCTTTGTTGCCGCCATTATTCTTTTTCTCCTTTTCCTGCGTACCTGTAATTGCCCTGACGGCATCGCAGGATTGCCGACAGATGTTACTTATGAAAAAAGCTTAGACCTAGCAGACCTACCCTAGCAGACCTACCCCCTAGAAGACCTAGAAGACTTAGCAGACTTATCCTAGTAGCCCTAGCAGACCTACCCTAGCAGACCTACCCTAGCGGACCTACCCTAGCAGACCTACCCTAGCAGACCTACCCTAGCAGACCTACCCTAGCAGACCTACCCTAGAAGACCTACCCTTCAGTCCTTCGGCACGCCGATTTTCGCGATGGCGGGGTCGTCGGGGGAGACGCGGCGCCCTTCCGTGCAGGAGACGTATGTGGCCAGCACGAGACGCAGCGAATCGCGTGCATCCTCCGCCGTCTGGATGGCGGGGCCTGTCCCGTGCAGGAACTCGGAGAGAGGCTTGCAAAGGTTCTTCAGCCGCTCGCCCTGGGAGTGCGGCGAGGGGATGTCGATGACCGACCACTTCTTCTCGATGGCATCGTAGAACCTCATGCCTGGGGCGTTTTCATCGCGTGGCATCGAGCAGGTGACGGCGTCGCCGTAGCACTGCACAAGATAGCCTTTCTCGCCCATGATTTCCGTGGTCTTCTCCGCGCCTGCGCAGATGAATGAGCAGCAGACCTCAACGAGGGGGCCGCCAGGGTAGCGGAAGATGGCGATGCCGTTGTCGTTTACGATATTCGGGTTGCCGAAGGTTTCCACCTCGGCGGTCACGGATTCAGGCATGCCGAAGAGCCAGTGGATGAGGTCGATGGGGTGCGCGGAATCGTCCGCCCAGATATCGCGGTTCAGGGAGGGCGTCAGGTGCCAAAGCTCCTTCGGGTCCTTCTTGCCGATACAGATGCCGAGGTTATGGCGGCGCTGGAATTGGTGGATTTTGCCGAGCGTCCCGTTTTCCATCATCTCCTTCATCTTCAGGTTCTGGGGGTCAACGTGCATCTGCCAGGCCATCGTGAAGGGCACATTGTATTTCTTGACGGCGGCGACGATGCGGTCAGCCTGCTCCATGGTCAGCGCCAAGGGCTTCTGCACGACGATTTTCTTGCCAGCTTCGGCGGCGACCTCAACCATGTCGGCGTGGTAAACTGTCTCCGCGCCAATGATGACGCCCTCAATTTCGGGATCGCCCACCACGCAGTGCGGGCACATTCCCTTTTCGAAGCCGAATCTCTCGGCGGCGGCATTCAGGCGCGCCTCGTCATGGTCCCAGGCGCGAACCACCTGGATGTCCAGTTCTGGATGTTCTTTCCAATAGCCTGTGTAGGTGTTGACGTGCCCGTGGGCCAATCCTAAAATGCCAACTTTCATCGTTTCTGCTCCAGATGGTTAATTGGTTGAAAAAAAACACTGGATTATACTGTAATAGCCTTGCGCAAAATAACAAGTCGATTTTGCGTGTAATTACCTGAAATAAACTCTAAAGGGACTTGAGAGACGGGAGGGACTTGAGCGACGAGGAGGGCACAGGGGGGGGAAGCTGGCCTTGAAGGGACTTGAGAGACGGGAGGGACAGGAGCGACGAGGAGGGCACAGGGGGGGAAGCTGGCCTGAGTGAGGGAAACAGATTTTCAAGGGACAGGAGCGACGGGAGGGACTTGAGCGACGAGGAGGGCGTGTGCCATATCACTCCCGCTCCAGGCAAGCTCTTTCCTGTGCCCTCCTCGTCCCTCCCGTCTCTCCCGTCCCTCCTGTCCCTTCAAAATTTGTTAAAGCTTAGCAAGACACCGTCCCCTTGCCTTTGACAAAACAGGCCTTGACGGTTTTGCTGTCGTTGGCAAGCACGGCAATGTCGGCCCAAAGTCCGACTGCCAGGCGACCTGTCTTTTCTGCAAAGCCAAGGATTTTCGCCTGGTTGGCGGAGAGGAGCTTCGTCGCCTCGGAAGGGGTGAAGCCGAAGCGCTGCGTCAAGTTGCGGAAGGCGAGGTTCATGGAGAGGGAGGAGCCAATGATGGCGCCGTCGGAATCCCGACGCGCCAGCTCGCCCTCGCGGATGGTGTAGGGCACCCCGTAATCGACGAAATGCCCCTCTTTCAGGCCAGCGCCCTGCATAGCGTCCGTAATGGCGACGATGTGGTCTGCGTCTGCGCCACGCCGCACCAGTTGCACCAGTTCTGGCGGTACGTGCATCCCATCGACGATGAGCTCCTTCATGACGCGGTCGTCGATGATGGCCAGATCCGTTAAGGCAGGCTGACGCACCCCCTCGTGGGAGACAGGGCATGCATACGCGTCAAAAAGATGGCAGAACTGTGAGACACCCGCCTGGATGGCCTCCTCGTAGAACCACGTCGGCAACCCTGTATGCCCTGCGGAAACCGCTACGCCTTGCGAAACCAGAAAGCGGACGACCTCCAGCGCACCAGGCATCTCGGGTGCAAGGGTCAGCAGTTTGAGCGTGCCATCCGCCGCCTCCAGAAAGGCCTGCGCCTCCCGCAAGGTCGCCGTGCGGATATACTCGTGAATCATGCCGCCCTTATAGATGGGGTTCAGCCATGGACCTTCGGAATGCGTGCCCGCAATGCGCGCGCCAGGCGTGCCCTGCTTCACCAGCCGCGCAATGATGCGCAACTGGTCAAGCATCATCTCTTCTGGGGCGCAGGAAAGGGTCGGGCAGAGTATCGTCGTGCCGACGGTCGGCGCAAAGGCCGCCATGCCACGCATCCCCTCCTCGGTCTCCGCGCTGTACGGACCGAGACCATGAAGATGGAGGTCGATGAAGCCCGCGAGAATCCAGTCGGCACCTGGTAGGAATTCTCCCAAACGCTCGACCGCAGTGATGATGCCCTCGTCGTTCCACGTCAGGCATCCGTAGAAAGTCGCCTCCGTGGTGACGATGTTTCCAGTGAGTTTTTGCATAATTGACGCTTAGTCCCCCCAGGCGGTGTTTCCAAGAAGCCCATGGTTGAAAAAGCAGGGCTTGAAGCCGTTTTCCGTGAAGAGCCGCGCGGCCAGCGCGATGCGGTCCAGGTGGTCGGGGATATAGTTCGGGTAGCTCGGAAAGGTGTATTGCTCGTGGCTCCCGAAGTCAAAGGCCTCGACACCATACTTCTTGCACGCATTAAAGGCGTGTTCCATCTTCTTGGGTACCTCCGTGATGGGGGTTAGATTGCCGCAGAGAACCCCGCGGAAGAAGATGACACCCAATGACGGGTCGTAGTAGGGCCTGTGGGTATTCCTAACATAGTCAGACTCTTCGGGATGCTCGTAGTGCACCTTGAGCCCCTCTGTAGGCGAGGCCATGTCAACGCCCGAAAGAGAGCGTGACTGCACTTTGCTCATATCTCCACCCTTCATGCGGTCGCTCAGGCTGGGACCACCCATGACGCGCGCGCGGAACGCCGCCGAGTAGCAGCGGGTGCCACGACGGATGACCTCCGCCGCCACGGATGGATGGATGTTGCCCCAGTGGATGACCACTGGCGGAATGAAGGCGTTTTCACCCGCGAAACGGATGATTTCGTTCTTCACCAAGTCGTAGTCGCGCCCGAACTCCTCGGCAGAGGCCTCCAGATAGGGGCGGTCGGGAAATTCGCTGTAGGAGTGGAAGGAGAATTTCAGCCAGTCGGAGTTTGCCTCGAACTCGGATTTCCAGATGTCAGGCATCTGGTCAAGCGTATAGCCGTCCTTGTCGTGGTCGTTGCGGAAGAAGCAGTTAAGCGTGACTTCATAGCCTGTTTCATCATGGATTTTCTTGAGTCCCGCCAGGTAGAAGTGGTCGAAGGCGTGCTTCGGACGCTGACGCGTGAGCTCTGTGAAGAGGAAGCTATGGTCGTCGATATAGCTTGAATAACGGCGGTAGGAGGCTTTGTCCCACACAAGGGTCAGTGACTGCGAATAGATGCCATACGGGGTCAGCACCGAGGCCGTCACCTCATTGTACTTCTTCGTCAGCTCAATTTCCGCAGAGAAGTTTCGCCCCTCCATCTCGGCAGGCTTGCCGTTGATTTTGACGGGCAGCCCCGTCTCTGAGATGCCTTCAAGCGTGATTTTCAGGCTGTTTGCGGTCTCGACACCGTGGTTGTGGTTCAGAATCGCCCCTTGACGATGGCTCGTGATTTCAATCATGGTTGTGTTCCTTTGTTAAAAAAGCTTATTATGTAAAAAAAACAGTTTACTTCACGGCTCTCCCAGCACGGGCCATGCCTGGCGCAGACCGTCGAGCACCATTTGCATGGCTGTTGCGGCGATGACCAATCCCGTCAGGCGGATAAGCGGGCCCCGCAGGTGAAGACGGCTCAGGACACGGTTAATGGGAGAGGAGAAAAGCATCAATATGAAGTTGACGCTCAGCGCCAAGGCCAAGGCAAGCGCGGTAGCGATGAAGCCATGCTCGGCGGTGCCAGATATGCAGACGGTGATGGTCCCAGGCCCCGCAATCAAGGGGGCGGCCAGAGGAACCAGCGAGATTTCCGTCAGGTTTTCAGGCAGGAAGTTCTGATGCATCTTGCGGTCAGAAAAACGTCCCTCGCGGATGGCAATCCAGCCGATGGCGAAAAGAATGAGACCGCCCGTCACACGCAGCGAATAGATGCTGATGTGAAACACCCTCCCGAGAATCAACTCCCCTGCCGCCGAAACCAGCAGCAGAATCAGGAACGCCGCCAGCGAGGCACGCCAGGAGAGCTGCGTTATCTCTCGCTGCCTCAAAGGCGGTTCATAGGCGGAGAGGAAAAGCACCTTGCTGACTGGATTCAGCACAGCCAGCAAGTAGAGCGTGTTCGCCAAAAGCGTTGGAAAAGAAATGCCCATTAGCAATTAGTAATTAGCAATTAGTAATTAGCAATTCACTTCCTTGTAGCAGGCAGCGTGATGATGGCGCCGATTTTCAGGATGCCGTCCTTCTTCATGCCTGGATTGGCGGCGACGATGTCGTCCACATAGCCCTCATCGCCGTAGAAATGTTTTGCGATGGAGGTCAACGTGTCGCCCTTCTTCACCTGGTACTGGAAGGGTTTGTCGTACTGCCCAGGCTTGCTGACACCGTCGTGGTCGATGAAGGCAACATCAATGACCTGCTTGCGCGAATCCAGACGATAGGCGAGGAACTGCCTGCTCTCATCTGTGCGCCCATAGTTCGTATAAACCTCAGCATAGAGGGTAACGGCGCCGAGCACCTTCTGGGTGCTTGTCCCGTAGTAGTCGGTCTGGACGTGATACTTGCCCTTGACGGCGTTGCGGATCATGAACTCCTCGGGACCATACCCTTGCGTGAAGTCACAGGAGTTCCTGCCGCCTGTGGAGGTAAAGCGGTGGCTGTAGAAGCACTTCTCGCCGAAGGTGTCGGTCACCCACAAGTCCATGTCGCTCATGTCGGTGTCCCAATTGATGACGACGCGTATGTCGGTCTGGATAGGCTTGATGAACTGCTTATCGACGTTCTTGATGGCGATACCCTTGCGCTCGGCACGAAGAATCATGCGGTTGATTTCGGTCAGAGCGATGACCTCGATTTCAGGGAATCGACCGTCGAACCTGTATTTGACCACATTGAGCATCATATCGATGGCCTCCTGGAAACGTTCCAGGTCGTCCAGAACGAGGGCCAGGTCGCGGTAGGACTGGGGCTCCTCAGGAGCCAGTTTCAGCACCGCCTTGAAGACGGCAACAGAGGCCTCCAGCTCGCCCCAGAAGCGCAGTTTGTAGCCCAAAATGCGCAACACCTGCTTGTTCTCCAAATCCATCTCCGCCAAATTGGAGAGAACGCGAAGAGCGATTTTCCTGTCGCCTGCCTTCTCGAAGAAGTCAGCACAGTCCATATAGAAACCAGCGGAGGCGCCATAGTCCTTGCGTTGTCCAAGATAAGCCTGGTAGGCGTTCTTGCCTGCCTCCTTCAAGGCATCGATGTACGGGGTCTTGGGATTCCACGCCTGCAAGACTGTCTTCACGCCACCAGAGCCACCGTCTTCAGCGGAAGCAGCCTTTGCCACAGCCGCAGGTGCGCCTGCCATCATTGGCGCTGGTGCGCCTGCCACCGCCATCGCTGGTGCTTCTTCGGCAACCATTCCATCCTCCGCCACGCCTCGGGCTTCTTCATTACGCGAGGATCTTCGGAAGAGATTGCGAAACACGCCTCCCCTGCCGCCAGCCGCACCCTCAGCCTCGGGTTCGCCCCTGGTCTGCCCGCTAACTTTAGCCACCTTCGGGTACTCCTTGTCATACCATGCCTTCAGGTTCTTCCACAGATTCAGCACGGTTTCGATGGGCTTCTCCTGGAGTCTGAAGGATTCGCCCCACTGACTGTTCTTCTCCTCCTTATGCTGCGCATCGTACTGCGCGCGCATCTCAAGCAGGGATTCAGGCGGACGAATGTTGTAGCGGAGGTATTGCGACAGATTGTCCAGCACCAACAGCGAGGTACCTGGCGTGACAAGGCCAAAGAGCTTGCCAGCCGCCGTGACCTCCTGCGAAGGTGCGTCGGAGGCGAGGAGCTCCGCGATTTTGAGCTGGCCGTAGTTCGTGCGCAGCAGCGTGCCTTCCTCCAGACCGTTTTCATCTGAAACAGCTACCTCACGGCGCACAGCCGTGCCCGCGATGGAGAGCTCAAAGGCGAGCTTCTTGCCGCCAGCTGGGAGCTTGCCCGCCACAGAGAGGCGGTCGTCATCAAATTGCCAAGCAACCTCTGGCAGCTTCGCGCCATCGCAGGCGGCAGAGGCAAGGAAGGGACGCGGGATATCCAATAGTTTGACGGCATCCTCCGTCGAGAGGCTACGCAAGTCCATGAACAAGCCATTGCCGACCAGAGCCTTGAGGGAGGAGGCGTTCAACTGCTTGTCCGACGTGAAAGCGCAGAAGCGTGAGGCCTTGGCGGAAGCCGCCTCCATCGAAAAGTTGTCCAGGCCATCGGAGAAGAGGTATGCCTCCGACTTTTCAGGAATAGCGGCGACAGCGGCTGCGAGGTTGGTCGCACCGTCGTAGATGACAACTTCCAACGCCTTGGTCAATTCCGCCGCCGATGCAAAGACGACTGGAGCTTCGGGCGCGTTGCGGAAGGTGATGAGGGTCAACTTCTTCGCCTGTCCGAAGGCAGCTTGGATGAACGCCAGTTCTGGGGCATGGTCGGACTTTTCGCGGGACATGGATGCGTCCCAGAGAATCACGGGCTCCTGCGAGCGAGGCAGGCTGTTCTTCAGGCTGGCAGCCTCGACCGTGTAGCTGTAGGCGAAGTAGTCATCGCCGTCGCTGGCCTTCTGGTGCAAGAAGGATTCGTCGGGCCTGGTCATGACGGCGACATAGAGGTCCTCCGTCAAGGCGATATCCTTCAGTTCCGTGCTGGCAGTATAGACGGTCTTCCACTTCTGGAATTCCAGATTGCTGAGGGAACCAGCCACCACCTTCGGGGGTTGGATGGCCGCCGCCACATTCAGTTTGAGTTTGAAACTGCTGAGCTTGTCAGGAAAGTTCAGCGGCTGCACATAGTAGGAGGCGCGTGTCCCGCCCTCATTGACGGAGAGCGTGGTGCCAACATAGCGCACACTCACGCGCCTGTCGCCATTTGCGTTGATGGGATAGACCTTCGTGCGGAACATGTTGCCGCCGACCTGCTCGGCCAGCCCTGGGTCAACGCCCTGCCGCACGACCTCGTCGAAGACGGCACGCGCCTTCTCCTTCTCCACGATGACGCCATCAACCATCTTTCCATTCACATCAAGCGCATAGCCCGCAACCGTCGCTCCCGTGGGCAACGGGAAGTTCAATTCCCCCTCCAAAACGCGTCCGTTGGGGTTGTGCAGCGTCATCGACACCTTGGTCTCGGTGAGGACGCCGTCCACATTCGCCTCAATCTCCACATCCGTCACCTGCACAGGCAGGATGTTGTCAATGACTGGCAGCTTGATGACAATTGGCGGAAGCGGCGGAATAGGACGGGGAGGTCTTGGAATAATCATGTTCTGTCCAGTTGTTACAGTGGCTATGAGACAAAGAAGTAAAACTAAAATACCCATGTTGTATTCTCCTGGTTGTTTCTCGTCCTGTGGCAATTACATCGTCTAGAGAAGGGAGACTGTTGCAAAGAATATCATTTTTCGACAACATCTAATGGGACGGGAGAGACGGGAGCGACATCATGAAGTCCCTAATGCCATTTCGCTGTCGCTCCCGTCTCTCCCGTTCCTCCTGTCCCTTTTAAGTTACTAGTCCCCGAAATGCGTGACGTGGAAATTGGCGGCTCCACAGATGGGGAACTGCTGGTCTCCCCATGGCTGGAACCACTTCGCATAGCCGCGCAGACGGTTCTCGGGGTCATAGACGCCGTACTCCAGTGCATCGACAGCGGGCTTAAGTCCGCGTCCCGACTCGAAATTGATGCTGCCAATTTCCACGGCGCACACCCCTTTGGCGTGCCCGAAAAGTTCCGTGGTGGTCGTTGTCACAATGCGCCTGTTGTGCTGCGCGGTGATGTGGTTGATGACGGTCAAGTGCGAGGAGTCATGGAAAGTGACACCCTCCTCGCAGTTGTGGATATAGAGATAGTCTGCAATCACATGCTCGCTCAGCACAAAGCCATAGCGGAAGCCCTGCACGGCAACGCTGCGCAGCGTGTTGTTGTCGTTCTGGTCGCCTGACATCATCAGACCCACCGTATGACAGGGATTCGGCTGCAGTTCCTTGCCAAGCAAGGAGTCGCCGACATTGTCGTCCAGACAGAACTGCGAATCCGCCACGTGGGTGCGCGAGATGTTCTGCAGGTTGACGGCGCTCTGCGTCGGGTACATCTTCCCGTGGTCAAGATGTACGCGGAATTCCAAATTGGCGATGGAGAAGTTTGCCACACTGAAATGGCCCTTGCAGGAATCACCTTCGGGCGCGGCAAGGATGGCATAGGGACGCTCCTTCGGGTCATGCACCTCAGGGGCCTGCCAATCGGAGAAGAGGAAGGTGTTGTCGTTGCGAAGATTCCCAAACTGCGTGGGCTTGAAGAGCTTGCTGCAGTCCATCTGCCTGACGATATAGGCGTTCAGCAGACGGCACGGCATCTCGCCCTCAAGGTAGATATTGTGAGGTCCAGGCGGCACAACCAACTGCGCTCTTAAGGCCCTTCCATTGTAGCTTTCGTGTGCGGGTGAGGCAATGCGGTAGCCTCTCGGTGTGTATGGGAAGCAGATGCGCCCGCCACCGCGTTTTGCGCAGTAGTCGATGGCGCTTTGAATCGCCTGGGTATCGTCCGTGAGACCGTCGCCCTTCGCGCCAAAATCCAATACATTGAAACCGAATGCCGCCATTATCAAGCCTCCTGGCTCCTATGTTTACATTTGAAGAAATTGCGAAACCTTTAAAATACTATGCTTGCTTTGAGAGCTTTTTCAAATCAGAAACCAATGTTTTCTTTTTTTCCAAACGCTATGTTCCCCATGAGGGTAGGTAACGGCAACGTTTTTTGTTGCGCCCTTGCGGGCGCTGGCCGCTTCGCGGCCTACGCTAAACACCCCCTTTTAGGGAACATAGCATTTTTCAAAAAACTTTGATACAATAAACATTTGTTCTTTGCGTTTAATTTGCATAAATCATAGACAAGTTTTTTTATACAATGTTCCCCAAAAGGATAGATTTTGGCTAGACAGTCTAGATGAACTAGACAATCTAGATGAACTAGACAATCTAGATGAACTAGATAATCTAGAAAGCCTAGAAGAAAGACCCCTTTGGGAGAACAAAGCGTTTTCTCCGCAGAATACCACGATTCATCAAGGAAAAGCCATGTACATTGATGCTGGAACAGGGAGCATGCTTCTTCAGGTCATAGCCGCCACTTTCTTCACCGTGTTGTTCTTTTTCAGGAACATCCTCTCCCTGGTGAAAGGCAAGCCCCAAAAGGCAATCCAGGAAAGCCAGAAGACAAAATTGCCACACCAATGAGCCAACTGCCCTCATCATTCCGCGACCCAGCGGGGTATGTTTTCGAGCAGGACGGAGAGCTGTTCAGACAACTCCTCCCGCCTGGCGCCGCCAGCTTCGAGCGGTTCACAGAAAGTGGTCTGGCACAGCGTCTGATGGAAGACGGAAAAATCGTTGCTTTCAGCCGTCACACGTCAAATGCCGAAGGTTTCGTGCTTCACCTGAACAGACTCCCATACATCTCCTACCCTTACGAATGGTGCTTCAGCCAACTGCGAGATGCGGGAATCCTGACTTTGAAGCTGATGCTGGAGGCACTGGACAAAGGAATGATTCTAAAGGATGCAACGGCCTTTAATGTCGCCTTCCAGCGATGCCATCCCATTTTTCTCGACCATACCTCTTTCGAGCTATATCAGGAAGGAACGCCCTGGCGCGCCTATCGGCAGTTCGTGATGCATTTTCTCGCCCCGCTGCTTCTGATGCAGAAGGTGGATTTGCGTTGCCTGGAGCTGTTACGCGAAAATGTTGACGGCATTCCGCTGGATTTTGCATCCCGACTACTTCCCTGGCATACTTGGCTCCAAATCAATCCCCTAATCCACATTCACCTTCATGCGCTCATGGAACAGCGCTACTCCTTGAGCAGAAAACCAAGCCACAAGACAGCACTGCCCAAGGCAAGGCTCCTCGCCTTGATACATGAACTCCACACTCTTCTTTCCTCTCTGAAGCCCCCAAAACAATGCACTCTATGGGCCGACTACTATAGCAAAACCAGCTACTTGGACACCAGCTTCGCCTTCAAACGCCAAGCAGTCAGAGAGTTCTGCGAAAAACACAAAGGCCGTTCAGCTGTTGACCTGGGTGCAAACTGCGGCCTTTTCTCCCAGATCGCCGCCGAGTTCTTTGAACTTGTCCTTGCGGCGGACTTCGACGGCAGAGCCGTGGAGGAGCTTTATCGGATAGGCAGAGGGCTTGACACCAACCTGCAGCCCGTGCTGCTGGATTTGAACAATCCGTCGCCCGACCTCGGCGTTCTCAACGAAGAGCGCAGCTCGTTTTTCAGCCGCACCAAAGCTGACATAGTAATGGGGCTGGCCCTGATTCACCATCTTCGCATCACGGGTAACTGGTCAATCGGACAGATTGTTGCCCTCTTTTCAAAGTTGGCCCCCTGTGCGCTAGTCGAGTTTATCCCGCTGGACGACATCCAAGTCCAGCAACTGACTAGAGGACGGGAACAGATTTATCAGGACTGGACGCTGGAGAATCTCTGCGCGGCTTTTCAAACCCAATACGCCTTCTGCAAGGTCATCCCCATACCCGAATCGGGACGCTCTCTCATTGAGCTTGCTTCATAATAAGTCGAAGATAGATATATATGAAAGCATTCTTCAAACGCTTTTCGCGCCTCATCTGGGGCACTACTGCGCTCTTTTCGTTCATCTGCACGTCGGGGTTGCTTATCTACTTGGACAATCCAGACCAATTCACGGTTGGCCTTGGAGGCACCCTGCTCTTCTTTGGGCTCGTGTACCTGGCATTGGCCATTGGCACCGCTGCGTTGTTGAGCCTTGCCAATGGCAAGGCGATCTCCTATATGCCAGGCATACTTCTGGCCTTGAGCATCGACCTATTTCTTCAGTATCATATCTGGTCGTCTTTCTTCCTCAATTACACTCCCGCCTCCTGGTTTGCCTGGGAATTCCTGTTTTTGGCCGTCATCCTGCTTGCGCTGTGGGCGGTGCCATTCATGTGCGCCTGGTTCCTGCATCGTCAAATTGAAAGGCACACCGTCAAGCTTTCCTGCATCATCCTTCTGACCCAGGGTTGCGTTCTACTGTCGGCGGTGACAAAATTCGAGGAGCCGCATTACAACTTCAAGGAGTACGCCATAAGTGAAAAGGACCAATTTGTCTTCGGCAGGAAGGAGAATGTGATTATCCTCGTGGTTGACTGCATGGGAGAGGGGATTTGCAAGGAGGTCCTGGAGAAATACCCAGACCTTAAGGAGGCCCTGCATGACTTCACCTGCTTTGACAGGATGATCAGCCCGCTCCCCTGGACAATGTATGCGGTTCCCGCGATGGTGACGGGCATCAACTTCCCCAGAAAGTCACTGCGCATCCCAGCCGATGACAACCACAGCGACTATATCACACGGGTTTTCGCACAGGATTCCTCTCTTTTTAAAGCCTTGAAAAGAAAGGGATTCCGTGTTGAAGGCTATCCTTTTCTTCTTCCAACCATCAGCTATTCGCCAGAGGTCATCGACAACTCCATCCCTGCGCATGTCGCCTATAGACGGGCCTCCTTCACCAAAATAGTCCATTTCCAGCTCAAGAAAATGGTGCCCATCTTCCTGAAGCCGCTGTGGCGTGACAAAGACGACCTTCCCTTCATGACCTTTGAGAAACCTCTCAAGCACAATGACAATGAAACCTTTGACCAAGTTTTTTATCGAAAACTGCAAACGGAGTCCTGTCTGGGAGAAAAGGACGCCATATTCAAGTACCTGCATCTGCAAGGGGCACATGAAATCGTCCTCACAGACGAAAACCTGAAACGGAATAAACGCAGCATGAAGTACCGCCAGTTGCGTGGAAGCCTTAAAAACTTTGAGTTGCTTGTCACGCAGATGAAAAAACTGGGCATTTATGACAATTCGACGATTGTGCTTGTAGGGGACCACACGGAAAAATACGACATCCACAACATCGCGTTCATCAAGCGCAGGAACGAGCGCCACGACAACCTGCTCTTCAACTCCATTCCCTGCCAGGTCTCGGATATCGCAGGTACCATCTTGAAGGAATACGGCATTGAAACAGAGATGCCGTCTTTGTTCGACCAACCACCTGTTGCAGGCGACGGCTCACTCCGCCGAGAGCAGATACGCTACCTTGATTTTCCCCCATGGAAACCAATAGAAGAACCTACGGTAAAAAACACACTTTTTCTGAACTTTCGAGAACGTTTTGCAGACAACAAACTTGTACTTGAAAACTTCTGGATTACGCCTCATTCACAACTCACGATGCTCCTAAGTCCTGAAAACAGCGAGGCTCCAACACACAAAACAAGCATTGTCTATACGCAGAATTACGCATGCCTGCGCGCCTCTTTCGAGAATGTCCCCGACGGCATTTACGAGATTACCATCGACTGCGACGGCATGAGCGAACTCCAAGAACCCCTGGGGCGATGCGTTTTCAAGCTTCCAGAACCCATCAAAGTGCAGAATGGCGAGGCGCATCGGGCAAACGGACCAGAGCATTTCGAAATGCCGCGCTTTGCCCTTCCTGCTGGTATTAGGCACTAAATTCTGCCAGCCTTAAATAGTGTCTGTCACGGGCACCACCCAGATGTTTTCAGCAATGCTGATGGGGAGTTCCAACGGGACACCTTCCCTGGAAAGTCGCAGGGAGGTCTTGTCCAGTGAGACACCTTCGATGGTGAGTAGGTCTCCAATGGAGATGGCGATTTTTGTCATATCGGTCAGATTGCGTCCGAAGCGCTGCACCTTCACGGTGTCGCCCACCTTGAACTCGGAAAGGACGGACAGCGTAGCCCCGTCCTGTGCCTCTAGGTTCGACATCGCCTCAGAGAGATAGGTGCGCAGCTTCTCCGCATCACTGCGATGCTCAATCGCCTCCGAGAAAATCACAAAGCGGCGGATGGCATCCGCATCGACGACATGCTCGATGTGGCAGGCCGCATCGGAGGCCTTGGCAACAGGGAGCCCCAGCACCCTCGCGAAGAACTCCTTCAGCACCTTGTGACGGTGAATCACGTCCTCGGCGATGGCCTTCCCCTCTTCAGTCAGCATCACGGGGCAATGGCTGTTGTAGATGATGTAGTTCAGTGCCTTCAACTGGCGAATCGCACCCGTCACGGAAGGCATCTTGACGTTGAGCTTCTCCGCAATGGCCTTCGTGTGCGCGTGGCCTTCAATGGCAATCAGCTCTGCGATGGCCTCCAGGTAATCCTCCAGGCTCTCCGACAGATTCATCGCGTTCTTGCTTGTTCTGGCGTTCATATTCGTTAATCCTCGAAGACAATGACTTTGTAGAGGCTTGCATCCGCCCCGCCCGCGATGCCGCGCGTCAGGCCAATGTGGTAGGGTGCGGAGACCTCCGCCTCGGAGTTGCGGTCAAAGACGATGAAACTGAAGGCGATGCGCTTGCCGCTGGCAGGCGAATACTCCAGCTCCTTCCAGGGAATGGCGACCTCGTAGAAGGTCTCGTCACCTGTGCGCGTCACCTTGCATGGAAAGTGCCTGGGGCCAGCCGCACCGAGAAAACGGTAACACTCCACGCCGTCCTTCGTCAAGGCCAGCCCGTAGTTGAAGAGGGTAACGCCGCTCTTGTCGTTCGAGCCCTTGGGCAGCACCGCCTTGGGGATGGTGTCGGTGGTGGCGAAGGCCCACTGGAGGCTGTCGCCACGCCAGATGTAGTTGCCGAAGGCGGTCTGGACATGGTGGGGATCATCCGCCTTAGCCGCCAGGTAGAAGTATTCGTCGTCATAGCCCAGCCAGTAATCAACGGCGAAGTTGTGGCCATTGGGGTTGAAGGAGGTCTTGAAGTAGCAGCGTTCGGGGTGCAGGGCCTCCTTCGGGTAGATGTCATCGGGATAGCGGAGCTCGCCGCGCGGCAACCCTGCCAGCCAGGCCCCCGTGCCGTCCAGCACAGGCTTCGATTTCACGCGTTGCACGTGGATGGTGCTCCCCTGCGGGACAACGGGATAGGTCATGCCACTGCAAACGACCTGAATGCTCTTGGCAAGCGGGACAACGACTTTGTTGACCTTGCCAGGCAGAAACTTCACCTTCTCCGACTTGCCGCCCTCCAGTTGGATTTCGCCCTCCAGGGTCTTGCCCGTCAAGTTGGTGGCGAAAAGCTTGACGTGCCCCTCGTCCTCCAGCGTGGCCGCCACGCGCAACTGCGGCAAGGCCGCCGTTAGGGCCCTCTCCAGGTTGGCAGCCAATGCATCCGCATTACCGCGAATCGTCAGATAGAGCGGAGCCTGGGTGACGCGAAGCTTGGTACTCCCCTTTTGCAACGATGTCTCGAAGCCGACCATGCTGGTCAGCAGGGCATCCTCCCCCAGTGAAAGGCCAATCTCGACAGGAGCGTCGGTGGTCCAGACAGTCGCCAGCGTAGAGCCGTCCTCCTTGCGGAAAAGGCAGACATGGCAATTATCGACTGCCAGCTCCTTCAGGAAAGAAGCGAAGGAAAGCTGATGGGCAATCGTCGCATACATGGCGCCGCCTGGCAGTGGAACGTCCCTATATTGGGCCCCGACCTTGATGGGCTTCCAGATGGTGCTCATGCACATCTCGCCGTCGTCGTTGGGGCCGTATGCGGTTCTGCGCGTGGGGCAGTGCAATTCGAAGGAGCGCACAGGCCCTGCCTTCGTGATGATGATGGTGCGTGCAGTCAAGCAGGCCTGCTCGACCGCCAGTCCTTTGTCGTATGCGGCGCCGAAATTGATAGCATACCCCGTCTCCTCGTTCTTGATGACAGGGCTTTTGCCGAGGCTGGCCGCCAGGTCCGAAGCCTCCTGATAGAAGGAGGCCAAGCTGGTCTCTGGGAGCATGTAGCTTCCCAGCAGCATGTTCCAGTTGCCCGTGTAGGCATCAATCGCATAGCCGTCGAAATCTTTTATCAAATCCTTGAAGAGAATCGTTTCGATGGGGGCGATTCGGTTTTGGACGTTGTTGCCACCGCACCAGAATTCGATGGTTGGGTCAATCTGCTTCACGGCGCGGTTCACCACACGCCCAATCACCATCTGGTTGAACATCGCCTCGGTCCAGGTGCCAGCGTACTTGTCCATTGTGGCATTGGAAGGTACCTCGGACTGTACGCTCCACTCGTGGACGCGCCCCTTGGTCATGGTGGCGAGCCTCTGCGCCAGCTCGCGGCGTCTGCGCAGGTTCTCTTCCTTCAGCAAGGGCAGGCCGTTGGCAAAATCCTCAGCGGAAATGCTATCCCGCCGTATGCTGGCTCCCATGCAGAAGGAGAGCTTATAATCGTTGCCTTCAATTAGCGGCTTATAGTGGTTGTAATTTCTCTCGGCCTCGGACTCGGCACCTTTCGTGTCAAGGAAGTTCATAAAGATCTTCATGCTGATGGCGCCACCCCCAACACGTTTGTAGTTGTCGAACATGTCTTGAAAGACACCATACCCGAACTGGAAGAACTCGTCGCGCTTGTCAAACTGCGGAGTCACGGCGAAGGCACTCTGGATATAATAGGATTCTCGTCCGTTCACCTGAATGGAGGCCTCCGCGACATAGTAGCCCGACTCCTGCCCAGGGAGCTGGATGTTGGCGGTGCCTGGCAGCTCAAACTCTCCCGTGATGGGCTCCTTCAGGATGGAGGCATCTGAATCTGAATTGTCTAGAACATTGCATTTTTTCACGTTCACGGTGTAGGTCGCCCTCCCCTGCCCCTCCAGGTCCAGGTGCATCGAGACAGCCTCGCCTGGCTCGAAGAAGCCAGTGATTCCATCGGGGTAGAAGAGGGCCTTCGTGATCTGCTGGTCAAGAGCCTGCCTGAAGGTTGCCTTGGCATCCGAAGGCAGTTTGCGGATGGTGATATTGTCGAACCAGACGGTGCCTGGGCACAGCAACGTGAGTTCCAGGTTGATCTTCCTGCTTCTCAGACGTTTTGCATTGAAGCGGCCAGTGCCGCGCTTCCAGTCGAAAGTGCCTGTTTCCTGGGCGCCCGCCTGGTTGGCGACCACACGTTGCCAGGCTTTGTCTCCATGGAGGACGAATCGCGCGCCCTGCCCTTTTCCGTCGCCAATATCCTTGCCCTTGATATAGAAACTGAGTTCGTAATCGCCATCCTCATCGATTTCAATCATCTGTTCGAGCCTTGCAGGTCCTTCCAGACGCACGGAGCAGTAGTCCGAGAGTTTTTCGACTGTGTCCTCGAAAATGCGTGCCTTGTAGTCATTCCGCGCCGTCCAACCAGGAAGCCCTTTCTTAAAGGCAAAATCCTGCCCGACGGCAGCGACGCACACCACAAAAAGCCAAAACAAACTCTTTTTCATAGTCCACCCCTTGATTATTCAGACTATTCCACGATGGCGGGTTCAGCGGGAAAATCGCGGCTGATGCGCTTCGCAAAACCACTCAAAACGCTACCTGGCCCAAACTCCAGGAAACGGGTACACGATTCCATCATCGTGCGAGCGCATTGCTCCCAGCGCACACTGGAAGCCACCTGCGCCTTCAGATTGGAACGGATTTCGTCAGGCGAATCAACCGTCCCGCCCGTGACATTCTGCACGAAACCACAACGGGGTGCCGACATCCCTATGGCATCCAAAATCCTGCCAAACTCATTTGCCGCCTCATTCATCAGCCGTGAATGGTAGGCCCCCGCGACCGTCAATGGAATCACGCGCTTCGCAAGCGGCGACAATGCGGTCGAGGCTGTTTCCAGTTTCGTCTTCTCACCGCTGATGACAATCTGACCAGGACAATTGTAATTTGCCACATCCACGCCAGCCGCCTGGCAGACGGCCTCGATATCCTTGCTGTCCGCCCCGATGACAGCGGCCATGCCGCCAGGATAATTCTGGCAGCATTTGTCCATCAAACGCCCGCGTTCCGCCACCAGCTTCAAACCTGTTTCAAAGTCAAACACGCCAGCAACGCAGGCCGCCGCATATTCCCCCAGGCTGAGACCGCCGCAAACCACTGGCTTCACATCAGGATGCTCCACCCGATAGGCCTCATAAAACGCCATGGAAACCGTGTAAATGGCTGGCTGGCACATCGCGCACGGAGTCAAATCCGCCAGCGTCCCCTTGAAGCAGAGATCGGAAATCGAGAATCCCAAAACCTCATCGGCCTTCTTGAAAACAGTGGCTGCCGCAGGCGAGTTCTCCGCCACACGTGCCCCCATGCCCGCATACTGGGCTCCCTGCCCAGCAAATATGAATCCGTATCGTTCCATCTAAAAAAACTCCATTTGCCAGAGGGATCATGAAAGGAGAGACTGCCAGGAAAGCATCTTCTCTACTGTTTCCAGGACAAGCGCTAATGGCTCAATTCGAGTGCGCGAACTTTCTCCGCAATGGTCTCATTCACACGCTGCTTGATGATTTCGCCAGCCTGGCGTATGCCGTTTCTCACGGCCTTTGCATTGGAGATACCGTGCCCGATGATGCAGACACCAGAGACACCCAGAAGAGGCGCGCCGCCTACCTCCGCGTAATCGGTCTCTTTCTTCAAATCCTCAAAGGCGCCTTTTGCCATAAGCGCGCCAACCTTCCAAAGCAGCTTGCTCATGATGGCGCGTTTGACAATGTGCCCCATGGCCACGGCCAACTGTTCACAGCTCTTAAGCAGGACATTGCCGACAAATCCATCGCAGACAACGACATCCACGTCTCCAGAAAACAGTCCGTGGCCTTCCACATTGCCTATGAAATTGATGCCCTGCGTGCGTGCCAGAAGCTGGTAGGCATCCTGCACAAGCTTGCAGCCCTTGCCCTCTTCCGTCCCGTTGCACAGCAATCCCACCCGCGGATTCTTGCGCTTCTGGGCATTGTTCATGTAAATACTGCCCATCAAGGCATAATGTAGAAGATTTACAGGGGTGCAATCTACATTCGCCCCCGAATCCAACAGTAAAAACGGCTTTTTTTCAGTGGGAAACAACGTGGCGATGCCTGGACGTTCAATCCCTGGAAGCATACGCCATTTGAAATAAGCGGAGGTAACCGCCGCACCAGTGCTACCTGCGCTGAATACCCCCTCCGCAAGTTTTTTCCTCACCAGTTCCATACACACGGAAATGGAGGAATCACGCTTGTTGCGGTAAGCTTGGGCGGGGTGCTCGCCCATCTCCACAACCTGAGTCGCATTGACGATTTCAACACGACTGTCACCGGCAAAGCCAATACGCTCAAGCTCTGCCTTAATCAAGGCCTCCTTGCCCACCAGTAACAGGTAATACTTGTCCCCGTACATCTGGAGAACTTCGCCAACACCATCCATTATGGAGGTCGGTGCATTGTCGCCGCCCATAATGTCCACGGCTATTTTGATTCCAGCAGCACCCATTCACACTCCTCGACAGCTATTGTTTTCCCCCGCGCCGTGCGACAAGCGCGGAAAAGGACAGGCGGCTACTTATGCACTACTCAAAACGCATTGCAGGGGACGTGGGGTGATGCCCCCCGTCCTTTGCAATGCTTCAACATCTGCCATGCCAGCTCTATGGGCCACGCACGGCAAACGTAGAGGGCGATTACGCCTGTTCTTTCTTCTCTTTGATGGTGAGAACCTGCTTGCCACCATAGTATCCGCAGGCTTTGCAGACACGATGAGGAAGGCAGGGGGCGCCACACTGCGTGCAGGTGGAGGCCTGGACGCCTTCGTAACGGTTGGCGGCCTTGCGAATGCGGACTTTGCTCTTGCTGACTTTACTTTGTTGAACGGCCATTGTTATTACTCCTATGTGGTTTGAAAAAATGAAAACGCTAGAGTTTCAGGTTGTCCAGCGCACTCCACGGATTCTCCCTGGAATCGCCGTCGTCCTTTTTGCCACAGCCGCAAGGTCCCTCGTTCAGGTTCTTGCCGCAGGTGGGACAGATGCCCTTGCAATCTTCACTGCAATGAAAACTTTGCGGGAAAGCCAATAATATATCCTCTCTAACCTCTTCCGTCAAGTCGATAGGCTGTCCTAAGATGTTTTTATACATATGCAGCACGTCATTTACCTCCAGATGGAGGTCTGCGGGTTCCGCGCAGCGGTCGCAGATGGCGGTAACGGTCGCCGATAGGCGTCCCGTCACGACGACATCCTGCTTGGCGAGGCTGACATGCAGACAATAGTGCATGGGCCTGTCCAGTGTAAAACGGTAGTCCGACTGGATATCCAGCTCCTCAAAGGAGACATCCCCTTCCAGGTCTATCCCCTCGTCGGGCAGATTGCTGATTTGACAGATCAGCGCGGGCGTTGATGCTTTTTCCTGTTCCATAAAATACTCCATCGAGATGAGCCGCCATCCTCAACACGTTGAAGAATACGGCCTCATCGCTTGAAAACAAAAATCACAGCTATATATTATAAGTCAAAGAGTGATTTTGACAAGGCGCTGGGTCGTGAATTGTTCAAACAAGAAGAAATTTCAAAAAACAGCGCCCGAATAAGCCCAAAACATCAAAAAGGAAACTCTACACGATGGAAATCAGCGACATCAAAGCCCCTGAACTCAAGTCCTGGCTGCAAAAGTGGATTGACCTCTGCACCCCCGACAAAGTCGTCTTCTTCGACGGCTCCGAATGGATGTACAATGAAATCGCCGACCAGATGGTCAAGACTGGCGCTTTCATCAAACTCACCAAGCCCGCCAACTCCTACATGGCCCGTTCGGACAAGTCTGACGTGGCACGCGTCGAGGAACGCACCTACATCTGCTCCAAGAAGGAAGAGGACGCAGGCCCCACCAACCACTGGATGGCCCCTGCCAAAATGAAGGCGGAGTTCAAGAAGCTCTTCAAGGGCTGCATGGTTGGACGCACCCTCTATGTAATCCCCTTCTCCATGGGCCCCATTGATTCCCCGATCGCCAAATACGGCATTGAAATCACCGATTCCCCATACGTTGTCGAATCCATGAAGATCATGACCCGCGTCAGCTTCAAGATCATCGACAAGATCGAGGCGGGCGCCCCCTTCGTGAAGTGCATCCACTCCGTCGGCTACCCCCTGCCCGATGACACGGCGGACATTCCGTGGCCAAGCGCTCCCGTCGAGAAGAAGTACATCACTCACTTCCCCGAAACCGACGAAATCATCTCCTACGGCTCTGGCTACGGCGGCAACGCCCTGCTGGGCAAGAAGTGCTTCGCGCTGCGCATCGCCTCCAACCAGGCGCGTCGCGAAGGCTGGATGGCCGAGCACATGCTCATCCTTAAGTTGACCTCCCCCGAAGGCAAAGTCAAATATGTGGCGGCGGCCTTCCCGTCGGCCTGCGGCAAAACCAACCTCGCCATGATGGAGCCCACCATTCCTGGCTGGAAAGTCCAGACCATCGGCGATGACATCGCCTGGATGCGCTTCAATGAGAAGGACGGCATGCTGCATGCCATCAACCCCGAAAACGGTTTCTTCGGCGTGGCTCCTGGCACCTCCATGAAGTCCAACCCCAACGCCATGCGCACCATCAACCGCGGCAACTCCATCTTCACCAACACCGCCATGACCGATGACGGCGGCGTGTGGTGGGAAGACCACGATGATGACCCAGACCACCTGATTGACTGGCAGCGCCGCGACTGGAACAAGGGCTGTGGCCGCGTGGCAGCTCACAAGAACTCCCGCTTCACCACTCCCGCCAGCCAGTGCCCCGTTATCGCCCCCGAATGGGAAGACCCCGAAGGCGTGCCAATCAGCGCGTTCCTCTTTGGCGGTCGCCGCAAGACCGTGGTTCCGCTGGTGAACGAGGCGCGTGACTGGGAGCACGGCGTGTTCCTGGGCGCCACGATGGCCTCCGAAATGACCGCCGCCGTTCTGGGCGGCGCTGGCCAGCTCCGCTTCGACCCGTTCGCGATGCTGCCCTTCTGCGGCTACCACATGGGCGACTACTTCCAACACTGGCTGGATATGGCGAAGCACAAAGGTGCCAAGCTTCCGAAGATTTTCTACGTCAACTGGTTCCGCCGCGGAGCAGACGGTCACTTCATGTGGCCTGGCTATGGCGAAAACAGCCGCGTCCTGAAGTGGATCTTCGGTCGTTGCGACGGCACGGCCAAAGCAAAGAAGACCGCCATCGGCAACCTGCCTGCTGACGGTGCATTCGACCTCAGCGGACTCAATATCCCCAAGGAAGACCTCAAGGCCCTCTTTGGCGTTGACAAGGAAGGCTGGAAGGCCGTCATCCCGCAGATTGAGGCCCACTTCGCCAAGTTCGGCAAAAAGCTGCCCAAGGCCCTGGTCAAGCAGCTTGACATCCTCAAGAAGAATCTCGCATAAACATATCGATGAATGGGCGCGTTGCGCGCGCCCCAGAAGCTTTGCGCGACTGGGGTGCGTCGTGAAGCGCACCCTTCTACATGCTACATAATGGGCACGCTAATCGCGCCCCAGATACAAGGACAGAAAGGGCCTAAACGTTCACGAACGTTTAGGCCCTTTCTGTCCTTTAATTTTTTAGTTTTCTATCAGTCCAGCTTGCAGTAGTCCATTGACATGAACTTCTTGGACATGATTTCGCAGCCACCTTCCTTGACGATGCAACCGCGTTCCCAGCGGAGGCCATAGCCGTCGCCAGTGAAGAAGGTATCGATCTGATAGGTCATGTTGGGCTGCAATTTGTAGTTGCTGGTAGTCTCAATCCAGGGGCTTTCGGTCTCCATGATGCCGAGTCCGTGGACGGGGCCGTAGAGCATATAGTCACCCCAGCCCTGGTCGATGCCCCACTGCGTGTAGTCCTTTGCGATGCTGGCGGCATCCGCGCCCGCCTTGATAAGTTTGATGGTGTACTTGTGGGCGGCCAAGCCAAACTCAACCAGAGCCAACTGCTGCTTCGGGATGTTGCCGAACCACACTGGCAGTCCAATGGAGGAGCTGTAGCCATGGACACGGGCGCCGATGTTCAGCTGGATAATCTCGTTCTTCTTGATCTTGGCGTAGGTGGGACGGCTGATGCCGTTGCTGGTGCGATCGCCGCCAAAGCAGTAGAGGCTGTGCCCTTCGTAGTCGCCGCCATTCGCGTAGATTTCACGCTGTGCAATGCCGATGACCTGGAGTTCTGTCATGCCAGGCTTCATCTCGTTCAAGATGGCCTCGACAGCCTTTTCGCAGACCTTGAAGGCAGCGCGATGGCAGGCCAGCTCGTTCTCGCTCTTAATCCAGCGCAAGGGACGGAACACATCGTCCGCCACCACGACCTCGACGCCAGGCAGTTGCGCCGCGACAGCGTCCAAGGTAGGCTTCGTCATGACAGCGGTTCCGACAAGACCAAGTTTCTTCAGTTTGCGACGCCCCATGGAGGCCTTCACGACATCGCCGTAGGTGGCCAGCGGAATGCCTGGATAATCGGGTTCGGCGGATTCGCGGTAGTTCAGCATCATCATCACATCAGGCAGAACATTGCGGCCATGCGCATACTTTTCGCTTTCAGGGCCAATCAGCAGAATGGGCTTGCCAACGGCAGGCACAAACACGCCAGCCTGCTCGAAGGTCGGCCAGTATTCGGTCAGATAACGGATGTTCGCAAAATCACACTCCGTGCCGTGAACCAGGCAGGCATCCAGTCCCGCCTCCTTGATTCTCGCCTGGAATTTCGCAATGCGATCAAAATACTCTTCTTTTGGAATGTTCGCCATCACTTTTCTCCTGAATTGGTGATTAGATGATTCTGCCCCCCAGGAGAATTGATCAAGACAACATCCTGGGAAATATTACACTTGCGTCGATTATAAATATACGCCATGATGAACAAGTTTCAAGAATCAAAAAACAAAAAACTGTGAGATATTTCAATACTGGGGAAGCGGTCACGCCCCCTAATGCGCCTTGCCGCTCCGCTTCGCTACGCTGCACGGCGCAAAGGAACAAGGGGTATCGCCTGCCCGTGGGTTTCGCTTGCCGCTAACGCTGCTTCGCTTCACCCACGGCTATAATCTTTCGCGCCTACGGCGCTTTTCCACTAACCACTAAAACTTAGCTTTGCACCTCGTCGGTTGAAGCGGCATTGACGAAGAGGGTATATTTTGGGAAAAAGAGGAGATTCTGCGTGCCTGTGCCGCCGTTGCGGTTTTTCGCGATGATGACTTCGGCGGGAAGCGGCTTGTCATCCTCTGCATTCTGCTCATACTGTTTTTCACGTTCACGGTGCAGAATGGCAACCACGTCGGCATCCTGCTCGATTGCACCTGATTCGCGCAGGTTGCTGAGTTTGGGCTTCTCCCCCTGCTCTGCCTGGCGGTTGAGCTGCGCGAGCACAACCACGGGGATATTCAGCTCCTTCGCCATTGCCTTCAGCGAACCTGAAATCATGGCAACTTCGTTTTCACGGCTGGCATTGCTCTTGGTATGCGCCTTGATGAGCTGAAGGTAGTCGATGAAAACCGCCTGGATGTTGTGCTTGTTCTTCATGCGGCGCGCCTTTGCACGCAACTCCAGAATGTCGATTGCACCCGTATCGTCGATGACAACCTGCGCCTTTTTCAACTGCTCCACGGCATTGATGACATCCGCCCACTGCGAGGGCGAAACCTTTCCGTGGCGAAGGTCGTTCATACTGATGCGAGTCAGGCTGCAAATAATGCGCAAAACCAGCTGAAGCGCAGGCATTTCCAGGCTGAAGAAGCCAATGGAGGCAGGAGGATTGCCCAGCGCGATGTTGGTCGCCATATTGAGGGCCAACGCCGTCTTGCCGATGGAGGGACGTGCAGCCAGCACGAAAAGCTCGCCTGGCTTCAGGCCCGTAATCATGCGGTCAAAGTCATAGCCAGTGGAAAGCCCCAGCACCTCCTTCTCGCCGCGCATCAGCTTGTCCAAATAGAACACGGCATCGGAGGTGAGCGAGGAGATGGTCATAAAATCCTTGGTCTCGTTGAGACTCGTGATTTCAAAGATGGACTGCTCGATGCCGTCAAGGAGGGTATTGACGTCGTCTTCGCAGTCATAGCAGCGACCTATTGCCTCGGAACAAGCGGCGATGACGTGCCTGAGAATGGCATTTTGACGGACGATCTCGATGTAGTGCTCGATGTTGGCGGCGGTCGGGACGGCATCCATCAACTGCATGATGTAGGAGCGTCCGCCGATTGTCTCTAACTGTCCGCTGCGTTCCAAATGGTCTGCAAGGACAATGGGATCGACTGCGGCCTCGTTCTTGCCCATGTTCAGCTCCATAATCGCGTTGAAGATGATCTGATGGGCTGGTCTGAAGAAGGCATCGTCAAACCGCAGTGCACTCAAGGCGGTGCTGACGGCCTCGGGATTGACGAACATGGAGCCAAGAACGCCAACCTCCGCCTCTATATTGCTGGGTTTCGGCTTGTCAATGCTGATGATTGGAATGGTTGCTTTTTTCTGATTGTCATGTATTTGTTCCATAATTACGGTTGTCTCCTTACCATCGGATGGTTTTACCCTCCAGTTTTTTCATTTCATGGGCTGGACCCATGGCCGCGTCATTGTGTTCGGGGCATCCCCCCCAGAACTGCTCCACGGCTTCAGTAATTTCCTTTTGAGTGAGTGACAGATACTTGTGAAAACGCTCATTGACAAGTTCATCAGTTATGCCGTGTATTTCAAGCAACAGGGCGTGTGCAAAGGCAACATCTGGCCGCACAGGGGAAAGGTTGCTCTTGATGGTGGAAAGAATGGCATTGGTCAATTCGCGCTGGGTCAGATTCAGTTTCAAACTTGGAATGGAGTCGAAAACGTGGAAACTTCGCACGGGGGATGGGTCCTGAGAGGTAGAGAAGACAAATGCGCCTGGCAGAGCCTTGTATGTGATGGCTGCGCTATACGCTCCCCCATTGTTCCGCAGTTCATCCCATGCATATCCATTGTCCAGCAGAGTGGCATAGACGTTCAGTGGAATGGAAAGAGGATTGCCAAAGCAAGGCGCCTTGAAACTCCTCACGCAGGTGGAGACATCGCCAGAAACGATGATTTTCTCCTTTCTGCCATTGTGAAGAATTGCCTTTGGAAGCAAACTGTCTGGAAGGACAAAAGAGCCTTGGCGCCCCTGGAAAGAGGCAAGAAAGGCAAGAGCCGCCTTGCGGGATTCAGGGGAGCCGTTGAAAGTGGCGATTCGCGGAACGGTGCTACCCAATTCTTCCAGAATCCCCTCCAGAACCCTTTTGGTCTTTGGCCATGTTCTGGGAAAACTCTCGGCGTTTTCCCTTTGAGCCTCAAGTGCCGTGATGCCACTCCATTTTTCACCAAGGATGGAATGGGGGGAAAGCCCTGAAAACGAACGTGCAGCCAGCAAAGCGGTACCGTGGTTCATAATGCCATCCCGAGCGGCAGCCCAAAGCTGCTTCATTCTGCGGCGTATGAAGTCGGTTTCGGTCAAGATGGATTCTTGCAGAAACTCACGTAGAATATCAAGCACCTTGGGGAAAAACTCCTCAAGGGCGCGGACTTCGATGCTGAAGGCAGCCATTGAAGAGGCTCCATCAACGAGATCCGTCCAGAGCATGGGAAGAGGGACAATGCTGCCGCCGCACCCTGCAAGCCGTTCGGCCATCTGGTCGTAGCTGTGTGTTCGGGTTCCCGTCTTTGTGAAAAGGGAGATGAAATCAGGGAGAAGATGTTCCAGCTGTAAGGAATTCATGGCATCCAGCGGGAAGGCAAGTTTGAGATAGGCCACGCCATTGGTAAACTGCTCCACCTCCACAAAGCGCGTCCCGTTTTCGAGTTGCGATGCAGTGCGTGGAATGACGAATGCCTCTTTTGGAATGTCGTCAAGATTCAGGACGGGAAGCGTTGCCAACGCCTCCTTGCTGTTTCCGATTTGACCGTTCCGAAAGCGCTCTGCGTTCGTTTCAATGTCTTTCAGTTGTTCTTTGCTCAGTTTTGCCTTGATTTTCGCCAGCCTTGTCTCCATGCGTGCCATCTGTCGCTTTTCAGAGAGCTTGTCGGGGATGAAGATCATTGTCAGCTTATGCTGATTATCGCAGAGATATGTGCGGATGAGTCTAGGCAGCCATCTTCTGTCTTTCATCCGCCGTTCGAGTTCGGCGATGGTATCCGCATAGTCGAGATAGAGGAAAGGATCGGAACCGTAGAACCATGCGTCATAGACCTTTTCCATCTGGTTATAGACAAAGGAGGAGGTGATTTCAGACTGCTCCATTTTGAATTGCGCGAAGGCACTTGCCAGATGTTCTTCAGAAAAGCCGTTTTCAGCACATTCTTCGAGAGCGCGGAGGATAAGAGCCTCCATCTTGGGTAGATTAGCCTGTTCGACACCATTGGCGACAACCACAAAGGAGGTCTCCAGGGTTTCGTTGTCATAGCCGCTAAGTCCAAGGCGCTCACAGAGCCCAGATTCCATAATGGCCCTGTACAAAGGAGAAGATTCATTGTCCAGAAGCAGATTGTCCAGAAACTCGAAGGCCAAGTCAAGAACAGGATCGCAGGCGCTGTTCAAATAGAAGGAGATTGCCAGAGAGCAACCATCGTTTTCATCCATCACGGGCGTATAGTGGAGTGTTCGGCGCACTGGGCTGCTCCACAGCGGCTGAACTGTTTTCTTGGAGATCGGGCGAACAGGGGTTACTTTCAGGCTGGAAAGCTCCCTTTCCAAGAAATCCAGTTTTTCATCGGTGGGGATATTGCCGTATAAAAAAAGCTTTGCAAGGGACGGATGATAATGGGACTTGTAGTAGTTCTTGAAGCGCTTGTAGCTCAAGGTTGGAATCTTCGCAGGCAGGCCACCAGAATAGAAGCGTCTGGACGAACAGGGAAAAAGGCGGCGGTTTGTCTCGCAAATAATCATCTCATCCACATCCGCAAAGGCCCCTGTCATCTCATTCAGGACAACCCCGTTGCAGACCAGTTTCGACTTCAAAGAGCCTGGTTTCCTGAAGTCATAGTGCCATCCTTCCTGCAAAAAGGTGTCAGGTGTCAGGAGCGGATTGAAGACCGCATCAAAATAAACGGAGGCAAGATTGAAGAAATCCTTCGAGACTGTACTGGAAACAGGATAGATGGTGTAATCGTGATAGGTGAGCGCGTTGATAAAGGTTGCAACGCTGCTCTTGTACATTTCCATGAATGGATCGCGGACAGGATAGCGCCTGGAACCACCCAGCACGCTGTGCTCGATGATGTGCGTGACGCCCGTGTCATCGACGGGAACAGTCAAAAATCCCGCGCTGAACATGTTCTCCACATCGTCGCACTCGACAGAAAGAAGCTGCAGGCCGCACGCATGCTTGAAAAGCACCCCTTTTCCGCGAAGCGCCGATAACTCTCTTTCTTCTATTTTATTGAATCCTGTTGACATTTTTATGTTGAAAAAAAGGCGGCGGATTAACGTATCCGCCGCCATAAATGTCGTGCAAAAGCCTGAAGACTCATACCGCTTCAGGCAATGATGTCAAGCAAACTTATGCCTTCGGAGCCTCTTCAGCCTTCGGAGCCTCTTCAGCCTTCGGAGCCTCTCCAGCCTTCGGAGCCTCTTCAGCCGCAGGAGCTTCAGCGGCAGCCTTGGCAGCCGCAACGACTTCGTCGGACTCGACAAACTCGAGGATGCACATCTCGGCGCCGTCACCTCTGCGCGGACCGAGCTTCATAATGCGGGTATAGCCGCCATTGCGCTCCTTGAACTGCGGAGCGACATCGGCAAACAGCTTATGAACCACTTCAACCTGCCCGAGAAGAGCGGCAATGGCAAGACGCCTCTTGTGAAGGCTGCCTTCCTTACCGTATGTAATCATGCGGTCGGCAAGCCTGCGGATTTCCTTGGCCTTGACCAACGTGGTCTGGATGCGTCCGTGCTCAATCAGAGAGCAGACGGCATTGGAAAGCATGGCATGGCGATGGGCCGTTGTGCGACCGACCTTGAAAGTGTGTTTACGATGTCTCATTTATCTTATTCCTCGTTGCTCTGTTCTTTGTCGGTCTTCCCGGCTTGTTCTTTTTCGACTTCGTTCTCTGAGATAAAGCGTTGCAGCTCATCCTTCAGATTGTCGCTCAGATTCATTTCAAGGCTCAAGCCCATTGCCTGCAGCTTCTCTTTGATTTCAGACAGGGACTTGCGACCGAAATTCTTGAATTTGAGCATCTGGTTTTCAGACTTCTCAACCAGCCCGCCGAGATACTTGATGTTTTGGGACTCCAGGCAATTGACAGCCCTGACGGAGAGTTCCAGCGTGGAAACCTCCAGTTTCAGCTTCTCCAGAAGTTCCTTTTCCTCCTCGTTCAGCCCTGCGGAAGGCGGCAACTGCTGGTTCTCGCTGCCCGCATCTGGCACCAGGAAGACGGAGAACATGCTCCGCAATATTTCAGCCGCCTTGTTGACGGCTTCAAGCGGCAGGATCCGCCCATCTGTCCAAATCTCCATTTCCAGGCTGTCATAGTCGGTATGCTGGCCGACGCGGCAGTCCTGCACATCGTAGCGGACGCGCTCGACGGGACTGAAAAGGCTATCGACGGGAATAGTTCCGATAACCTGGTCGGAACTCTTGTTCTCTTCGGATGGCCTGTATCCGCGACCGCGGTCAATGACCAACTCCATGCGGAAGTCCATATCCCTGTCAAGTGTGCAGATGACCTGGTCTTTGTTGATGACGTCAACAAACGCGTCCTCACGGATATTCGCCGCCGTGACAACACCAGCTTCATCGGCCTTCAACTCCAAAGTCATCGGGAGACTTCCCTGGCAGTTGAATTTCAGTTTTTTGACGTTCAGGACGATTTTCATCACGTCTTCCATGACTCCAGGAATGGAGCTGAATTCGTGTGAAACACCGTCAATCTTGATACTGGTCACCGCAACGCCTTCCATCGAGGAAAGCAGGACACGGCGCATGGCATTGCCAACTGTATGTCCATAGCCATTTTCCCAAGGCTCCGCCTTGATGCGGACGTATGTGGGCGTCTGCTCGACTACTTTAATTTCTTTGGGGCATTCAAACCCTTTTTTCTCATTCATTGATAACCTCCTTGGCTGCTCAAAGGCGCTTAAAGTGCACGGATTCGAGAAAGCATTATGAAGTCATCAGACTCTGCGGCGTTTGGGCGGGCGGCAACCGTTGTGGGGCAACGGGGTGACATCTTTGAGGACGGTGATTTCCAGTCCAGCGGCAGCAATGCCGCGGACAGCCGATTCACGGCCTGCGCCTGGTCCCTTGATGCGGACTTCGACTTCCTTCAGCCCGTATGTGGCCATCGCCTTCTTCGCCGCGTCTGTTGCAATGAGCTGCGCCACGAAAGCCGTGCTTTTGCGCGAGCCCTTGTAGCCGAGCTTGCCACCCGTTGACCAGCTTAGAATGTTTCCGTTCTGGTCACTGATAGCGACGCGTGTGTTGTTAAAAGTTGAATCCACGTGAACAATGCCAGCAAGGACGAGGCGTCCTCCCTTGGCTTTGCGCTTCACATCCGCCACTGGCGCTGCTTCCGCAGGTGTCTCGGTGGTCTTTACTTCTGTGGTTTCATCTGCCATTTGATTATAGTCTCTCTGATGGGAATTGGTTGTTTTGTTTTCCACAATATCCGCATAGCGCAAGGGCGCCCTGCAGATACCCTATGCGGCCTGGCTGTTACGCCTGCTTCGCAGCCGCGTTGGTGTTGGCCTGCTTACGTTCGGACCTGTCACGGATTGCGCCGACGGTCTTTTTGGTTCCTTTGCGGGTACGCGCATTGGTTTTGGTGCGCTGTCCACGAACAGGAAGATTGCGTTTATGGCGGATTCCACGATAGCAGTTGATGGCGGTCAGGCGGCGGATGTTCTGGGCAATCTGACGGCGCAAGTCACCTTCAACCATATAGTGTTCCTGCAGAATCTGCAGAATGGCCGTAATGTTGGCGTCAGTCAAATCGCCAGCCTTGAGCATCGGGTCGATGCCAGCCATGGCGCAGATTTTGTCTGCGGTCGCGGGGCCGATACCGTAGAGGTATGTCAGGGAGACGTTGATGTGTTTGTTGTTCGGGATGTCAATACCGAGGAGTTTGGGCATTTTACTGTTCCTAGCTAATTTACCGTCGTGCACCACTCCTTCGCAGAGGGGTGCATTGCAGGCATCTTGTTAATCGTTAAACTGGTGAGAAAACAAGTCAAGGAAACCTGCTCAGCCCTGGCGCTGTTTGTGGCGCTTGTTCTTGCAGATAACCCTGATGACACCTGCGCGCTTCACGATGCGGCAGTTGTTGCACATTCTCTTTACTGAAGCTCTGACTTTCATTGTTTCACATTCCAATTGTTTGCAATGTTAACGGGGTCGCCCGCCAGAATAATCTTGCTTAGCCTGGCCAGCTCCCTTGCGATGCGGAACTGCTTTCGCAGCGCACGCATTCCCTGAATCTCGTTGCCCATGCCGAGGGTGTTTGGCACCCACGGCTTTCTTTGACAACTTTCCTGCGGTTCAGGGTGAGACCGCCGAAAAGGGTGGAATAGTCAAAGAGTTCTCGGCCATCCCTACTGGTCAACTCCTCCAGTACTGTCATGGCCTTCATCTATTCGCCATTTTTGCAGACACAATAATGGCTAATAGACAAAAATGGAGTATATAATATACTCCTATTTGTTTGTTTTGCAAATACGGTCGCGCTTTTTTTGTTGCTGAAACGCACTCTTCAGGCAATCCCTCACCGATTGATAATGCTCATTGGCCTTTCTGCGTCCTGCCGCTCCGCTACGCTACGCGGCAGGACGCAAAGAAACTGGGGGTATCGCCTGCCCGTGGGTTTCGCTCGCGCCAAAGGTGCTCGCTCCACCCACGGCTATGCTCTTGCCGCCGCTACGCGACTCATATCAATTTGGTATGGAATTACCTCTTCAGGCATCGTCTGTCTCCGTCCAGCTCCTTGAGCCAGACGGTGGCGGCTCTATTTCTGCCTGTAGTTGATGCGTCCGCGCGTCAGGTCATAAGCCGAGATTTCGACAGTGACCTGGTCGCCTGGCAGGATACGGATGTAGTGCATGCGCATCCTGCCGCTGATATAGGCACGGATATCGTGTCCGTTTTCAAGCGTCACGATGAACTCGGTGTTGGGAAGCAGTTCTTTTACCGTTCCTTTAAGAGTAATGTTGTCTTTGGATTGTTTAGGCACGTAAGAATCTCCGGTTTGTCTTTGGTTACAAGTATTTGGTTTTCAAAATGCGCTGAAAGGGAGGCATCGGCTGTACGGACAGTCCAGCCATCCTTGCGGTCGATGGTAATTCTCCAGGTCCCTGCATTGACCATGGGCTCAATGGCGAGAACCATGCCCTCCTTGAGGACAGGGGAACGCCCCCTGATGAAATAGTTCGGCACCTCGGGCGGCTCATGCATGTTCTTCCCGCAGCCATGGCCGACCATGTCACGAACAACCTCGAAGCCCGCATGATGCACAACCTGCTCAATGGCAAGGCCGATGTCGTTGATGGTGTTTCCCTCGACGGCCTGTTCAATGCCAGCATCCAGGGCCGCTTTTGTGGTATCCATGAGCCGTTGCCCCAGTTCACTGCAGAAGGGGCCAGCGCAGACGGTCCGAGCGTTGTCGCCGCAGTATCCGCCAACGGTCACCCCGACGTCCAAGCTGACCAGATCTCCTGGCTGGACGATGCGCGTGGGGCTGCCGATACCATGCACCACCTCGTTGTTGATACTGATGCAGATATGGGCAGGATAGCCGTGGTAGCCAAGGAAGCAGCTCTTGCCGCCAGTGTCCTTGATGAACTCCGCTGCCAGCATGTCGATTTCCGCCGTCGTCATTCCTGGCACGACGGCATTTGCCACTCGGTCCAGCACCTGGGCGGATGCATACGCGGCAAGGCGTATGCCGTCCAGGTCTTTGCCACTGTATATGTTAATTCTACCAAATACCATAATCTACGCGCCCAAGGGGACGCAGGGCTATTTCCCCAAAACCTTTGCCAGTGCCTTGTAGTTTTCCTCGGCGGGGGCGTCTTCACTGGTGATTTTCACCAGCTGCCCTCTGGATGCATAGAAATCGACCAGGGGAGCCGTCTGCTCCTCATAGACCTTGAGGCGGTCGATGGCGGTGGCCTCCGTGTCATCGGAACGCTGGTAAAGCGGTGCGCCGCATTTGTCGCAGACGCCCTCTTTTTTCGGGGGCTGGGAGATGACGTTATAGATGGCGCCGCATTCCTTGTTAGAGCACATGCGACGGGAGGTCAAACGCCCCATCAGCATCTTGCGGTCAGCCTCGATGAGCACCACAGCCGCCATGCGGTCGCCGCCGTCGGCCAGGATTTTCTCGAGGGTTTCGGCCTGCGGCACGGTGCGCGGGAAACCGTCCAGAAGACAGCCATGTGCCTTGATGTCGGCCTTGGCAAGCCTGTTTTTGACCATAGCGGCAACGATGTCATCGGAGACCAGCTTGCCTGCAGCGATGATGTCCTTGACCTGCTTTCCCAAATCAGAGCCAGCCGCCATCTCGTCGCGAAGGAGTTGTCCCGTGGAGACGTGAATCACGCCCGTCTTTTCGCAGAAGATGTCACCCAGTGTACCTTTTCCAGCTCCAGGTGGTCCGATGAAAATGTATGCGTCAGCCATGTTTGTATCCTTAACGTTAATAATGAAAAATTATCGAGTTGAAATGATCGGCAAATGCCAGACCTGTTTTCACTTTTTGGAGGTTCCAGGAGTGATGACGACCTTCCCCTCGGCGACTTCCTGCAGAGCAATATCCAGCCAGTCGTTTTCCTCGCCTGGAATAAGTCTGATCAGGGGACGTGCCCCCTTTGCCAATTCGCTGGCACGGCGGGAGACGCCGACGATGAACATCCGCACGTCCGATACCTTCTGCCTGGCTTTTGCCAGATATTCTTCATTCATAAGCTTGCCTCACTTTGCTTGAAACCGCCTCATGGAAACAAAAATATTCAAACTACTAATATATATACAATTCAGGAAAAATGCAAATGCATTTGCAGGTTTTACCTATGACAAACAAGTTTTTTAGAAACACTCTGTTCCTCATGAGTGTAGAAAACTCAAGAAAGCTCTAAAATCTTTCCAAGCCAGCGTAATGCAACGTAGATACACCAAATTCTTTGCCAGGCGATTCTACCGTTGGCATAAAGCGTCCAAATCTCCTGAAGCGCGCGCGATGAAAAACAATCGCTAGAGCTGGCAAGGAAAAGTTCCTTTGCCTCTGCCGCACAAACCTCCTGCATGATGCGCTGGATTGGCATATTGAAGCCGCGTTTGGGAGCCATCGCCTCTTTGACATCCAGACCAGCCCCGTTGACAAGCAACGGCTTATGCAGTTTAGGCGACAGTTTTAATATCCCTGGCACCCTGAAGAGCAGCTCCACAAGTTCCCTGTCAATAAGCGGCACGCGGATTTCAAGACCGTGCGCCATGCCCATGCAGTCCGCGTCGCGGAGAAGTGTAGAGCGCATGTAGGTCGATAACTCCCAATAGGATATGGAGTTGATGAGATCATTTTCCCCCCCCTGCCCTGTCTCAATAGGATGGCAAAGGGGCTGAAAACTCTCCTGCATCCACGAGGGAAAGCCATTGAAAGGATTCCGTGGGGGAAAAGGAGAAACAAACTTCTGATAGCGCACTCCCTCTTCAAGCCAAGTGCGCATACGCGCTCCCATGATCTGACGCGTCAGGAAATAAGGGGAAATCGGAAAATCAACTGCCCACGCCAGTTTCTGAACCGCTTCCGATTTCGCATTGTCCTGCAACAGCCTACGCATGAAGGCAGGCATGAACCGCATAAAAAAGGCCAAACGCATCAGCCGCCTTGGCCTATAGAAACCGCCATAGCCAGCAAACAACTCGTCCCCTCCCAGCCCTGAAAGAGCGACCTTGATGCCAGCATCCCGCACCAGTTTGGAGACAAACCAGGTGTTCAGACCATCAATGCTCGGCTGATCCTGCGCATCCAGCGCGCGCATGGCGTTCTCGCGTATCTCCGCGCTGGTCAACTCCAGTTCGTGATGCTCCAGCCCCAGACGGTTCGCCATACTACGCGCCCTCTCTCGCTCGTCCAGGTCTGGCTCGTCGAAAACAACGGTAAAGGCACTCAAATTGCTTTTCTGCCGTGCTGCCAGCGTGGCGATGGCGGCACTGTCAATGCCGCCACTCAGGAAAACGCCAAGCGGAACGTCGGAGAGAAGTTGCCGACGCACAGCCTCTGACAGCGCAGTCGAGACGCGCTCCTGAATCTCCCCTTCAGGCAATGCCCCGTGTTCTGGTGAAACAAGGCTGCTTTCCTTCACCTCCAAATGAAAATCTCTGGAGAGGCAAATCATCGCCCCCGCTGGCAGGGAGCGCACTCCTTCCACTAACGTGAACGGCTCCTGCACGGAGCCATACGCCAGAAGTGAATCAAGGCCGTCGTGGGAAACTCTCCGTTCGACCAGTCCTGAAGCAAGAAGCGCACGCACCTCCGAGGCAAAGACAAAACACTTCTTCCCCCATGCGTAGTAGAAGGGCTTTACCCCCAGCGGATCCCGTGCGGCAAAAAGCTCATCATTCCGAGAATCCCAGATGGCAAAGGCATAGATGCCGTTCAGGTGCACAAGGCACCCTCTCCCCCAATGCTCATACGCCTTCAGAAGCACCTCCGTATCCGATTGCGTTCGGAACTGGCAACCGTGCCCCTTCAACTCCTCACGGAGTTCGCGATAGTTGTAGATTTCCCCATTGAAGGTGATGACATTGCCAGATCCCTCGTCCGTCATCGGTTGCGATGCAGCTGCCCCTGGGGCAATGATGGATAGACGGACGTGCCCCAGAAGCACTTCAGGCACAATGGATGGATTGTCAATGTCGCGTCCATCAGGGCCGCGGTGCGACATGGCAGTAAGCATGTCGCCGATGCGGCCTTTTCCGTTGTCCACACCATCTGGTGCCAATATGCCGCATATTCCGCACATGGATTATAAATACCGTACCTACCAGCGCGCCCCTTGCGAGGCCGCCCAGAGAGCCAGGCGGCTGCAGACCACATCGCCACGTTTCAAGGCGGCTGAAATAACCTCGGAAAGCTGCGACAAAGGCACTGCAAGCACCTCTATCTCTTCGTTGTCCTGGAGATTTTGCCTATGGAGTTTATTATCGGGAAGCGTTTCATCCACCTCCATGAACACCATGGAGACCAGTTCGCCCGTGATGCCTGGGGAACTGGCGCAGGCTCCTGTCTCCCAGATGACCTTGCCAGTGTACCCCGTCTCCTCCAGGAGTTCGCGCACCGCCGTCGCCGCACACTGCTCGCCTGGATCAACCAATCCTGCTGGAAACTCCAGCGAATAGGCTTGGAGCGGCGGACGGAACTGGCGCACCAGCAGCACTCGTCCACTTGGCTTGAGCGTGGCAACCATAAGCGCCGCCGTGTTGCTGGTATTGCGCTGAGCCGCCTCCCAGAAGCACTTCTTGCCGCTGGCGGTCTCGTATTCCATCAACTCCAGGCGAATGAAACGTCCGCTATGCAGGGGAGTGGCTTTCGTGACGTGCGCTTCCATCATACTGAAAAGCAGTTTTAGTAGGTGACCACCAGGGCAAGGATTTCAAGGGTTTCATTGCCGATGCATTTCACGCAATGCCCCGCGCCTTTGCCCGTAAGAACAGAATCCCCAGGGCCGATTTCAGCAATCGTGCCATTGTCATTGACTTCGCCGCGTCCCTTGAGAACAACATAGACTTCGTCTTCCGTCACATGCTCATGGAAACCGATGCCTGCACCTGGCGGGATAATGAGCTTCGAGCAGACACGGGCGTGCGTGCCCCCAAACTCGTCCTTCTTGAAATAGTGCTCCATCGTGACGGCCCCTGGACCGCCCTTCATGGCTTCACGAACCTCTGTCGCGTATGAACCAGCTTTGCGAATCATGATTTTTCCTTACTGTTTTTATGGTTGATTTATCGCGGTGCTTTAGCAATAAAGCTCCAATTCGACGACGGGACGTCGTCGCCACACCCCCATCCGACGACGGGACGCCGTCGCCACACCCCCATCCGACGACGGGACGCCGTCGCCACACCCCCATCCGACGACGGGACGCCGTCGCCACACCCCCATCCGACGACGGGACGCCGT